>CAZUXS010000186.1:0-3800 GCA_964624605.1 uncultured Lachnospiraceae bacterium | reverse complement strand
AAATTTTGGTTACATTTTCCATTCTTATCATATACAAACATCCTTTTCTTCTGCCATTCCTCTCCAAGAACGGCTGTATATCCAATTCTGTCTATCTTGTTTCGCTTTTTCCATACCGAACCTGCTGTGCCCGAAAGCACAGCAAGCCCGGATACAGTTTAGTGCATATCAAAAACAATCTGTTATGTCGGTTGATTTTGGTATCAATCCGGGGATTTTACCCCCTCAGTCACCTACGGTGACAGCTCCCCAAGGGTAGCTAAGGTAGTTCTCGCCATTCTTTTTAACAATCCTATCGGAGTAAAACCCAAAATCATACCAACTTAACTCAATCAACGCACAAATTAATTAGTACATAAAATTATCTCTGTAATTCATATACTTGCTTACCATAAGCATAATCTTGAATATAATTGCATCATCAAAATTCCTAAGGTCAAGATTTGTCATCTTATAGAGTTTATCAAGTCTGTACACAAGTGTGTTTCTGTGGATGTACAACTGTCTTGATGTTTCGGAAACATTGAGGTTATTTTCAAAGAACTTATTTACGGTGGCAAGAGTTTCATCGTCAAACTGATCCATTGAAATGCCATGAAGAACTTCATTTATGAACATTTTGCAAAGTGATGTAGGAAGCTGATAAATAAGTCTGCCTATGCCAAGCTGTTCATAATTTGCAATGTTCTTTGATTCTTCAAAAATCTTGCCTACTTCAAGAGCCATTTTAGCTTCCTTATAACTTGCGGAAACATTTTTAAGGTCGTTTACAGCAGTACCTATAGCAATGTGGATGGCCTTTCCAACCTTAGCTGACTCACTGCCAGCCTCTGCTGTAAGGGTATCATAAATTGACTTTGCAATGCCCTCTATTTCTTCCTTGCTGTCCTTTTCCTTAAGCTCTTTCACAAGGATAATGCTCTTCTCGTCAACAGCAGTAACAAAATCTTTCTGCTTTGTTGGGAAAATATTTCTGACAATTTCAACCACATTGAGTTCTTTGTCAATTTCCGTTTCGATAAGGAAAACTATTCTTCTTGCATTGTTTTCAATGTGCAATTTCTTTGCCCTTGAATATATATCCACAAGAAGGAGATTATCCAAAAGAAGATTTTTAATAAAATTATCTCTGTCGTATCTTTCCTTGTAGGCAATGAGCAAGTTTTGAATTTGGAAAGCCGTTATTTTTCCTATACGGAAAGTTTCCTCGTCCTCACCCTTAATCATAACAACGTATTCTGTGTTTCCGTTATCGAAAACCTTGAAATACTGACAGCCCTGAACCTGCTGTGTTTCCGCAAGGCTGTTTACGAAATTATCAATGTTTTCTATGGTTGAATTTACCATATCTGTTTCGGTGGTTGCAACCACTTTGCCCTCACGCTCAACAACACTGAGTTCTCGCCTTGTTATGTTTTTCAATCCGTCGATGGTGCTTTGTAAAATCTGATTAGAAATCATGCCCCATATTCCTCCTTTTTTTGTTACAAGTAATTTTCATGGCAAAACCGAATATATACGTTTTAAATATCTTTCCGATATATCCGTTTCCGCCTTTTGTTGCCCGATATTTATCCGACGGTTTGCACCAATCAAATAAATATCCATTTATAACACACTTAAAAAGCAAAGTTGATTCAAGCCCTTTGATTCAAGCCTTCCAATTCAAGAACCTTTGTTGCACGCCATTAATTCAAGTTCTTGGAATCAAGCTATTTTCAAGCTCTTGTCAAGCCTTATTTTGTTTGTTATCCAAAATCATACCTACCATATTGGTAAACATGGAATAAATCATAATTTCATCATGAGCAAACATCTTTTTGTAATCCGTCTGTTCAAATGAACATATACCCCTCACATCGTTTTTGGAACCTATCAAACACTGTACGGCAGAATATACGCTTTCGTTTGAAAGTCGCTTGTAAGCCGCCTCGTGAGTTGCCTCCAATTTGTAGGTGAAGTTCATAACAAGTATGTTGCTTTCATCAAAAAGATTGATATATTTTTCATCAACATAACTCTTAACTTCGGATCTCTTATATTTGCCTATGTAACAAACCTTTTCAAAATCCTTGCCGTAGTAAACGTTTATTCTGTCTATGAAGTAGCGTTCAACCAGTTTTTCCATAACCGGTACTATAGCCGCCTCACCCTTTACCATAAGCTCGGAAGTCATATAATTTATGAATTTTGCCGTTTCTGAACTACCTGTTCCAAGGTTAGTTATCAAGCCGTATTTATCGGCTGTTTTTTCTTCCTTAAGTTCCCCGTGTATCGCTTCTTCATAAATTACATAACGGTTTTTGCCCTTTTCCTTTGCAATATAAAGTGCTTTATCCGCCTTTTTAAATATGGTGTCATAATCTTTGCCGTTCATAGGATAGGTTGCAGAACCTATGGAACAGCTTGCTATCGCTGATGGCTGGTTTTTCCATCTCTTGGCATAAACATTTGTCTTTATTGTTCTGAGTATGCTCCTAAGCTCGTCCTTGTTGCTTACTCTGTCCACAAGTATGAAAAATTCGTCACCGCCAAAACGGCCTACCACGCCGTCCTCACCGACAGCATCTTTTATAATTTCGGCAATGGATGCAATAACTTCATCACCGAAAAGATGACCATAGCTGTCATTGATGTGCTTGAAATCATCTATATCCAAAATAACAAGTGATGCAAGTTCGCCGCTGCCGTCATTTATTTTATCCTCGGCAAGTTTCTTGATTGCGTTCTTTCTGTAAAGTCCCGTCAATTCGTCAAGTGAAGTATCGGGTGCGTTATCTTCAATATCAAGCTGTGTTTTTTTGCAGTTTGTTATTGTACCGCAAACACAGTATTTTTCACAATCCTTTGTTACAGTCTTGCCGTTTATCACAAGATATTCACTCTTATCCTCACCTACAGTGAACATCGCATGAACATTTTTTCCGCTTTCAAGGTCTGAACACAGACGATGGAAAGCATGTATATCCTCATCTGAAATAACCTGACTGAGCAAAAATTCCTCTTCCCATTGTGAAATATCCGTTTCAGCCTTGACAACAGACCTTGTGTGAGAAATCTGGAAAAGTCTCATTTTCTTTGTCTGTATATTGTATTCAAAATACACACTGTCATCGGAAACAAGTATTGCCCTATATTTCAAAATGGTGTCGGCATAGTCCTCAATATTCCTACTCATTTCTTCAATATCGAATATTTCAAGTGCAAAGCCGTCAATATCTTCATCTATCCTTTTGAGTCTGCCATAAAAACTTTTATACTCTCCTCCGGATAACATTCTGAAAACAAAGCTCTTCTGCTCGCCTATTTTGAGGCTGTCGGCAACATCTTCAAAATGCTGTGCATCCTCGGCATGTACAATTTTTGTGATTGACGCAACATAAGTGGTCGCACCCACAAGTTTTATAAACTTTGTGTTTGTTGTTTTAATTTCCAATCCTTTAGACAACTTCGCAAAACCTGAATAATCCATAAAAATTTCCCTCCCAAACATTTTATAACTTTTTTCTTTGTGAATATTAAAAAATTTTTCAAACATTGGTTACTTTCTCTTTTACTTTCTCTTTTTCAAGTTTTTCTTCTAAGTTTCTCTCTTTATAAATTTTTCTTTTTCAAGTTTTTAAACACCGCTTAAATATTCTTTAAAGCACTTTAATTCAACGCTCAAAGTTCTTTGAATTAAAGCCCTTTGATTAAAGCTCTTTTGATTAAAAGCTCTTTTATTTAAGAAGCTCCTTTTATTTAAGCATTTTCTCCGTTGTATCTTCTCACAACAAGCTGGCCCAAAAGTTTGCTGACAA
>CAZUXS010000185.1:0-3830 GCA_964624605.1 uncultured Lachnospiraceae bacterium | reverse complement strand
GCACTTCTTTTAAGGTCAATTTCGTTGCCTTTTTTTCTGAAACCTCTGTTTTCGCCTATTGTGTTAAGAACGGCAAGAGAGGTGATTGTGTAGTTGCCGTCGTCATCTTTGTTTGTTACGCTGTTAAAATCAAGTTTATACCTGTCCGTAAGGGCTTTTGGATAAAGCCTTCTCAAATAGTCTATAAGATGGCAGGCAAGTGTTTCGCTGTCGAGTATATCATCATTCACAGCACCTGTGAATGCAAGTTTCAAGCCGACGGCTTCATCTTCAAACTTAGGCCAAAGTATACCCGGTGTATCCAAAAGCTCAAAATCTTTTTTGATTTTAACCCATTGCTTGCTCCTTGTAACACCTGCTTTATCGCCTGTTTTAGCCATATTTTTGCCCACAAGTTTATTTATGAGTGTGGATTTGCCCACATTGGGAATACCAACAATCATAGCTCTTTTTGGTTTGAAAAGTCTGCCTCTTGCACGCAGTCTTTCCATAGTTTCTTTCATAAGTTCGTCGGCAACGGTTGATATATCTTTTATACCTTTGCCGTTTATGGAATTTACACAAACAACGCTGAAACCTTTGTCCTCAAAATATTTAACCCATTCCTTTGTTTTAGCATCATCGGCAAGGTCAACCTTGTTGAGTATAACTATTCTTTTTTTGTTTTTTGCAAGATTATCAATTTCGGGATTTTTACTGCTGTAAGGCAACCTTGCATCAAGCAATTCGATAACAATATCCACAAGAGAGATGTTTTCTTCCATCATTCTTCTTGTTTTTGTCATATGTCCCGGATACCACTGAATATTCATTCATACACTCCTATCTGTTACATATCCTTGGCAATCAGATTTGCCACCTACTCACTACATTTTATACCATTTCAGCCTAAAAATCAAGGGGTTATAGTTATTTGTATTGATAATGCACAAATTATTTTGAATTATTTGTGCATTATTGCAGATAAAATAGTATAATTCTGACTTATTTTGTTAAAAATGATTGTTTGGTATTGCATACTGTGATAAAATATGATATAATTATATCGCATGAGGGAAAAACTTAATGAAAGCGGTTTGGTTATACCCCTGTTGTTTCGTATAAGAAAGGTTGATGCCTATGATTTGATTAGTGCTGATATTTGGAATTATATGAAAGGGGTGTTTTATTATGAGTCAAGAAATATTGTACTTAACGATAGTTTTGTTCATATTGATAGTTCTCATAAAAAAATAACCGCTCCTGTCTGACTAACATTGCGGTTACTTTTTTACCAAGATATTAACAGCAGGGGTAACAACCGTCAGTAGTTGTTTTTCCCTTGTGTTTTTTCTAATAATATTATATATCTTTTTACTCATTTTGTCAATATGCACACTAATACATTTTATAACTTTTTCCCCTCTTTGTCAATATATCCTCTCAATTATTTTGTGCTTTGGCACAGATTGGTATTTTATGCAATATGCTTTTATAATTTAATTTGTTTTTTTGTGCATACAAAAATATACTGTGCATATTATTTAATAAATGTCTTTTTTTTAACAATCTTTTTGGAAAAAATTATTTTTTTTTATTATAACACTTGTTTTTTATTGCTTTTTATTGTATTATAAAAGGTAGGGTATGTTCGTAAAAACGGCGAATTTGTCATTTTTGCGAAGATTCCTCACAACTGCTTTAATCAATTTTGTAAAATGCCATATACGGGATTGATTTGGTTGTTGTGAAGAATCTTTCGATAGATTGGCTTTTTCAAGTGTTCCCAACATAGCTGTAACGGCTTTATAATCGGGTTTTGCAATAATATTCGGTTATTGGGTTCGGTTGTTTTTACTTATGTTCCAACGGAAATTTTAATAAAAAAAGGAGGCATATTCTTATGAATACCTTTAAGCGTGGCATCCATCCTTATGATGGAAAGGCACAAACTAAGGACAAACCCATACAGATACTTATGCCCAAGGAAGGTTCACTCATGGTTTTCCCTGTGAGCCAGCACATAGGTGCACCTTGCGAGCCTATAGTAGCTAAGGGTGACAGAGTTCTGGTGGGTCAAAAGATAGCGGAAGCTAAAGTCTTTATGTGTTCACCAATCCACTCATCGGTTTCAGGCGTTGTAAAGGATATCAAACCTATGAGAACGCCAAGCGGTGCAATGGTAAAATCCATAGTTATTGAAAATGACGGCAAAATGGAAGAAGATCCGTCAATCGGCAACGGTGTTGACAGTGTGGATTTCAACAGTTTTTCAAATGAAGAAATACTGAACAAAATCAAAGAGGCAGGTATCGTCGGTCTTGGCGGTGCAGGTTTCCCAACACACATCAAACTTAATCCGGGTCCGGACAAGAAGATTGACCACATTATTGTTAATGCGGCAGAATGTGAGCCATATCTTACAACCGACCACAGAGTTATGCTTGAAAAAACAGACAGACTTGTAAACGGTCTTAAAATTATGCTTAAACTTCACCCCGATGCAAAAGGTGTGTTTGCGGTTGAAACAAACAAGCCCGATGCTATTGAGGCACTTGAAAAGGCAGTTGCAAATGAGCCTAATATAGAGGTTTGCCCGCTTATTCCAAAGTACCCACAGGGTTCAGAAAAACAGCTTATTTATGCTGTAACGGGGAGAGAAGTTCCGTCAGCACCCGGTAAGCTCCCTGCTGATGCAGGCTGTATAGTGGATAATGTTGATACTGTACTTGCCATTGAAAGAGCTGTTTGCAAAAACAGACCTCTTATGAGAAGAATTGTTACAATTACGGGCGATGCCTGTAAAAATCCCGGCAACTATCAAATAAGAATCGGTATGAACATACACGAGTTTATTGAAACTGTCGGCGGTTTAACAGATGATGTTGCAAAGGTAATTGCGGGCGGTCCTATGATGGGTCCTGCTATGTTCGACCTTGATTGTCCGTTTATCAAAACATCTTCTGCTCTTTTGTGCCTTACAAGAAAATCAGCCGAAATACCACAGGCTGTAAACTGTATTCGTTGTGGTAAGTGTGTTGGTGCTTGTCCTATGGGTCTTATGCCTTTGGAGCTTGCTCAGGACGCCGCCGCAAAGGATTATGAAGCCTTTGCCGCACACAACGGTCTTTATTGTATAGAATGTGGTTCTTGTTCCTATGTATGTCCTTCAAAGCGTCACCTTGCACAGCATTTGCGTGTGTTCAAGCGTGAAACAATGGGCTATATGAGAAACAAGGCTCAGCAAGAAAAAAAGTAGGGAGGAAGAGTAATGGATAACAGATTTTTGGTTTCGTCCACACCTCATGTCCGTTCAAATGAAACGGTCAGCACGATTATGCGTGATGTTATAATCGCACTTGCACCTGCGGCAATTATGGGCGTGGTGTTCTTTGGACTTGAAGCCGCAATAATGATAATTATGTCTATTGCTTCATGTGTTGCTTTTGAGGCAATATACCAAAAAATTGCTAAAAAACCGGTTACCGTAAACGACCTTTCAGCTGTTGTTACGGGCTTGTTGCTTGCAATGAATATGCCTGCACTCAAGTTCTCAGAACATCCTATTGCAGTGTTTGCAATGCCTATTGTAGGTGCTTTTGTTGCCATTGTAATCACAAAACAGCTTTTCGGTGGTATCGGTCAAAACTTTATGAACCCGGCACTTATAGGTAGAGCTTTCTTGCTTGCCTCATATCCTACACTTATGAGCGGTTCAGCTTTCGGAAGTACAAACTTCGGCGGTATGGCTTATGACGGTGTAACAAGTGCCACACCTCTTACAGCTATCAAAGCGGCTTGTAAAGCAGGTGAAACGGTAAATATTTCTTCAAGTGATATTGTAAATGCAC
>CAZUXS010000184.1:0-3846 GCA_964624605.1 uncultured Lachnospiraceae bacterium | reverse complement strand
AGACTTTGGATCGTACGTATCAATGCAGCTGCAAGAATGAATGATCTTTCTTACAGCAAGCTTATGAACGGTCTTAAGGTTGCAGGTATCAACATCAACAGAAAGATGCTTGCTGAGCTCGCAGTTAATGACGCTGCAGCTTTCACAGCACTTGTAGATGCAGCTAAGAAGGCTCTTGCATAATTAATTATATGCTAATCAACCGACTTTGGAATATTCCGAAGTCGGTTTTATTTTTATGTTGACAAAAAAATCTCTCTATACTATAATCATCTTAAACATAATCAAATCTACATATTGAAAGCCGTGATATTATGAATAAAACAGTAAAAAAAGCAACCGTATTATTAAATATTCTTCCCGAAAACGAACAAAACTTTGCATTGGAAATAATAAAAAAGCTTGTTAGAGCGTGGGACCCCGATTATACAAAATTGACACCAAGTGAAAAAGCTGCACTTGATGAAGCCGAAGAAGATATGATTGAAAACGGAACCATATCTCACGAAGATATAAACTGGGATTGATTTTGCCCTATTTGTTAACCTACCGACAGAGCGTTGTGCCAAGCCAACGCCTGTCGGTAATTTTATATCCACTTCATCATAGCATTTAAATTATTATTTATATAGGCAAAAAAATCACTATCTTTTCAATTTTCATATAGATTTTTTACATATTTTGGTTTATAATAGATAGTGTATATGTATATGACGCTATCTTTTGTCATAACTTACATATAAAATCTGTATTTTAGGGTTAATAATTATGAAAAAAGATGTATTCAAGGCACTTAGTATATTTTTTCAACTTGGCATATCTATACTTATTCCCATTCTGCTTTGCGTTTTTTTGGGCAGATTTTTGGATGATTTTTTTAACACGGGCGGTATAATCTTTATTATATTTATACTGCTTGGTGTGGGTGCGGGATTTCGCAGTGCTTATGACCTTACAAAAAGTTTTTGTGAGGAAAAAAACGAAAAGGAACACCGCTTTGCAAACCCTAAAGAATATATGACAAAAGACGAAGAAAATATACAAGCGGAACAAAATACACAAAACGTTGATAAGAGGTAATTATGATAAAATTTTCCGATACTTCAAAAAAACTGCTGTTATCGTTGACTGCACTGTCTGTTATTGCACTTGCAATAGGTTGCATACTTATATTAACAGGGTATTTTTTCACCGATAATGCAATTTACTATACCATTGGCATTGCAATAGGGCTTGTGTTTGACATCATAAAAGTCATAATGATGTCAAGTGCCATTGAAAAGGCTGTTGATATGTCACCTAAGGATGCATCAAATTACGTGCGTCTGCAATACACTTCCAGATTTTTTTTGACGATTGCAGTGCTTTTTGTGGCATTTAAACTGCCTTTTGTTGACCATGTGGGTGTGATTATAGAGCTGTTGCTTTTGCAACCGGCTTCTTATATAACAAATTTTATAATTAACCGAGGTGAAAAGAAGGATAACTAGTCCCCTTCCCCACCTCAAAAATCAGGATAACCGATTTTTCTTCGGCATTCCGCAAAGGAAAGGAGGAAAAGCAACTTTGGGAAGTGACTTATTTTTAGCTAAAAAGCTCATCGGCATAGATTGGAGCACAGCCTCCACAGCACTCGGTTCACACGATTTGGACGTTGAGGTTAAGGTTTATAAATCCTTTAACATCTTCGGCATAGATGTATGGCTTACGCAAACGGTTGTAACAACTTGGATATTTATGCTCGTAATTTTGATTGCGGCAATTATATTAAGGTCCAAAATGAAAAATTACACCGACAAGCCTACGGGCAGCCAAAATGTTGTGGAACTTTGCATTGAAAGTATGACAAGCTTTGTGGCAACAGCCATGGGTGAAAAACATACAAAATTTGCCAACTGGTTTTTTGGCGTATTTGTGTTTGTGCTTATGTCAAACCTCGCAGGTCTTTTAGGTTTCAGATCACCTACGGGCGATTTTTGCACAACATTTGCAATTGCATTTGCAACTTTCCTTATGATACATTATATGGGTATTAAAACAGGTAAAGGCTCATATTTCAAAGCATATTTTGAGCCAATCTGGGTTATGTTTCCTATGAATGTGATAAGTGAACTTGCAAAGCCCATATCACTGAGTTTCCGTCTTTTCGGTAACATTTTCGGCGGTTCAATAATTATGGGACTTATCTATTCACTTGCCCCTGTTTATTTCAGATTCGGTATACCGGGTGTACTTCACATTTATTTTGATGTGTTTGCAGGTTGTATACAAACAGTAATCATCTGTATGCTCAGTATGATTTTCATAAGTGACAAAATTGCCGAATAGGCACAATAAACACGAAGGCACAATTGCCACCCGTGTTTACAAATTATATTTTCAGTTTTAAGGAGGAAATCAATATGGAAAATATGGATCCAAAAGCGTTTATTTTAGGTTGTTCTGCCATAGGTGCAGGCTTGGCTATGATCGCCGGTGTCGGCCCAGGTATAGGTGAAGGTTATGCAGCAGGTAAAGGTTGTGAGGCTATAGGCCGTCAGCCCGAAGCAAGAAGTGTTGTAACATCAACTATGCTCCTTGGTTGTGCCGTTGCAGAGTCAACAGGTATCTACGGTCTTGTTGTTGCTATGATTCTTTTATATGGTAACCCATTACTTAAGGCATTTAACAAAGGCTGATATTGTGCTTTCCGAATATGTAAAATAAGACAGAAAGGAGGCAATATTCTTGGATTATGTAATTATGCTGGACGGACAAACCGTCATTCAGGTGTTAATCCAGCTTTTTAACACAGCAGTTATGTGCTTTATTTTGAGCAAGCTTCTCTATAAGCCCGTAACAAATTTCCTTAATGCAAGAAAAGAGAGAATTGCAAACGAAATTGATGAGGCTAAAGAGAAACTCAATTCTGCCGATGCACTGAAAAAGGAATACGAGGACAAGCTCAAAGCAATTGAGAGCGAAAGACTCACAATACTTGAACAGGCAAGACAGGATGCCGTAAAAAATAAAGAACAGATTGCTGCCGAAGCTCGTGCAGAGGCGGAGGCAATCAAAAACAGAGCTATGACAGATATTCAAAGAGAACAGGAAAAAGCTAAGGACGAAATGAGAAAACAAATTGTGGAGCTTTCCACTCTTGTTTCAAGCAAGTTTGTTGCTGCTAAAATGTCAGACGACGAGCAGAACGAGCTTATTGACAAAACATTATCCGATTTGGAGGGTGTAGAATGGCTCAATTAGTTTCATCAAGATATGCGACTGCTCTTTTTGATTTAGCTCTTGAAAAAAATGAAATCGATAAGATATATGAAGATATCACACTTGTAAATTCCACATTCAAAACGGATGAGAATTTGCAAAAGGTGCTCACCTCACCCATGTTTACAAGTGAGGTCAAGCTTTCAATACTCAAAAACACATTTTCAAAATATGTGTGCGAGGATGTAATAGGCTTTTTTACGGTTGTGTTCAGCAAAAACAGAGAAAATCTTTTCACCGAGATAACGGATATTTTCCTTGCAAAGGTAAGAGATTACAAAAATCTTGCAACAGCCGAGGTATTTTCCGCAAAGCCTCTTTCCGATGAAAGAATAAGCGAACTTACCGAAAAGCTTTCAAAGAAATTTAACAAGCAGATTGAGGTCAAAGTTGAAGTTGACCCTGCCCTTATAGGCGGAATCAAAATACGTGTCTGTGGTCATCTCATTGACGGCACAGTTAAGAAACAACTTGACGAAATAAAGAAAAATATGCTTGAAATAAGACTTGCGTAATATTACGCAAAAATATTATAAAGGAGTGTAACCTAAGAATGAATATCAGACCCGAAGAAATCAGTTCTGT
>CAZUXS010000183.1:0-3865 GCA_964624605.1 uncultured Lachnospiraceae bacterium | reverse complement strand
ACTTTTGCCTACGGCAAAAGCAAGCCTACGGCTTGCCGACTGATTTGTCGGTGCGTAGGTGGACGAAAACTTTATATTCGCTTCGCTTATTATACATAAAATTGATTTTTTAGTATTAAATCCTGCATTATATTTTTGAAAGATTTTACCTTTAATAATTCATTTTACTTATTTTTTATAAAGAAAGAAAAATATATGCAATCCGTTCACAAACGGCATATTTTCAATATATTCGGCATTTTCAACTATAGCACAAATATTTAAAAAATGATGTTTGTGCAATTTTTTTGTTCATTTTTTTTAATAAAATGCTTGCATTTTAAAAGAAATTATAGTAAAATGGTTATAAAGCAAAGGAGCTTTTCTATAGGGTGGATTGTGCCACCACATAGAAAAGCTCCTTTTTTTGTTTAGTTTATAGTAGGTTATAGCATTATAAAGCAGTAAAAAAAGCATTACAGAATGTTATTAAACATATATGCAAGGAGGATGGAAATTGTGATTGAAAACGGATTACCAAAAAAACAAGGTCTGTACGACCCACAGTTTGAGCACGATAACTGTGGTATAGGTGCACTTGTAAATATCAAGGGAAAAAAATCACACGAAATTGTAAACGAAGCAATTCAGATACTTAAAAACCTTACACACCGTGGTGGTGTAGGTAGCGAACCCGATACGGGTGACGGTGCAGGTATACTTATTCAGATACCTCACGTATTTATGAAGAAGGTATGCGAAAATGACGGAATTAAGCTCCCTAAAGAGGGCGATTACGGCGTTGGTATGCTTTTTCTTTCTCCCGATACGGAAACAAGACAGAAGAGTCTTAAAAAACTTGAAGCTATAATTGCCGAAGAGGGTATGGAATATTTGGGCTTGCGTGAAGTGCCTACTTATGCAAACTGCATAGGCAAAACAGCAAGAGAGGCTATGCCTCATATCGTTCAGATTTTCATCAAGCGTCCTAAGGATATTGCACAGGGACTTGATTTTGAAAGAAAACTTTTCGTAATTTTGAAACGTGCCGAAAATGAAATCAGAAACACAAAGGCAGATGACAAGGATAGCTATTTCTATTTTGCATCACTTTCATCAAAGACTATAGTATACAAGGGTATGCTTACACCCGATCAGGTTTCAAGCTTCTATCTTGACCTTATGGATTTGGATATGACAACAGCTATTGCACTTGTGCACAGCCGTTTCTCAACCAACACATTCCCAAGCTGGGAGAGAGCACATCCAAACAGATACATTATCCACAACGGTGAAATCAACACTATACGTGGTAACGTAAACTGGACAAATGCAAGACAGCAGATTTTTGAAACGGATATGTTCGGCGATGATATCAAGAAAATTTATCCGGTTATAAATGAGGACGGTTCCGACTCTGCTATGCTTGATAACTATTTGCAAATGCTCACATTGGCAGGCTTCCCAATTCAGCAGGCTGTTATGATGGCTATTCCTGAACCATGGGAAAATGATGAAACAATGGACGAGGACAAGAGAGCATTCTATGAATATAATTCAACAATGAGTGAACCTTGGGACGGCCCTGCGGCTATAGCTTTCACAGATGGTGAGCTTGTTGGTGCAACACTCGATAGAAACGGTTTAAGACCTGCAAGATACTATGTAACATCAGATGATATGCTTGTGCTTTCTTCCGAGGTTGGTGTACTTCCTCAGATTAAGGCTGATAAAATAGTTGAAAAGAAAAGACTTGAACCGGGCAAAATGCTCCTTATCGATACAAAGGCAGGCAAAATCATTTCCGATGAAGATGCTAAGGAAGCTGTTGCAAAGGCACAGCCATATAAGCAGTGGGTTGATGAAAACCTTATCGAGCTTGACAGCATAAAGCACAGTGACAAGCAGATGGTTTGGACTGATTTGGTTGGCGAAATGAAAGCCGAGTCAAGCAAGCACCCTTACGGTGAACTTTGGATAAACAGATTTATAGAACTTGAAAATCTTTTTGTAAATAAAGAAAATAACTTTGATAACAGAGAAACACTTTTGACGGAACAAAAGGCATTCGGCTACACTTGGGAGGATATCGATACAACTCTCAAGGGCATAGTAACAGCCGAAACAGACCCTATTTCAGCCATGGGTACAGATACACCTATCGCTGTATTGTCCGATAAGCCACAGCTTTTGTATAACTATTTCAAGCAGCTTTTCGCACAGGTAACAAACCCTCCTATCGATGCGATAAGAGAAAGTGTTGTAACAAGCACACTTGTATACCTTGGCGGCGAAAGAAATATGCTTAAGCCAAAGGCTAAAAACTGTAAGAGAATTAAGTGCGAATCACCTATTCTTACAGATGAACAGATGGAAGCACTTAAAGGCATAGATATGGAGGATTTCAAGGCTGTAACCATACCTATCCTCTATAATCCAAAGGAACAGAACGGTCTTGAAGCGGCTATTGAAAATGTTTTTGAGGCTGTTGATATTGCTGTTGACAACAAGTGCAACATTATCGTACTTTCAGATAAGGGCGTAGACGAAAACAAGTGTGCAATCCCCGCACTTCTTGCAGGTGCAGGTGTACATCATCACCTTATTGAAAAAGGCACAAGAATGAAGGTTAGTATTGTGCTTGAAACAGGTGAGCCTAGAGAAGTACATCATTTTGCAGTGCTTATGGGTTACGGCGTAAATGCGGTAAATCCATATCTTGCTTATGCTACTCTCCGTGATATGGCTGACAATGACTATATCGAAAAGAGTGCCGATGAAGCTATTGCAACATATATCAAGGTTGTAACAAGCGGTATCGTAAAAATAATGTCTAAGATGGGTATATCTACAATACAGTCATATCAGGGTGCACAGATATTTGAGGCACTTGGTATAAGCGAGGCTGTTGTAGACAAGTTCTTCAAGGGTACCGTAACAAGAATAGGCGGTCTTACTCTTGCTCATATCGATAAAGAGGCACAGATGCGTCATGATGCGGCATTTGACCCACTCACAAAAACAGATGCTCTTGAAGTTGGTGGTGATTACAAGTGGAGAAGAAACGGTGAATATCACATGTTCAATCCACATTCAATATATCTTTTGCAAAAGGCTTGTCGTGAGGGCGATTACAAGCTGTTTAAGGAGTTCACAAAGCTCCAGAACGATACAAGCGAACAGCTTTGCACAATAAGAGGTCTTTTGGATATCAGAACTGTTGACAAGCCAATCAACATTGATGAGGTTGAATCTGTTGACAGTATTGTAAAGCGTTTTAAAACAGGTGCTATGAGTTACGGCTCAATTTCAAAGGAAGCACATGAGTGTATGGCTATAGCTATGAACCGTCTTGGCGGTAAGTCAAACAGCGGTGAGGGCGGTGAAGAAGCCGAAAGATTTAAGCCGGATGAAAACGGCGATTGGAGAAGGTCTGCAATTAAGCAGGTTGCATCAGGTAGATTCGGTGTAACAATTCACTATCTCCAAAATGCTATTGAAATACAGATTAAGATGGCACAGGGTGCTAAGCCGGGTGAGGGCGGTCATCTCCCCGGAAAGAAGGTTTATCCTTGGATTGCAAAGGCAAGAAATTCAACACCTGGTGTTAGCCTTATTTCACCTCCGCCACATCATGATATATATTCAATCGAGGACTTGGCACAGCTTATCCACGATTTGAAGAATGCAAACCGTAATGCAAGAATAAGCGTTAAGCTTGTTTCCGAAGCAGGTGTCGGCACAATAGCCGTTGGTGTTGCCAAAGGTCTTGCAGACGTTATACTTGTAAGCGGTTACGACGGTGGTACGGGTGCTGCACCTAGAACTTCCGTAAGACACGCAGGTCTTCCTTGGGAGCTTGGTGTTGCCGAAACACATCAGGCAC
>CAZUXS010000182.1:0-3866 GCA_964624605.1 uncultured Lachnospiraceae bacterium | reverse complement strand
ATCAGTGTGAGGGTAAGTGTGTAAGAGGTATAAAGGGAGAATCAGTTTCCATAGGTCGTCTTGAGAGATTTGTAGCTGATTACCACATGAAGAACGGTAAAAAGGCTGCTCTTGATATTAAGCCAAACGGAAAGAGGGTTGCGGTAGTAGGTTCAGGTCCTGCCGGTATCACATGTGCGGGCGAGCTTGCGAGAAAGGGCTTTGAGGTTACTATATTTGAGGCGCTGCATAAGGCTGGCGGAGTTTTAAGCTACGGTATACCGGAATTCAGGCTTCCAAAGGATCTGGTTGCAAAGGAGCTTGAAAATGTAACCGACCTCGGTGTTAGAATAGAGACAAATGTTGTAATCGGACGCTCGCTTACGGTTGATGATTTATTTGAAAAAGGCTTTGATGCGGTATTTTTGGGAACCGGGGCAGGACTTCCGAATTTCCTTAGAATACCTGGAGAAAATCTTCTCGGCGTGTATTCCGCAAATGAGTTCCTCACAAGAGTTAATCTTATGAAGGGCTACAAGAAGGGCGAGGTTCCTACGCCGGTTAAGGTTGGAAAGAGAGTTGCCGTTGTCGGTGCCGGAAATGTTGCAATGGACGCGGCAAGAACCGCAAAGAGGCTTGGCGCCGAGGAGGTATACATAGTGTACAGAAGAGGCGCAGAGGAGGTTCCTGCAAGAGCAGAAGAGGTTGAGCATGCAAAGGAAGAAGGAATTATCTTTAAGCTTTTAAATAACCCTGTTAAGATTCACGGTGAAGACGGCTGGGTTAAGGGCATAGAGGTAGTTGAGCAAAAGCTTGGCGAGCCGGATGCGTCTGGCAGAAGAAGGCCTGAGCCGATAGAGGGTTCTAACTACATCATAGATGTTGAGACTGTTGTAATAGCTATCGGACAGTCGCCTAACCCGCTTATCAGGCAGACGACTGAGGGACTTGAGACGCAGAAGTGGGGCGGCATCATCACTAACGAGGAAACCGGCGAGAGTACCAGAAAGAATGTATACGCAGGCGGAGATGCAGTTACAGGAGCAGCTACCGTAATTCTTGCCATGGGTGCAGGAAAGAAGGCAGCAAAGGCGATTGCGGCATCATTTGAGGAATAAAAGATAAAAACAAAAGTGCCGGTGGTGAAAGGCTTTTTCACTGCCGGCTTATTAAAAATTTAGGAGTGGTTAAATGGATAGCTATATTGAACATATAGTAAAGGCAAAACCGAGCACGGGAGCGCTTTTGGCACGGAGTGCCGGAACAGCGCTGGTTATAGTCGGTATTTACATGGTGTTTTTTGTCAGCATTTTTTTCGGCCTTTTCCCGGTTATAGCCGGAATAATAGTTTCAGTAATTGCAAAACGGCGTGTTAATTTCGAGTATGAGTATGAGATTACTAATTGCGATTTTTGCATAGACAGGATACGCAACAAGTCCTCCAGGAAGCATGTTTTTGATTTTACGGAGGACCAGATCAAGAGGATGATGCTTTACGATAATCCGAAGTTTAAGAACGAGCTTGACGTCGGAAGGTACACCGTTAAGGATTTTACCTCTGGCGACAGGGACAGCCATGAAATGTGGTATGGAATGATTGTCGATAAGGGCAAGAACAAGTTTGCGGTTATCGTGGAAACTGATGACAAAACGAAGGAATATATAGAGCAGTATTTTAAAAAGAGGCTTGAAAAGTGATTGGTTCAAAAAAAGAAAACCGGAAACCCGGTTTTCTTTTTTGCCTGATGGAAGCATATATGTAATCAAAAAGATGTAATGAACATGTGCCGGTTTTAAGGCTCAAGAGGAGTCATCTTAAGTCCCTTGTACATTTTTGTGTAAAGGCTTTTTTCGTCCTGGTAAAGCATGATTCCGCGGGAACCGTCTTTAACAATATATGCGTACTTGTTTTTTTGTACGTTCATGTAGAGAACCTCCTCTACGTTAAGCTCTTTTGCCTTTGCCTTTGCAGTGTATACGTTAAGCGGCTCTAATTTAAACTTTTTAACTGCCTGATCTACTGTCATTTTAAATACCTCCCTCGTTATGTCCGGATCCTAGATTTTATGTTGAAAATATCCAAACAAGACACTATAATTAAAGACATTATAAATCTTTTGCTGTTAATAGTATATTGTATATTATTCACAAAGTCAATTGTAAAAAGTAACTAAATAAGTGACAAAATTAACGGCAAAAGGGTGGTATAATTTGTTAAAATTACCACGTATTGAAAGAGAGATGAGCGAAAATGAAGAGACTGCTTCTACATGTCTGCTGTGCTCCGTGCAGCTCGCATGTCCTTGAAACACTGGAGAATTTGTACGACATAACGGCATATTTTTACAATCCTAACATAACCGAAAACGGGGAATACGTGAAAAGAATTTCCGAGCTGAAAAGGTTTGTTTCCGAGGCGGAATTTGCAAAAAACGTAAGGGTTGCAGAGGGCGAATATGAGCCGGAGCGCTTTTTTGAAATTGCAAAGGGGCTTGAGGCTGAGCCGGAGAGGGGGAGGAGATGCTATAAGTGCTATGAGCTCCGTATGCGCCGTGCGGCTGAGTATGCCAAAGAAAACGGCTATGACATATTTACGACGACCCTGTCAATAAGCCCGCACAAAAACGCCGCCTGGCTAAATGAGATCGGAGAGAGGCTTTCTTCGGAAATCGGCATAGAATACCTCTACAGTGATTTTAAAAAGAAAAACGGATATGCACGCTCCATAGAACTGTCAAGGGAGTATAATCTGTACAGGCAGAATTACTGCGGGTGCATCTACAGCAGGAGATAAGGGCTTTGGTTAATTATCATAAGTAAAACCGTAAAAAATCGTTAAAATGTAAAATAATTTAAAAAATCAGTATGCTGCTTGTACTTGCGCGGGTTTTGTGGTAAAATCGGTTAAATTTGAGAAAAAAAGAGATACGGTTGAGGGTGTCTGCCTGTTTTACGGCCGTTGCACTCTTTTTTTTTGAGCAAATTTCCATAAGGCTTGTGTTTTGAGGCACAAAACCCCTTGATGATGAATATGATGATAGGAAGGAAAATGATGATGAAAGCTTTTCTTATTTTAGAAAACGGGCGCGTTTTTGAGGGTAAAAGCGTTGGCTCCACCAGGGAAATTATTAGTGAAATTGTGTTCAATACTTCTATGACAGGATATCTTGAAGTTCTTACGGACCCGTCTTATGCAGGTCAATCTGTTGTAATGACTTACCCGCTTATCGGTAATTATGGAATATGTCTTGAGGATATGGAGGCTGACAGACCTTGGCAGTCCGGTTTTATTGTGCGTGAGATTGCAAAAAGGCCGAGCAATTTCCGTAGTGAGGAGAGCTTGAGAAGGTTCCTTACAGATAACGAAATAACAGGGCTTGAGGGCATAGACACGAGGGCGCTCACCAAGATACTCCGTGAAAAGGGAACCATGAAGGGCATGATTACAACTGATGAAAATTATGACCTTGAGGAGTGCTTAAAGAGAATTAAGGCATGGAAGATGGGACATGTTGTTTTGGATGTTACCACAAAGGAAAAGCTTTTTTATCCGGGTGACGGCTACAAAGTGGCTGTAATAGATTTGGGAGTTAAGAAAAACATTGTCAATTCCCTTAGAAACAGGGGCTGCCAGGTTACGGTTTATCCTGCCGAAACACCGGCGGAGGAAATAATAAACGATGCGCCGGACGGCATTATGCTTACAAACGGCCCGGGAGACCCTAAGGATAATGTAAAGACAATAGAAGAAATTAAGAAATTATTTGCGACAAATATTCCTATATTTGCAATCTGTCTCGGACACCAGCTTTTAGCACTTGCAAACGGTGCTGATACCGAGAAGATGAAGTACGGACACAGGGGAGCAAACCACCCTGTAAGGGATA
>CAZUXS010000181.1:0-3870 GCA_964624605.1 uncultured Lachnospiraceae bacterium | reverse complement strand
GCCGAAGTTTCCTCCAAAATGACGGATATGTAACCAAAATAAGCAAATATATCACCAAAAAGGTTGCTGATAAGCTCACTTCACTTTTCAAGAAAACAAGAGAGGACTACGAAAAGTTCTGGGAGGACATAAGCCAGTTCATAAAATACGGTTGTATGAGAGAGAAAGACTTCTACGACAAGGTTAAAGATGCACTTCTCTTCAAAACAACAGACGGAAAAACAGTAACACTCGAAGAATATAAGGAAAACTGTAAGGAAAAGCACGAAAACAAGGTTTTCTATGTTACGGACCCACAGCAGCAGGCACAGTATATCAAGCTCTTTAAGGACAACGGTATGGAGGCAGTTATACTCGACACTAGACTTGATGTGCCTTTTGTAAACTTTATGGAAAGCTACAATGAGGGCGTAACATTTGCAAGAATCGATTCCGCCGTTACCGATATGCTTAAATCCGATGAGGAAGAAACACTTGATACGGAAGCACTTGAAAAACTCTTTAAAGAAACGCTCGGCAAGGACGACCTTAAAATAAAGGTTCAAAAACTTGTGAGTGCCGATGTATCTGCTATGATTGAGGAAAGTGAACAATCAAGACGTATGCAGGAAATGAGCATAATGTACGGTATGGCAAACATGGCAATGCCAAGTGATGAAACGCTTGTTTTGAACACAGGCAACAATGTTGTTAAACTCCTTCTCGATATCAAGGACGACAGCGAGAAAAAGGAAGAAACACAACTTTTATGCAAACAAATTTACGACCTTGCGATGATGAGCCATAAACCGCTTAACAATGAGGCTATGACTGAATTTATAGCAAGAAGCAACAAAATAATGGAAATGCTTGCAAAGAAATAATTATTGAAAAATCGGGGAATACTTAAGCCAAAGTGTTCCCCACAGCAACACTGATGTAACACTTAGAATACTGCTCCGATTTGGGATAACCTCATTTCGGAGAAATATTCAAAAAGGGAGGTAATGATATGTCAGAAACAAAAATACTGCCTCTTCTTCTGCTTGATAACACTGTACCCCTTCCCGGCTGTACCTATACTCTTGATATTCCCGTTGCGGATATTGAGAGCACTCTTAAGGAATCCTTTGTGCACGATAAGGGCATAATGCTCACCAATTCAAAGGATGCCGAGCTGGGTGTTTCAGCGGGTAATGTATACAGCATAGGCGTTAGCGGCACAGTCGTAAACGCCGCCAGAAATATGGATAAATCAGCACGCATTGTGATAACGGCACATAAAAGAGCCGTTTTACAGAGCATTGAACACCATTCCGATTTCAATTTGTGCAGTTATGAATTTGCCGAAGAATTTTCAACCGCCAAAGATGATGAGGAAGAACGTTCCGTAAGAGAGCTTTTGCGTGGCAGTTATCACGAAATAAAAAGGCTTGTTCCCATGCTTGGTACACACATCTCAAAAGAGGTGGAGACAACCGAGGATATAGGCGTGTTGTGTGATTTACTCACAGATGCACTTGTTGCCGATGTGAGCGACAGACGACATATCCTCGAAGAACTCGACACCTACGAGAGAGCTGTATATACTTTGGGGCTTATGGACCAAGAAGCTGAAAGAGCTAAGATAAAAAATAAAATTATGGTGCGAGCCAGAGAACTTATGGACGAATCACAAAAGGAATATTTCCTGCGTGAAGAACTGCGTGCCATAAATGAGGAACTCGGTGACAAAAACGGTACGGGTGAAGAAATTGAGGAATACAGAAACAAAGCGAAAACTTTGAATATGCCTCAGTATGCACTTGATAAACTTGAAAAAGAATTCGACAGACTCCGCCGTACAATGCCCGGTGCACAGGAAGGCACAATAATAAGAGATTATATCGATAACGTGCTTTCATTGCCTTGGGGCAAGATGTCAACCACAAAAATCAGTCTTAAAAAGGCTGAACAGATACTCAACAACGACCATTACGGTCTTGAAGAAGTCAAAGAAAAAATACTCGAATTTCTTGCGGTCAGACAAAATGTTGACAATCCGTCCGCTCCGATACTCTGCCTTGTAGGCCCTCCGGGTGTCGGCAAAACATCAATCGCAAAATCCATTGCCAACGCAACAGGCAGGGAATATGTGCGAATGAGCTTGGGCGGTTTGAGCGATGAAAACGAAATACGAGGTCACAGAAAAACCTACCTCGGTGCTATGCCGGGTAGAATTATAAATGCAATAAAGCAAGCAGGCGTTTCCAACCCTCTGATGCTTTTAGATGAAATAGATAAGCTCGGAAAAGACTATAAGGGCGATCCGTCAGCCGCATTTCTTGAAATACTTGACGGTGAACAAAATGTAAACTTCAGAGATAACTACATTGAAATGGCTTATGATTTAAGCAAGGTATTCTTTGTGTGCACAGCTAACAGCCTTGATAACATTCCGGCACCGTTGCGTGACAGACTTGAAATTATTGAACTTTCAAGCTACACCCACGATGAAAAGATGCACATCGCAAAGGACTATCTTGTACCGAAACAACTTAAAGCAAACGGACTTACAAAGTCCAAACTGCGAATAAAAGATGATGCAATCGAGGATATGATTGAGTTTTACACAAGAGAAGCGGGTGTGAGAACACTTGAAAGGACTATAGCCACTATATGCCGAAAGGCTGTAAGGCTTTTCCTTTCAGATGAAAAATCACAGCTTACAATATCTTCCAAAAACCTCAGCGAATATCTGGGCAAGAGAAAATATCTGCCCGAAACGATAAATGCAGAGGACGAAGTGGGTGTTTGCCGTGGACTTGCTTGGACAAGTGTGGGCGGCTGTACACTCAGCGTTGAAGTAAACCTTTTAAAGGGCAAGGGAAATTACAAGATAACCGGTAATGTAGGCAAGGTTATGGAGGAAAGCTACAATGCGGCACTCAGCTACATTAGAGCAAATGCCGATAACCTGGGCATTACAACCGATTTTGAAAAGACCGACGTGCATATTCACATTCCGGAGGGTGCAACTCCTAAGGACGGCCCGTCAGCAGGCATAACAATGGCAACGGCTATGGTTTCCGCCATGACAAACCAACCCGTTAAGGCCGATGTTGCCATGACAGGCGAAATAAGCATAAGAGGCAAAGTAATGCCTATCGGCGGTCTTAAAGAAAAGGTTCTCGCCGCAAAACGTGCCGGTGTCAAAAAGATAATCATCCCTTATGAAAACGCTCCCGATTTGGAAGAAATCCCCGCATACGGCAAAGCCGATTTGGAATTTGTTCTCGCAAAACAAATGAATGACGTGCTTAGCAACAGTATTTCTTACAGATAAAACCTTTATAATATATATTAAGGGGCATATCAAAACCGATATGCCCCTGTTTTTTGCGTGGAAGTGTGGAAGTTTTTGATATAAATCGGGTGTAATTAAGTGTAACAATGGGTATAACAAAATCTGTTTATATTTTTCATTATTATATCTTACATTAATAGGAAAACCCACAACCATGTCTATAAAACTTGATTGTGGGTTAAACCATTAAACATTATCTATATGTTTGACTTTCACCAATTTTACATTAATTTTGCTCATCTACAAAAAAATAACGCCCCTCTGCTAAGTGTGGCATTATTTTTTAATTAAATATACACACTTGGTCAACACGCTTTGTGTTGGTTGTCACATTAGGGGCACAGTTCACACCTGTGCCTCTTTTGTATCTTTATTATATCACTTAAAAGCAATTTTGTAAAGTATATTTTCATTTTTATTCAAAATCAATTTCATTTCCCTCACTTCAACTTTATGTATACTTTAAATCCATTTTGTGGTATAATACACTTAATAGAAAAAATTTACGAGGTGATATAAATGGATTCAAGATTTGAGACACTGGC
>CAZUXS010000180.1:0-3889 GCA_964624605.1 uncultured Lachnospiraceae bacterium | reverse complement strand
GCAGGAGAAGAGATATGATGTGTCTGTTATTGCCAAGATACGGGATTTTATAAACAACAGCGGTTGCGACCTTGTGCATTGCCACGGTGCAAGGGCTAATTATATTGCACTGTTTATAATGCACAGCATAAAAGTACCTATGATAACCACTTTGCACAGTGATTACAAGCTGGATTTTGCAGGCAATTTCAGGAAAAACTTGGTGTATACACCTATAAATGCCTTTGCTTTACGCAGGTTTAAGCATATACTGACTGTAACACAAGCGTTTAAAAATATGCTTGTGCAAAGAGGCTTTAAGAAAGACAGACTGCACATAATATACAACGGCATAGATTTCAATTTTAAGCCGGAGTTTTATGACAAGGCGGAGTTCTTTTCAAGGCTTGGTTTGGAGTATGATGCAAAAAGCAAGTATGTAGGCATAGCAGCTAGGCTTTTTGCCGTAAAGGGTGTTAATGTTTTTCTGGAAATGGCTAATATAGCGGCTAAAAAGAGTGAAAACATAAAATTCCTTGTGGTGGGCGACGGCGAGCTTATGGACGAGTATAAGAAGTATGTTGCCGACAACGCACTTGAAAACAGGGTTTTTCTTGCCGGACAGATTACGGACGAGAAAATGATGAACAGTTTTTACAACGCTATTGATATAAATATGCTCACATCGTATTCCGAGAGTTTCCCTTATGCCCTTTTGGAGGGTGCAAGAATGAAAAAGGCAACCGTGGCAACGGCAGTCGGCGGTATACCGGAGATGATTGAAAACGGTAAAACAGGCTTGCTTGCACAGTCCGGAAATGCCGAACAGCTTGCGGATAATGTACTAAAGCTGTGTGATGACGAAAATCTTCTTGAAAGTCTTGCCAATAATTTCTACAACAAGGCGAAAGCCGATTTTTCAGTGGAGAAGATGGCACAGACTCACAAGGAAATTTATACAAAAATCATAAAGGAGAATAAAAAATGATTGACAAAAAAGGTAAGTTGTTTGGTCTGGTAAACATTGTTGACCTTATTGTTGTGTTGCTTATTATTGCGGTTGTTGCGGCAGTCGGCTATAAGCTCTTTTCATCAAGAATAAATGCCGAAAACGGCACAACATTGAGCGATGAAGACCAATACTGTTATGTGACTGTGGTTGCAAGTCAGGTAGTGCCCGAAATTGCGGAACAGCTCCACGAGGGTGACAAACTGGTTGCAAACAATGCTTTCACAGATGCGGAAATCGTATCAGTTAAGTGTGAAGCGGCTGATTACGTTGGTGTAAACTCAGAGGGTCAGGCTGTTAAGTCTAAGCACCCAATGTGGAAGGACGTAACTTGTGTTGTAAAGGAAAAAATCAATCCTAAGAGTGTTGTTTTAAAGGTTGGCGAGCAGGAAGTAAGAGTCGGCTACAACTTTATTTTAAAAACACAGGTGGTTGAAACAAACAGCAGAATAAGAGATATAGAGTTTAAAGAAGACTAAAAGAGAGGGTGTTGGAAATGCCTTTGTTTATTAAAGAAAGTTTAGTCTACAGGCTTGTGATAGCTGTGTGCAAGGCATTTGCCACAGCATACGGTGAGAGTAAATTCAAAAAATACATAGCCGATAACGTTGCTTTGATGTGGAAAAACAGTGCCACACATAAAATGCTTTCGGCTTATGTGAATAAAGAGCCGTATTTTGAATCTTCATTGTTTTACAGGCTTTTTATGTTTATATTCTCACTTTTCGACAAGCTGTTTGCCCTGCTTAATACCCTTATTTTCGGTTTGCTCAGCGGTAGTGCCCTTTGGCGTGAAGTTCAGGACTGCAAAAGATTGACTGTGCGTGGCGTACTCTTTTATTTGGGTGTGCTTGTTATGGCGGTTGCAGTCGGCGGTGTTTTGGGTGCGATAATATTTGCAAACAAATCATCACTTAACTTAGTGCTTTGCTGGGTGATATTCGGCTTGGGTGCGGTTTTGGTGCTTGCCTCCGTTTTTTGGCAGAAGATAACGGAAAGCGGTATTTTCAGGCTTATTAAGTGGATATTTGAGTGAGGGTGAAACAGTGGATAATATTGGCAATATAAATAAAAATAAAATAATAGCCTTAACGATAATCGGTATTGTTTTGGGCGGTTTATCCTCTGCGGTGAATGTGGTGCTTGCATTGGCTGTGCTTGCCGTGGTGGCAGGCATAATAATGTGTATGTGCAGTTACGAAATATCCGTGTATGTGCTCACAGCCTATGCCATTGTGGATTTTGCACTGCGAACGGCTGTACCGTCACTTGCGAGTATATGGGACGAAGCGTTCCTGTGCGGACTTATCCTGCTTTGCATTTTCAAGTGGATAATATACAGAAAAGACGGCAAAGTAAGGGTTTCACCTATGGACTTGCCCATAATATTGTATGTCTGCGTTATGCTTTGTGTGCTTTTGATAAATTCCGCCGATTATTCAATCGGTTTGGAGGGTTTCAGAGCGATAGTTCAGTATATATTCTGGTACTTTGTTGTAATTCAGCTTGTTAAGGACGAAAAAGCCGCAAGACGAGTTTCAATATGCTTTGCCGTTGTGGTTGGTTTTATGGCTTTGCATGGTGTGTTCCAGTATGCTGTAGGCGTTGAAATGCCGGAGGGCTGGGTTGACCAAAATGAGGCAGGTGTGAGGACAAGAGTTTTCTCCATACTCACAAGCCCAAATATTTTCGGCTCACTCCTGACACTGGCAACACCTATAACTGTTGCACTTGCCATATCCGAGGAAAACAAAAAGAGAAAAGCTATATTTGCATTTTTCGCACTTATGATGGCGGCAAGCCTTGTTTTCACATTTTCAAGAGGTGCATGGATAGGCTTTGCAATAGCTTGCGGATTTTATATACTGCTTAAGGATAAGCGTTTTGTTATACCGGCAATTATAGTCGCCGTACTTTTGGTGGTTTGTGTGCCGAGTGTAGGCAACAGAATAGCCTATATGTTAAGCCCCGAATATATTGAGTCCAGTCTTAGAGGTGGTAGACTTGTAAGATGGATGACAGGTTTGAGGATATTGAGTTTTTACCCGATTTTCGGTGTAGGCTTGGGTCACTTCGGCGGTGCTGTTGCTATGAATCATAACTTGCAGTTTATGATTGACTGCGGTTATCAGAGAACTTTTTATATGGATAATTATTTCCTTAAAACCGCTGTTGAAAGCGGTATAGTGGGATTTGCGTCTTTTGTTATTCTTATGTATTCGGTTATTATTAACTCTTACAGGACAATAAGAATGTCAGTTAAGGTTGGAGATAAAAAGACAAAGGAATTGTGCATAGGTATAATGTCCGGACTTTTGGGTGTTATAGTGCATAATTGGGTTGAGAATGTTTTTGAAACTCCGCTTATGGCGAGTGTGTTCTGGTTGTTTGTGGGGGTTATTATGGCTGTTTGGTATGTGGAGAGGCAGAAGGTTAAAGATGTGGAGGGTGACACATCTGCTACAAATTCAGCTAACAGCTGATGTATTAGAATTTCATTGAATGATGAAAATATAAAGTTACTTTGTGTGCTTACGCACACGAAAAATGTTCTTTTTGACGACAAAAAGAACCAAAAACGCCGGGGCGTTCCGATTCGCCCCGGACCCCTAACGGGCAGGGGCAGTGAGTTTAACGGCTCATCGAGGATTTGTGCGGGTTGCCCCTGCACCCTACCCGATTGGGTGGGTGTGGTTGAGACAGTTTTTCGGTAGAAAAAAACCACACGTGGGCGATAAATGTACAACGTTGGTCAAGCCACCTTAGCTCCCCTTGGGGAGCTGGCGGTTTCGCAGAAACCGACTGAGGGGGTTCCTCTTAGGGAAAAGAAAAAATTGAATTAAACTTTTTTGTATGATATTTTACAAAAAATACCATACAAAAATTTTTAACTCATTTTCA
>CAZUXS010000179.1:0-3907 GCA_964624605.1 uncultured Lachnospiraceae bacterium | reverse complement strand
GACACAAGCAGAAAACAGGTACAGGCTGTTGCACTTGTTTCTTCTGCCGATAAGGTGGTTTTTGAGGGCTGTAACTTTGTGGGTAGACAGGACACGCTTTATTTAAAGGGTTCTTCAAAGGGTCAGAAAAATTACGGCAGTGCCAACAATGCAAGAGTTTATTTGAATAATTGCTATATTGAGGGTACTGTGGATTATATTTTCGGTGATGCGACTGCTTATTTTGACAAATGTAAGCTGAAAATGGCATACAGCGAAAACGGCGGTCACTTCACAGCACCAAACACAACTCTTTTCAACATCGGCTATGTGTTCAATGAGTGTGAATTGAGCGTGGATAAGCAGTATACATCTGCTTTGGCAAACAAGATAGATTTGGGCAGACCTTGGCAGGCTGATTCAGCTTATCCTAATTACGGTTCAGAAAGTGTATACATAAACTGCGTAATCCCCGAAATTCTCAATCCGAGCGGTTTCAGTCTTTGGGACGATACAACGGTTGTGAATAAGATTAGGTTTAAGGAATACGGTTCACTTAAAATACATACTCAAAAAGAAAAGGCTTATGCCGACACATCAAAAAGGGCAGACTATGTTCAGACTTTGACAGCTGAACAGGCAGAGGCTTATAATGCCTACAACGTGCTTAAGGGCAGTGACGGTTGGAATCCAGCTAAGTCCGATGCCAAAAATGCACAGGTTTGTGATGTGACACTCAATGCTTATGAAGTAAGTATTCCGTCAAACGAAACATTTGAACTTAAAACATACATTTTGCCACTTGATGCAAAGTCAAACATAACATTCAAGAGTGATAATGAAAATGTGGCAACCGTTAATGAAAAAGGCGTTATCACCGCAAAAGCCGAGGGCAAGGCAAATGTTTATGCTACGGCTGAAAACGGCGTGAGCGTGTACACTGTTGTAAATGTTACACCTCAAAGAACAGCTTTGCCGTCAATCAACAATATGGATATTGTGCATGGCAGTACAATAGTTCCGGGCAGTGTGCTTAAGGCAAGCTATAATTATATTCTTGAAAGCGACACGCAGAGTGATGCGGCTATGCTCCGTTGGTATGCCGTAAAGGATAACCAAACATGGCTTATCAAGGAGGGTGTGGGCGAATATTATGCATCTTATGAGGTTCAGCCGAGGGATATCGGTTGCAAAATAATGCTTGAAATTTTGCCTGCAACAAAAACAACTTACGGCGAATATAACAAGGCTGTTTCAACAATGACAAAACTTGAAGTTACGGACGGAGGCAGAACTTATCCGGAGCTTATCGAAAGAACCGATTTTAACAACGGCCTCGGAAATTGGGTAACGGACGGCACTTGGAAAACGGCTGTAAACGGTGCACACACAATGTATAAGGCTGATTGCACGGAAGGCAATGCAACTCTCACATTGAACAAGACAAGCGGAAACAGCACGTTTGAGGGCAGATTCAGATTTAATACAAGTTTAACCGGCTTTACTTCCGGCGGTTACTTCAATATATATGCAAAGAAAACAGATAATTCATATTATAAATTGAATTTCAACAGGGGCGGAAACACAAAGAGCCTTATAGTTTCAATTTACAAAAAGACGGCGGACAGCGATGAAGAACAGCTCCTCGCAAAGGACGAAACATCACTTAAAAACGTGATTTTCCAAAGTGCAGGCGAGGACAACCAGTATTTCTATGTAACATTCACTGTAAATGACAGCAGTCTTGATGCTTCCGTAAGGCTTGAAGGCAGTCTTTCAAATGTTATGAAATTGAGTGCAACGGACAGCCAGCCTCTCACAGGCGGAAAAACAGCTGTTGAAACAAGTCAGACAGGCGTGCTCATGATTGACAGTGCCTGCGTTGAAAGTGCAACAGCAGAAAACGAAAGCGAAAAGCAGAGAGTTATTCTCATAGGCGATTCAACCGTTAAGGCTTACGGCGACGACAACACAATAGGCGGTTGGGGCGATTACATTGTAAATTATTTCGATGACGGCGTTGAGGTTATAAACAAGGCTGAAGCAGGTATGAGCTCACGTTCATACATAAACACAGGCAGGTTTGATGCGGCTATGAATGAAGTGCAGGAGGGCGACTACGTTCTTTTCCAGTTCGGCCACAACGACCAGCGTGACAGCGATGACGATAGTGCCAGAATACAGTATTCCGTAATTTTGGGCACACCGGACGAAAACGGAATTTACCCGTCAATAGCACCTAAAAAAGAGGCTACACCTCAGTTTTTGATTGATTTTTACAAGAACACCGAATTTCCGTATCAAGATACGTTTTATCCTAATGTGGGCGGTACTTTCAAATGGTATATGCAACAGTATATCGATGGTGTAAGGGCAAAGGGTGGTATACCTGTGCTTGTGACACCGGTTTGCAGAATTTTCTTTGACAGTGAGGGAAAAATTACACCTCATTTCGGCGAAAATGACGGCTATGTAACGGCGGCAAAACAGCTTGCCGAGGAAAACGGCATTGAATGTATAGATATGTTCAACATAACAAAGAGCCTTTATGAAAGCTACGGCGTTATGACAACACAGGGCTTGCACAATGTAAAATCAGATGGTACTGTTGATATAACACATTACAATAAGTTTGGTGCAAACATTGTGGCAAGCAAAATGGCTGATGCAATAAAGGGAATGGATATTTCACTTGCATCACATATCACAGGTTCTGTAACCTCCGTTGATAAAACTCACGACCTTAAAACGGCTAAACTTTTTGTTGTAGGCGGTATAGGTGCGGCGGCTGATAAGACGGCTGACGGCATTAAATCAGGCGGCTACGGCGATTATCTTAGTAAGTATCTTTCAAGCAAAATAACCGTTGAAAATCTTGCACTTGCGGATAAAAAGGCTAAGAGCTACATAGATACGGAAGAATATGCAAAATATATTAAGGAACTCGGCGAGGGCGACTATGTTATGATTGCTTTCGGCAGTACCGACGGTGATGCACAGAACAGTGGCTACACGAGAGCAGGCGGAAGCAAGGACGACGGCAGGTCATTTATGTATTATCTCTATAATTACTATGTAAAGCCCGCTGTTGAGAAAAAGGCTGTTGTAATTCTCCTCACACCTCAGTGTGACAGAGTTTACGATGCGGACGGCAAAATAGTTTCACAGCATCAGGCTTATACCGATGATGTAATTGCAGAGGTTACGGCTGACGCAACTTATTTTGTAAACCTTGACAATGCTTCAACGGAGCTTTACAATTTGATGGGTGTGGACGGCAGTAAAGTTCTCAATGCCTACAGCAAGCAAAACGGCATAAGCAAAAACGCACTCAGCGAGTTCGGTGCGGAGAGCCTTGCAAAGCAAATACTTAACAATATGAAGTATTCATCTGCTTCACTTAAGGACTATATAAACGATACGGAATTGAGCAAGCAGACATATATGACAAGGGGAACTTATGTTGAAATGGTTATGAATATGCTTGGCATAAATGAAAAATGCTACGACAATTTCAGCGACGTTGCAAGCGGAAAGAGCTACGAAAACGCAATAGCAAATGCAAAAAGACTTGGTTTTGTGACAGGTACAAACGGTATGTTTATGCCGGAACTTCCTCTCACAGCGGCACTTATGCAGGAGGTAAACGAAAATGTTTGCAAGTACGCAGGCATAAACGAGGATTTCAGCAATGTTTACACACTTGCAGGCAGTGGAAATGTGTCAAATGAAATAGGTCTTTACGGCATTGACTTGCTTTTTGAGAGTTTGAATAAGTGAGAGTGTTCTTTTTGGAGGCAAAAAGAACCAAAAACCTTTGGGGCGTTCCGATTCGCCCCAAACCCCTAACGGGCAGGGGCGGTGAAGTGCAACGGTTCATCGGAGTTTAGTGCGGGTTGCCCCTGCACCCACCCGTTTTACGGTGTGG
>CAZUXS010000178.1:0-3955 GCA_964624605.1 uncultured Lachnospiraceae bacterium | reverse complement strand
TCTATTCCTACATCTATATTTGCAACCTTTGGTTGTATGTACCTTACGGGTATGACAATGAACACCATTTCAATGGGTGGTATTGTTATCGGTATAGGTATGCTTGTTGATAACTCGGTCGTTGTACTTGAAAATATATACAAACATTGGCAGAACGGCGAAACGCCTAAGCGTGCAGCCGCAAGAGGTACAAATGAAGTTGCTATGGCTGTTACGGCATCAACACTCACAACAATAGCCGTTTTCGGTCCTATGGCATTTATGAATGGTACAATAGGTCAGATTTTGCAGGATTTGGCACTCACAATCGTGTTTGCACTTTCAGCATCACTCATTGTATCACTTACATTCTGTCCTATGATGTGTTCACTTCTTCTTAAGGATTCAAATAAGAAGAAAAAGAACCATATTGAAACAAAGAACCCTATAAGAAAGGGTTTGCAATTTATAGGTGCTCTTATCGGTAAGTTCCTTGACTTCATCGATAGAATCTATGGTTGGATACTTACTGCGGCACTTAAGCACAGAATCATAACCTGTCTTATAGTTGTGGTTGTGTTTGTTGCTTCACTTATGCCTTATAAGATGGGTCTTTTGGGCATGGACCTTATGTCAAGCTCCGATGAATCCGCACTTTCAATCAGTGCAGAGCTTCCTGATGGTTCAGACTTTGATACTTGTGAAGAGATGATGTACAAGATTATGGATGCAATCGGTGAAATACCCGAGGCTGAAAGTAGCAACGTATCCGTTGGCGGCGGTATGAACGGCGGCGGCAGCGTATCAATCAACTATGAGCTTGTTGACAAGGAAGAGCGTGACAGAAGTACCGATGATATCTGTACGGACGTAAGAAACAAACTTAAGAGCATTGCAGGCGCAAGCATTTCCGTTTCAGCCAGCAGCAACGCCATGGGTAGTATGGGTGGCGGTGGTTTCCGTCTTAACCTTTACGGTGAAGATACGGAAACACTTCGTACAATAGCTAACGACCTCGTGGCTAAGATAGAAACAATAGACGGTTTCAGAGATGTTGAGTCTTCACTTGATGAATCAACACCGGAGGGTAATATCAGACTTAACAGAGCCAAGGCAGCACAGTACGGTATATCAACAAGCGATATATCCTCAATAATCAGTGCGGCAAATACGGGTTCTGTTGCAACACAGCTTAAGGATGACGGTGACGAAATCGATATAAGAGTTAAGTATCCCGATGATGAGCTTAATTATCTTAAGGACCTTAACAACCTCACAATTACGGCATCAAACGGTACTGTAATTCCTCTTACCGCAATTGCGGATATTGAAATGGGTGAAAGTGCCGTTACAATCACAAGAGAAAATCAGCAGAGATACATAACCGTAAGCGGTAATGCGGACGGTCTTGACTCATCAACAATGCAGGAACTTGTTCAGGAAAAGGTAAATGAGTATGTATTCCCCGATAACTACACTTATGACTTCGGCGGTAATATGAAAACTATGAACGACTCATTCTCAAGCCTTGGTACAGTGCTTGCCGTTGCCATACTTTTGGTATACATGATTATGGCATCACAGTTTGAGTCAATTATATATCCGTTCATGATTATGTTCTCTATGCCACTTTCAATCACAGGTGCATTGCTTGGTCTTTTCATCTGCGGACAGTCAATAACGGTTACGGCGTTCATGGGCTTCATCATGCTTGTAGGTATGGTTGTTAATAACGCTATCGTGCTTGTTGACTACACAAATCAGTTGCTCGAAAAGGATAAGAAGCTTTCCGTAAGGGATGCGCTTGCAGCGGCAGGTCCCGCAAGATTAAGACCTATCCTTATGACAACACTCACCACAATCATTGGTCTTGTGCCTATGGCGGTGGCAACAAAATCAGGTATGGAAACGCAGCAACCGATGGGTATTGCGGTTATCTTCGGTCTTGCTCTTTCAACACTTGTAACACTCGTATTTATACCTGTTCTCTATTCAATCATCAACAGTATTAAGGATAAGGTGAGAGCACTTTATATTAAACTTTCTCACGATGATTTGGATTATGAGGACGAAGGAGATACGGTTGACGAATAAGGAGGATGATTGATATGAAGAAAAAAATTATTTGTCTTTCACTTGCTTTAAGTGTTCTAATGAGTTCAAACGTCTTTGCCGTTAATACTATATTGCCATCGGGCAAAAAGCTTTCAAGTTCGACAAAGATAGTTACAACTGTGGCGGAGGATGCGGATGCATCTTCCCTCACAATTGAGGAGGCTGTTGCAAAGGCTATTGCGAACAGCAGTTCACTCAAAACTTTGGACGATAATCAGGAATTGGAGGAAACAAACTTTAAAAATACCTCCACTTCACTCACAAATTACGACAGTGATAATGAAAGCGGTGTAAACAGTTATCTTGACCTTGCAGTTCAGTATAAAAGACTTGCAACATCTATCAAAAATTACGATGACAGCAAAGAGGTAACAAAGCAACAGCTTGAACAGAGTATAAGAGAATACTTTATTGCAATTATAGAGGCTGAGAACGAAATAGATTTGTATGAGCAAAATATGGCTATACAGGAAAAGTCAATCAAAATTGACGAAACAAAGCTTAATCTCGGTCTTATAAGCCAAAGTGAATATGACAGTGCAAAAAATACTTATGCAAATTTGAAGTCTAACAGAGATACGCTTGAAAATAAGCTTACATCAGCTTATGCAAACCTCAATGTTATTCTCGGCACGGATACAAAGGCGAGATATAACATAAACTATGATTGCGACTACACAAGAGAGGCTGACACAATTGTGCTTGCTTCCGTTATTTCAAAGGCACAGAGCAACAGTTATTCAATAAAGCAGAAGAAAAATGCGGTTGATATAGCAAAATACGACCTTGAAAAATATTCTGTTTCAACATCATCAAATTACAGCTCAGACACAAGGGATACAAAGGAAGCCACATATAACAAGGCAACAAGAGATTACGGCGATGCCATAGATAACATTGAAGTGACAATCACAAATTGGTACAACTCACTTAAGGAAAATGAGCAGAGCTATGCCGATAACCTTTCAACATTGGAGCTTAAGAAGAGCCAGCTTTCAATATACGAAACAAAGCTTGAACTCGGAACAATTACAGAGCTTGATTTGCAGAAATACAAGTATGAAATTGAATCACTTGAAAACACGTTGGAAACATTAAAGTATAATCACGATTTACTTGTAAGAAAACTTAAAAATCCTGATTTGGGATTGAATTAGTTATAGTTTTGGTGTATAATCGGAATGTACGTGTTGAATACATATTTGAATGCATATAACTAATTTATAATAGAAAAGGTGATTTTTTATGAGCGGAAACAAACAAAAAATTCTTATTGCCGATGATAATTCGGATATAAGGGAAGTTTTGCGTATCCTTCTTGAAAGTGAGGGATACGAGGTTGAAGAGGCATCAAACGGCATTGAGGCGGTTGAAAAGGCAGATGAAAATGTCAATATGATAATACTTGATATCATGATGCCGGAGATGGACGGATATAAGGCCTGCGTTGAAATACGTAAAAAGACAATGGCACCTATATTGTTCCTGACCGCGAAAACAGAGGAAAGCGACAAGATAAGCGGACTTAACTTGGGCGGTGACGATTATATGGTTAAACCGTTCTCAACAGCCGAGATTATGGCAAGAATAAAGGCGCTTATAAGAAGATACACCGTGTATCAAAATCCGGGGGTTGCCGAGGATAACAGCAAGATTATCAAAATCGGCGGACTTGAAATAGATACCGATAAAAACTGTGTTACGGTGGACGGTGACGAGGTTGATTTGACCGATATAGAATACAAGATACTTCTTTTGCTTGCTTCCGACAAACACAAGATATTTACTGCCGAAAACATATATGAGGCTGTGTGGAATGAGATGTATATATACACACTCAGCAACACCGTCACGGTTCATA
>CAZUXS010000177.1:0-3980 GCA_964624605.1 uncultured Lachnospiraceae bacterium | reverse complement strand
GCCTCATCAAAATTGCTGACATCTGCCTTATAAGCCAAGCATTTAACACCCTTTGCCTCAATCTCGGCAACAGTTTCATCGGGTGAAGTGCTTCTGTAGTTGATTACTATGTTACAGCCCTTGTCCGCAAAAGCAAGTGCAACAGCCTTGCCTATACCCTTTGCCGCACCGGTAACAACTACCGTTTTTCCTTTTATATCAAACATTTTTACCTCCAAATTACAGACCTAAACCCTCGCAAGCCTTTTCAAATGTTTTCAAATCTTCAACATTGTAAACGGCAACTTCCTTGCCAACCTGCTTTGCTGTCTTTTTAACAAATGATGACAATGTTTTGCCAGGACCCATTTCAACAAAAGTATCCACACCGAGTTCAATCAGCTTTTCAACTGACTGCTGCCATCTTACGGAATTCATAACCTGCTTTGTAAGTATATCAATCACATCGCCCTTATCGGCAACAACATCACCCGTAAGGTTTGTTATAACAGGGATTGACATATCATTTATCTGTGTATTGTGAAGTTCTACATTGAGTTTATCGCTTGCAGGCTTCAAAAGTGATGTGTGGAAAGGACCGCTTACATTAAGCTCCACTGCCTTTCTTGCACCCTTTTCTTTCACAAGCTCAGCCGCCTTTTGAACAGCCGCCTTGTCACCTGCAATAACTATCTGACCGGGGCAGTTGTAGTTTGCAATCATAGCTCTGCCTATTTCCTTAACCTCATCGCAAGCCTCTTGAATAAGGTCTGCATCAAGGTTCATTACGGCATACATTGCACCCTCGCCCTGTGGCACAGCCTCTGTCATAAAACGACCTCTTTTTCTTACAAGCTGTACGCACTGTTCAAAATCAAAAGTGCCGCTTGCAACGTGTGCGGAATACTCGCCAAGGCTTAATCCTGCAACATAATCCGCTTTCAAGCCTTTTTCTTCCATCAACTTCATAACAGCTGTGCTCATTGTCAAAATGGCAGGCTGTGTGTATTCCGTTTGATTGAGTCTTTCGTCCTCATTAAAACAAATATTGCTTATTTTAAGTCCGAGTGCTTCATCAGCCTTGTCAAATACATTTTTGACACATTCAAAATTATCATACAATTCTTTGCCCATACCGGCATACTGTGCACCCTGTCCGCTGAATACAAACGCAGTTTTCATAGCCATCCTCCGATAATTACTTCACAAGGGCATTAAATTCGCCCATGATTTCATCTATAATTTCTTTACAGCTCTGTCTCTTGCTTACCATGCCTGCAATCTGACCGCTCATTACTGAACCGTTGTCAATGTCGCCCATCTTAACAGATTTCTGCAAAGCACCGACACCAAGCTGATTAAATCTTTCCATATCAGGCTCTTCCTTGCTTGTTTCTTCCTTTTCTGCCTGAAGAAAAGCATTTGCAAGTTTATTTTTGATTACTCTTACAGGGTGTCCTGTAATCTGACCCGTAACAACTGTTGAAAGGTCGTTAGCCTTAATAATCTTATTCTTATAATTTTCGTGTACTGTACACTCATCGGCAACAAGGAAACGAGTACCAATCTGTACAGCCTCCGCACCAAGCATAAAGCCTGCCGCCATACCTCTGCCGTCTGCAATACCGCCTGCCGCCAAAACAGGTATATCAACAGCATCCACAACCTGTGGCACAAGTGCCATTGTTGTGAGCTTGCCAATGTGTCCGCCACTTTCCATACCCTCGGCAATAACGGCATCTGCACCGAGTTTTTGCATCTTCTTTGCCATATTTACACTAGGCACAACAGGTATGAGTTTAATGCCGTTTTCCTTAAACTTATCCATAAACTTAGCAGGGTTGCCGGCACCTGTTGTCAAAATCTTTACACCCTCTTCGCAAACTGTTTCAACAACATCGTCCACAAAAGGAGAAAGAAGCATAATATTAACACCGAAAGGCTTATCTGTCATTTCTTTGCACTTTCTGATTTCGCCTCTTACAACATCGGCAGGTGCATTGCCTGCGGCAATTATACCAAGACCGCCTGCATTTGATACGGCAGCTGCAAGGCTGGCATCTGCAATCCAAGCCATACCACCCTGAAATATAGGATACTTTATTCCCAACATATCACAAATTCTCGAATTCATATCATTATTTACCTTTCTGTATAATTATAATTGAATCAGCATACTTCCCCAAGTTAAACCACCGCCGAAGCCGCTGATAATGATTTTGTCGCCTTTTTCAAGCAAGCCCTTTTCAAACATTTCGCCAAGGGCAAGAGGTATACTTCCGGCAGATGTGTTGCCGTACTTTTCAAGATTCATATAAAACTTTTCTTCCGGTGCTCCGAGTTTTTTAGCAAGCACCTCAATTATTCTGTAATTAGCCTGATGAGGAACAATATATTTTATGTCGTCTATTGTGAGACCTGCTTTTTCAAGCACATTTTTTATGCTCACACGCACATTTTTCGTCGCAAAACTGAAAATAGCTCTGCCGTCCATTGCAATGTACTTTCTTTCCTCTTCTTCAGGTGTATACTTAAAGTTTTTAGGCAAAATTTCATTTGCTGTGAGTGACATTGCGTCTTTGCCCTTTGAGTGCATATCCTCCGCAAGCACACCGCAAGGCTCTTCCGTTGCTTCAAGCAACGCACCGCCGCCACCGTCACCGAAAAGCACACAAGTGCTTCTGTCTGTCCAGTCGGTAATCTTTGAAAGCACTTCCGCACCAAACACAAGCACTTTTTTGTATTCACCGCTTCTGATAAATTTGTTTGCTATGCTCATTGCATAAACAAAACCACTGCACGCCGCACTCACATCAAAGCAAAGTGCGTTGTCACAGCCAAGTGCACCCTGAACAAGGCAAGCCGTGTTAGGTGTTGCAAAATCGGGTGTGAGTGTTGCCACAATAATCAAATCTATATCAAGAGGATCTATACCCGTTTTTTCAATTATACTTTTACCGGCGGCAATACAAAGCTGTGAAGTTGTCTGCCCCGTTGAAACCCTTCTTTCCTTTATACCCGTACGTGATGATATCCATTCATCGTTTGTTTCCACAATTTTGCTGAGGTCGTCATTTGTGACCACAGCATCGGGATAACAGCTTGCACAGGCAACTATCCTTGAATTATACATAATTTTCTCCTTAATGGTTTTTTCATCCGCAACACATAGCTGTCTTTGCGGCAAGAAAGCCGTTTAAACTGCTGAGTGCTTCTATAAACATATCAGCCTCATATTCCGAAAGGTCAACTATGAGTGACTTCACCAGTTCCAAATGAAAACGCTGATGAGCCTTATAAAGGGCTTTGCCTTTTTCCGTAAGGGTAAGCATCACCATTCGCTTGTCCGTTTCACTCTTTTTTCTCTGAACATAACCTTTTTTAACAAGATGATTGATTGACACAGTAAGTGTACCCATTGTTATTTCCAGCTTGCCCGCAACATCGGACATATTTTTAGGTACGTACTGACCTATTGCATCAACCGTGTGTGCCTCATTAACCGAAACATCATCAAAGCCGCTTTCTCTCAATGCGTTAAGCTCCACCCTGCCGAGGTCGTTAAAAGCCTCGGAAATGAGCTTATTTAAGGTATTTAAAGTATTATCCATAAATAACTCTCCTTAAATCTTCAAAAATGTGTTTTTGCAGTACATAACAAAAACACAAGCAAAGGGAAAACAAGACATAGTCTCCCCTGTAAACAAAAACTTTGATAATCAAAGTATATCGTTTTTTTGCCTAAAAGTCAAGTACATATCACCAAAAATTGCTTGATTAGCGAAAAAATACACAAAAAAATACCGCTTTGCACATTATAAACGCACAAAACGGTATTTGTTATTTTAACTGTTTAAAATTTCAACCAATCTTTCACAAGACACAGCAGGACTGAAAAGATAACCTTGATATCTTTTGCACCCTATTTCGGCAAGTATCTGCATTTGTGCTTCCGTTTCCACAAACTCCGCTATAACTTCAAAACCGAGTGAGTCGGACAT
>CAZUXS010000176.1:0-3987 GCA_964624605.1 uncultured Lachnospiraceae bacterium | reverse complement strand
TTTGGGTGTGGTTTGAGTAAGCGATATAAATCGGATTTTGTTAAGTTCTTTTGTACAATAAACTCAAAAATTCCGTGGAATAATATTATTACACATTGAAACGGAAAAGAACAACATCGCCGTCCTTAACCACATATTCCTTACCCTCACTTCTGTAAACGCCTGCTTCCTTTGCAGCCGCAATAGAACCGAGTTTTGTCAAATCATCGTATGTAACAACTTCCGCACGTATGAAACCTCTTTCAAAGTCGGAGTGAATCTTACCTGCCGCCTGTGGTGCTTTCATGCCCTTTGTTATTGTCCAAGCACGTACTTCCTTTTCACCTGCTGTGAGGTAACTGATAAGTCCGAGGAGTTCATAGCTTGCCGCAATAAGTCTGTCCAAACCGCTGTTTTTGCAACCCAAATCAGCAAGGAATTCAAGCTTTTCATCGTTGTCAAGCTCTGCTATTTCTTCCTCTATCTTCGCACAGATAACAAACACGCCCGAACCCTCTTTAGCCGCAAGTTCACGCACACTCTTCACGTAAGGATTGTTTTCGCCGTCATCGGCAAGGTCCTCTTCGCCTACGTTAGCCGCATAAAGCACAGGCTTTCTGCTAAGCAGTGTTAAGCCGTCCGCAATCTCTGTTTCATCGTCTGTTGAAAATTCAACACTACGGGCATTTTTACCCTCTTCAAGAGCAGCCTTTATCTTCTCCAAAACGGCAATTTCCGCTTTGAGTGACTTATCGGACATAGCCTGCTTTGTCACCTTTGCAAGACGCTTTTCAACCACTTCAAGGTCTGAAAGCACAAGTTCAAGCTCTATTGTTTCAATATCTCTTACGGGGTCAACGCTTGCATCAACGTGAACAACATTGCCGTCCTCGAAACAACGCACAACGTGAACAATAGCATCTACCTCTCTGATGTGTGAAAGGAACTTATTTCCAAGACCTTCGCCCTTGCTTGCACCCTTAACAAGACCTGCAATATCCACAAATTCTATAACCGCAGGTGTAACCTTTTCCGTTTTATACATATCCGCAAGCACATCAAGGCGCTTATCCGGCACAGGCACAATACCTACATTCGGGTCGATTGTACAGAACGGATAATTAGCCGCCTCCGCACCGCCGCCTGCAAGTGAATTAAACAGTGTACTTTTGCCGACATTCGGCAAACCAACAATACCTAACTTCATAATTTTTCTCCTTCATACGCACAAAAAACGTGCAATTATTCATCTATTCCGATAACACACCCGATTAAAAAGCCGAGTGCAAATGACAACACGGCAACCCCGCCTGCCATTGCAAATATCTTCTTCTTTTCTTCCTCGGGTATAAATGTTCCCTTTAAAGTCCTGCTCTCTTTCTTTTCGGCATTTCTGCGTGCCATTCTGCCCGCCTTTCTGTAATGCCTGTTTGGTCTTGTGTAATCCATAATCCATCCCCCTTTGAATATATATGTGATGTGTGACCTATATTTAGCATTATACCACAAATTGTCCGCAATTAAAAGTATATTTTTATTTTTTCCCGATTTTAATGTGATGATAATTATTCACCCTTTGTTTATGTTTGATTATTCAATACAATTATCAAATAATTTAACACCATCCGTGATAATTCCGCATTATTATATTGACAAATACTCAAAATCGCATTATAATAGCGTTATATTAATTATCGGATTTGCAATAAGCAAACTAAATAAGGAGGTAAATATCTATGAAATTATTTAAAAGACTCGCAGTAACAGCACTCGCCGCAATTACACTTTCATTGTCAACGGTTGCACCGGCTTCAGCCGCCGATTGGAAATCACTTTACAGAAATCAGCTTGCATATATGAGCGCACATGCCGATGACTATGGTACAGAATACACACTTGAACTTTTTACGGAAGTTACTTATACCGTATACGATATAGATAAAGACGGCACAAAGGAACTTCTTGCCAATGTATCGGATGGTAGTACCACCGACAGTGTATTGTATATATACACAATAAGTGGTGGTAAAGTTGTATCTCTCGGTTCATACACATATTCCAATAGACTTTATTCAATAGCCGGTTGCAGTGGTAACGGATTATTGGTATATCAGGCTGATCCGTTCGGCTATGAGGAGGAATTTAAGGCAACTAAGAAGGGTAATAAGCTTTATTCATCTACGGTATTCAGTAGAAATTGCGGCGGCAACTTCCATGCACCAACTCCTATGACATTTATATCAGCAAGTGATTATTCATACGTACCATACTGATATTAACAATTTACTTTGTATATAAATTTTGGAGAGTTATATTCTTCATTTCCCCTGTAAGGATATAATCCCACACAAAGATGTTGTCGTGTTTTGCGGCAACATCTTTTTTGCCTTAAATTCCCAACAAAAATCAAGCTTTATTTATTTCCACACAAAAACGTTCTCTTTTCCATAAATACATTGACATTTTATATAAATCCATGTATAATATCAATATAGGTATTATATATATTGCTGTAAACCTATGGTTAAAAGGAGGAATATTACTATGAAATTATTCAAAAGAATTGCAACAACAGCACTCGCTGCAGTTGTGCTTACACTTTCAACAATATCAACCACATCTGCGGCTGATTGGAAGGCGGCTTACAGAGAGCAATTGGCATATATGAATCAGCACGTATCTGATTATCACAGCTACGATACTTTCCTTAATGAATCGGATCTTGAATACACCGTTTATGATATAGATAAAGACGGCACAAAGGAACTTATTGTAAAAATAGGTACTTGTGAAGCTGATTTTGAATTTTTATTCTATACCTACAGCAACGGCAAGGTTATTTCATTGGGTTCAAAAAGTGGTTCTCACGCAGGACTCAGCGGCTGCAGCGGCAACGGTATACTTATTTATTCCGCACACATGGGCTACGAATTTGAGAACAAGGTTACAAAGCAAGGAAATAAGCTCTATACCACAGAGGTATTTAGCAGATATTCCGAAAACTACCATGCACCGAATTACTTTATGACATTGATAAAAACAACCGATTATTCATACGTACCATATTAATTTCTAAAAACAAAAAGCGAGTTTTCTTGTATTGTCTTTCAAGTAAACTCGCTTTTCCACTCCCTATTCTTTCATAAATATTGCCGCATCGGATGCGGTGAAGTGTCCGTAGCCGTCCATATCCTTTTTATGTTTATCGGCTATTTCCTTATACTTATTGTATGTTTTATCCTTTATTTTTCCGTTTGCCTTAAGATATTCAAGCAAAGCATAAAGCTCCTTAAGTGCATCGTGAGCCAAATCCTTATAGTTATTTTCAAGGTTCATATCAAGCTCGATTATTTTTTCCTTAATCATCTTTTTTTCCGCAATCTCAAACATAGCACACCTCCCTACGGCAAAATTCATTATAAAAAAATTCGTTGTAAAAAAAGACCTCGCTTTGCAGCGAGGTCGTATTTTTATAGATTGTAAGGATTACTCCTTAACAGCACCCATAGTTACACCTGTCATGAAGTACTTCTGGCAGAATGGGTAGATGAACATGAAAGGTATGATAGATACAATGATAGCAGCACTCTTAAGTGTGTTAACGTTGATATCTTCACCTTCAACTGATTCCTGCTTATCTGAGAACAAATCTCTCAACTTGTACTGGAAGTTGTACTTATCTGTTGACTTGATGTAGATTACATAGTGGAAGTATTCTGACCAAGCGGCAACGGCAAAGAACAAACCGATTGAAGCAAGAGCAGCCTTTGAAAGAGGAAGAACAATCTTCCAGAATATACCCATAGGAGTACATCCGTCAATCTCTGCTGCCTCGAACAAGCTGACAGGCAACTGCTCGAAGAAACTTCTCATAAGTACCAAGTTGTAAACGTTCATTGACATTGGGAGAATAACTGCCCAAAGTGAGTCAAGAAGTCCGATTTTCTTCATAACGAGGAATGTAGGAATAAGACCACCGTTGAAGATCATTGTGAACAGCAATAAGTA
>CAZUXS010000175.1:0-3988 GCA_964624605.1 uncultured Lachnospiraceae bacterium | reverse complement strand
TCGTATCTCAATTTTCTGCCCGCCTCTTCAACGGTCAGTGAATTTTCTCTTGCGTAGTCCTCAACTGGAAAGCCGAAAAGCTTGAATTTTACTCCGTATTTGCGGCAAAGTTCTTCCACAAAGCGAGCATCCCTCTCGGCGGCTTCCCCTCTTATGTTGTGATTGATGTGCACTGCTGTTATATTTAATTTAAGCTTATCCCTTAAAGTGCAGAGCACGTCCAAAAGCGTGCAGGAATCCGCACCGCCCGAAACACCCACAACAACATTATCGCCGTAAGAAAGCATATTATTTTTTGAAATATAATCTTCTATTCTTTTAAGCATCAATATTACTTCCTGTATTTTTCGGGTTCGCTGTCATAGAGGTTATTACCCTCGCTGTCTATAATCACAATACCCGGAAAGTCCTCAACCTCCAATTTATGTATAGCCTCGGAGCCCAAGTCATCGTAAGCGACAACCTCGCTTTTTTTGACACATTCACTCAGCAGTGCCCCCGCACCGCCAACAGCACCTATATAAACTGCGCCGTATTTTTTCATAGCGTCCACAACTTCCTTGCTTCTCTTGCCCTTACCTATCATGCAGGTAAGCCCGAGTTCTATTGTGCGTGGTGAATACGCATCCATACGATAGCTTGTTGTTGGCCCTACGGAACCTATGGGTTCACCCGGCTTAGCCGGTGCGGGGCCTGCAAAATATATCGTTTGGTTTGTCAAATCCACAGGGAGTTCTATACCCTTATCCAAATTTTCAAGCATTCTTTTGTGAGCGGCATCTCTTGCGGTATATATGGTACCCGTTATTGTAACCAAATCACCCGCCTTAAGGCTTTTTGCCGTTTCTCTCGTAATAGGTGTTGTAAGTTTCACTTTAATCCATCCAATCATAAATTATTTTTCCGAAACGGGGAGCAAATCCTCCGCTTCGGGTAGTTTATATATTCGTACCTTGCTGTCATTAAGACAAAGCTCGTAGTCCTCATATTCCATATTTTCTTCGAATTCCTTTACCTGTTCCCCGTTTCCCGAATCAAGCACATAATAATCCGTGTTTCTGCATTCCTCGTCATACATATAAAGCTCTTGATGCTTATAAAGATGCGGCACTATAAAGGTATCTGCCGTTATGCTTGCATCCATCGGTATTCTTGCAAGCGCCTCTTCCGTTTTTTCATACTTATCTCTACATTGCGTATAGCTTTTATTATATGTTTCAAAATCATCATAGCGGTCATTTAAAGTCAAAAGTACGGAGGTGCAGAGTGCACAAAGCAACACCGTTTTCTTCCAATCCGCCTTCATATTGCTTATGTTATCAACAAAGAGAATAAGCATAAGCGTGAGTGAGCCGTAAGTATATTGAAAACCTATATCATGCTGATACGGATAATCCGTCATAACGTTTATGGCAACAAGAGGCACAAGGAGTATGAGTGCCCTGAAATCCTTTGTGGCAAGCGGCACAAAAACAAGTGCCCCAAGCATATAAATCATGAAAATAACACAATCCTCACTAAACACATTTTTGATGAAAAACGCAGGGTTGAGCATAATGTTTTGCACCATATTTATTATCTTGTCCTGTCCGTCCAAAAAGTACAAACCGAAACGCCAACCGACAAAATCAAGTCCGTACTTACGCATAAATATCATAACGGGCACGGCATACAAAATAGTAAGCGCTATACCCAAAAATCCCGCTTTCACTCTTTTTTTGACAATCATGAAATAAAGCAATACGCACACAACATAAATTGCCGCATCTTCCTTAATCATAAGAGTAAGGAACATAAATATGTATGCGGGCACATACTTTTTATCAATGAAAAAATATATGAACCAAAGCATAAAAAACGGCAAAAACTTATTCTCATGAAAATCATAGAACATAGGTGAAACCATACCCGGCAACGTCATTGCGATAAGTCCCAAAAGCATAACCATAACCGGTGTGAATCCTCTTTTTTTGCCTATAAGACAAAGCGGGAAAGCACTTGCAAGCACAAACACCGCCTGAATTATCAAAAGTCCCTCTGGGCGTCTGAAAAGCATATACAGCGGCAAAAGCACATAATATATAGGTGAAAAGTGATTATAGAAATGACTCATCATCTCATTACGTTCAACACTTATCACCGTGCTGCCGTTTCTTGCCATATTTTCAAAAAGCTGAGCAAATATGCCGAAATCAAAATTTGAAGCACCGAAGGTGACATATCTGTTTACGGTCATTCTGCTCACCCACCAAGCCATTATCACAAAGGCAAGTGCCACAACAGCAAATGCTCTGCGATATGTGGTGATAATTTTGTTTTTGAAAAGACAGCCGCTTTTTATAATATAATAACAGAAAAAGCATACAACCGCAGCCACACCCACAGTGATATATATATCATTGTTGTTTTCACTCACCACAATAAATGCAAAGGCTATGACCGATGCAAGCATAGCCGTATACAATATCCTCGAGCCTATTTTTCCTATTCCCAAAAGCAGCAAAAACACAACCGTCAGCCCCGCAAACACTTCAAATGTAAGCGGTATGTTCACACTCTCTATAAAATTAAGATTAACTGTTTTTTTATGTGAACAAAATATGTTCACTATTGATGCCAAAATATAAGATGTGAGAGCCGCCGCAAATATATCCCCTATGTTACTTTTAAGTGCATTATATACAAAGTATAGCTTTGACTTTATTTTCTCATTCATGATATGCCCCTCAATCCTTATCATTTATAACAGACTCTATTATGTACCTCGGTCTGTGCTTTGTTTCCTTATACATTTTGCCGACATACTCACCTATGACACCTATGGATATAAGCTGTATACCGCCTATAAGCCATATAGAAGCCATAATTGATGACCAGCCCGCCTCTGAATTTCCCAAAAACTTAACGCAAACACTCCATATAAGTGCTATAACGCTAACAAATGATATGAAAAAACCGACATTTATAATTATGTTTATTGGCTTTATTGAAAATGATGTTATGCCGTCAAATGCAAAAGCAAGCATCTTTTTGAGCGGATATTTGCTCTCACCCGCAAACCTCTCGGCACGCTCATATTCCACTATGCCCGAATTATAGCCTATTTCTGGCACTATACCTCTGAGGAAAAGGTTTACCTCACCAAAGCTTGCAAGTCCCTCCAAAGCTCTTTTGCTCATAAGTCTGTAATCGGCGTGATTGAAAACTATATCCGCACCCATAACTTTCATAAGCTTGTAAAAAGCCTCTGCCGTAAACTTTTTGAAGAAAGTATCAGTCTGTCTGGAACTTCTTACGCCGTAAACAACATCACAGCCGTCATAATACTTTTGTACCATTTCATCCACGGCATTTATATCATCCTGCAAGTCGGCATCCATTGATATAACCATATCCGCATAGTTCATAGCCGTCATAAGTCCCGCAAGCAATGCATTTTGATGACCTCTGTTTCTGGAAAGGTTTACACCGCTGAAAAGCTTATCCTCGCTGTGCAGCCTTGTTATTATCTCCCAAGTCTTATCCGTTGAACCGTCATTGACAAACATAACTCGGCTTTTGTCGCTTATTTGTCCTTTTGAGATTAAATCTCTCATTTTCTGCCCTATTCTTTTGGATGTTTCGGGCAACACTTCCTGCTCTTTATAGCAGGGGATAACTACGTATAGTATATCGCTCATTTGTAACCCTCCGAAATATATTAAATTTCACGCTCTGCGTGTCTTGTTACGTGGCAGCTTATGTTCACTGCAAGCGGAAGTCCCGCTATATGTGTTGCATAAGTTTCTATGTTTATACCAAGTATTGTGGTGTTGCCGCCAAGTCCCTGTGGTCCTATTCCGAGGTTATTTGCTCTTTCAAGCAATTCCTCTTCCATATCTCTTATGTAGTCTATGCTTGAATGAGAACCAACCTCTCTCAAAAGTGCTCTCTTTGCAAGCTCTGCGCAGTATTCAAAGTTACCGCCGATGCCGACACCCACAACCAT
>CAZUXS010000174.1:0-3999 GCA_964624605.1 uncultured Lachnospiraceae bacterium | reverse complement strand
CCTCCTGTGAAGCCGTGTTTGCAATTTTAAGCAAATTCAAAAGCCACGCAAGCACGAAACTAAGAACAATACCTATAGCCGAACCGATATACACGGGTCGTACCGTTCTTCTCTTTTTCTCTGCATCGCCCTCTGCGGATTTCATAAGGTAGGCAATAATTGCACCCACAATAAGAATTGCTTCAAAGCCCTCTCTTAACAAAATCAAGAAACAAGCTCCGAATGTTACAGCCGCCGCTGAACCCGAAGATGATGAATCGGTTGATTGCGTTGCATCATCACTTGCTGTAGACGCTACGCCGTCAAAAGAATTGGCATCGTCTCTGAGCATAGTTTCAAGCTTTTCCGCTTCTGCTTTATAATCCTCGTAACTACCCTCTCCCGTTTCATCCATTTTCTTTGCAATTTTTCTTACGGTTTTAAATGAAAGCTCAACCTCCGCAACTCTGGAACCGGAAAAGCCGTTTGTATATCTCTCCATTCCACTGGTTTCATAGAAGTTATAATACGCATCACTGCCTGCTTGTCTTGCCGCATCATACTCTCCCGCCTGAAAAAGTTCTTTTCCGGATTCGAGAACCTGTTCTATGCCGTCAACAACCTGTGTCCATGTGTATTGCCCGTAAGTGGTTGAGTACCCGTTATTTGCCGCATAATCATCCCAATTATCCACATAATCGGTATCAGCGGCATTAACCGTCACAAGCCCGTAAATTACAAGGGCTGCAATCATAAGAACCGCAGTCACCCGTTTAAAGAGTTCTGCTGTATTTTTTATTGTTTTCATAAATTTTACACCTCTCTGCATTAGTTACCTATGTCTAACCACAGCTACTATTATAATCACAATAATCTCATTTTTGTTGCTTAATATTGACTTTATATTTTTTTACGGGTATTTTTTTATAAAATAACAGGTCAAATATCTTGCATTTATATGTAGAATATGCAATAATATTAGTTAGTTACTACTAACCACGATTGCATAGACTAACTTAAAGAAAAGAGGATTTTATATCATGAAAAAAATATGCAACATCATTATTACAATTGCAACTTTGTTTTTACTGGCTTCTTCATTTATATTTCAGTGTGCTCCGAAAGAAGACGGTTCATATATGAATTGCCACAAAGCAAATTTAACGGTTGCGGCAATTTCCCTTGCAATTATCATTTTATGTATTCTTTTGTTTACATTGAAAAATAAAGTTGCAAAACAAGCTATATATGTGCTTGCGGCAATAGCTTCAATTGTTTGCGGAATTATTCCGGGAATACTTATCCACCTTTGTATGATGCCTGAAATGACCTGCCGTGCCGTATTCAGACCTACAGACATTATATGTTCAATTGTAATTTTCCTGTTTTCAATCGTTGGATTGATATTTAGCAAAAAGGAGAAATTATGAAAAAATCAACAAATCTTTCCTTGAAAAACTTAATACATAGTCCGGGACGAACAGTGGCATTGACCCTCCTGACAATGTTCCTTGCATTTTCACTGCTGGGAGGTTCACTCCTTGTATACGGACTTAAGAGTGGTTTGGGAAATTTGGAATCAAAACTCGGAGCGGATATTATGGTGGTTCCTTATGAAGCCACCACAAAATCCACCTTTTCGGATATGATTCTTCAAGGAAATCCGGGTTATTTCTATATGCAGGACAATATCATGGATAAGCTGAACAGCTTTGACGGAATAAGTGATATTTCCTCTCAATTTTATCTTGCAAGCACAAGTTCGGGCTGCTGTGATTACAAGGTGCAGATTATAGGCTATAATCCCGATACCGATTTCACAATCACGCCTTGGCTGAAAGATAATTACTCGGGAGATGTGAAAGATTTGGAAATTGTGGTCGGAAACAGGCTGAATGCCTTTCCGGGAGATACGCTCAGATTTTTTGATGTAAATTGCACCGTGGTTGCAAAGTTGGAGGAAACGGGCAGTTATTTGGACACTGCCGTTTATGCAAATATGAACACCATTCGTGCTATGATTCAGGGGGCAAAAAACAACGGTATGCACACCTTTGATAACGTAAATCCCGATAATCTTGTATCAAGTGTTTTGATAAATGTTTCAGACGGTTATTCCGTGGAAGATGTTTTAAACGATATAAACATTCACACAAAAAAGGCGGAGGCGGTAAGAACACAAAATATGCTTTCCGATGTATCGGAGGGACTTATAAATATTTCAGGCATTATTTCCGTGTTGCTTGTTGTTATATGGATATTCTCTTTAATTGTTCTTTTCATCATTTTTTCAATGATTGGAAACGAGCGAAAAAAAGAGTTTGCCATATTAAGAGGTATGGGAGCTTCAAAAAAAGAATTATCTCTCATAATGATGAAAGAGGCTTTCTATATCTGCTCTCTCGGAAGTCTGACGGGCGCAATTATCTCATCGGGTGTGCTGTACCTGTTCGGGAATATGATCAGAAGCACTTTGAACTTGCCGTTCCTGTTCCCGAGCTTATCCGTATTCACGGTGCTTTTCGTCTGCTGCGTTGTAACTTCCGTCATAGCGGGAATACTTTCCGCAACTATGTGTGTCCGAAAAGTGAGCCACGTGGACACAGCTTTGGTTTTAAGAGGTGATAACTAATGATACTTACGGCAAATGCAATCAGTAAAGAATTTAACAGAATTCGGAAAAACTCAAATATATTTACCGCAGTATCCGAAACCACACTTTCTTTGGAAGGCGGCAAACTCTATGTGGTGTCGGGTCATTCGGGAAGCGGAAAAAGTACACTTTTAAATATGCTTTCGGGTTTACTTGCTCCAAGCACAGGAAAAGTTCTGCTTGACGGCAAAGATATATATGCTCTTAATGACAAAGAGCTTTCCGCACTTCGAAATAAAAACATCGGCTTTCTTCCACAGGGGCAAACGGCAATATATTCATTAAACGTACTCGAAAATGTTCTCGTACCTTATGCCCTTCACGGCTCAAAGGCGAAATATGAAAAAGATTATGAAACTGCGGAAGAATATGCACTTTCCCTTCTTGAACAAGTGGGAATAGCCGATTTGGCAACCGAAATGCCCTCGGAACTTTCCGGAGGAGAAATCAGGCGTATGGCAATTGCCAGAGCACTCATTCGTAAACCCGCATTTCTTTTTGCAGACGAACCGACAGGAGATTTAGACCAAAAAAACACACAAATCATTTTGAAAATGTTTAGGTCACTTGCAGATAACGGAACAAGTATTTTTCTTGTTTCCCATGACAGAGAAGCTGATTCATACGGTGATATCTTGTATGAAATGAATAACGGAATTTTAACCAAAGGAGGTTGCTTATGACAGAAAAAGAATGGACAGCTATCTTAAACAGAGACAAAAACTTTGACGGAGTTTTCATTTACGGTTTAAAAACCACAAAAAAATTCAAGCGCCCATCCTGCCCCTCAAAGCATCCAAAAAAGGAGAATATTGTAATATTTCATTCCCTTGATGAGGCTTATGAGCAAGGCTATGTTCCCTGCAAGAACTGCTGCCCCAATGAACTCTGCTGGACAGGAGCAAAAAATGAACTTGTACTCTCCGCAAAAAAGCTGATAGAAGAGCAGTATCTTGAAAAATTTTCGTTAAAAAAATTATCCGACTGCTTATATGTGAATGAGAGCTATCTTCTGCGTACTTTCAAACAAATTACCGGAAATACATTGCTGGAATACCATAACAAAGTACGATGTGAAAAATCTACTGAATATTTGCGCAATCCAGATTACAATCTTTCATATATCAGTAGTATGGTTGGATACAGCTCATCATCTCATTATATACACTGTTTTGAAAAATGTTATAAATGCACGCCTACCCAATACAGAAAGGAGCTAATAGATAATGAAGGCGTATAAAAGTGTTTACAACAATTTAAACAATTCAAAGAAATCAAAAAACTCATCTCATACATACAACGATGAATCTTACGGTTTTTATACTTCCGACCGAGATATCAAAAACAAACGTGAAGAACTGATACGG
>CAZUXS010000173.1:0-4024 GCA_964624605.1 uncultured Lachnospiraceae bacterium | reverse complement strand
AACACTGCCAACGGACGGCAGCACCATATATCTCGGTGATATAATAATAAGTATTGAAAGAGCAAAGGAACAGGCGGAAGAGTACGGTCATTCTCTTGAAAGAGAGCTTGCATTTTTGACGGCTCACAGTATGCTCCACCTTTTGGGTTATGACCACATGGAAAAGGATGAGGAGGTTGTAATGTTTAAAAAGCAGGACGATATACTCAACAACCTTGGCATTACCAGATAGGAGGGAACAGCTGTGGATGAAATGAAAAAAACTCCCGATATGATGTCGGAGGATGAAAAGCTTTATTTTATGGCAGGAGCGGCAAAAAATTATTCCTATTCACCGTATTCCGAATTTAAAGTTGGTGCGGCACTTTTGACCGATGACAACATTGTGTATATGGGTTGCAATGTTGAAAATGTGTCCTACGGTGCAACTATCTGTGCCGAAAGAAATGCAATATTTAAGGCTGTATCGGAGGGTAAACGTAAGTTTACGAAAATTGCGATAGCATCCGGCAGTGATGATTATACTTGCCCTTGCGGACTTTGCTTGCAAGTTATGCAGGAATTTATGCCCGAGGGTGAAGTCATAATGGGCGGAAAGGACAAGCCCATAAAGAAGTTGAAGATGAAGGAGTTATTGCCTACTACATTCAAAAATTGGAAGTGATTTTGTGGTTACGTGGGAAAAACTTGAAAATTGTTGCAACAGCTGCAACCTATGCAGATTAGGCGAAACAAGGACGAATGTCGTAATCGGCACGGGAAACAGGAATGCGGATATTATGTTCATAGGTGAAGGTCCCGGATATAACGAGGATATGCAGGGTATACCCTTTGTGGGTGCGGCAGGGCAGTTGCTCGATAAAATGCTTGCGGCTATAAATTTGAACAGGGATGAAGTTTACATAGCAAATGTGGTGAAGTGCAGACCACCCGGAAACAGAGATCCCGAGCCCGATGAGCAGGAAGCCTGCATAAATTATTTGAGGTGTCAATTTTTGCTTGTACGCCCGAAAATTATAGTATGCCTTGGTAGGATTGCGGCAAAGGCTGTTATAGATGCCAACATACGCATAACCCGTGACAGGGGCAAGTGGTACAATAAAAAAGGCATAAAAATGATTGCAACATTTCACCCCTCAGTACTTTTGCACGATGTGAGCAAAAAGAGAGATGCGTGGGAGGATTTTAAAAGCATAAGAGATGCTTTGGCTGAAATAAAAAAGGAACAACAAGAAACAAAGAAAGAGGAAATTTAATGATAGCAAACAGTTTTAACAATAAAGATTTTAAGTCGGGTTTTATCACATTCATAGGCAGACCGAATGTAGGCAAGTCTACACTTATGAATTTGCTGATTGGCAGTAAGATATCTATTATATCATCAAAGCCGCAGACTACAAGAAATAAAATACAAACCATACTTACCACGGAAGATTATCAAATGATATTTATTGATACTCCGGGCTTACATTCAGCTAAGTCAAAGCTCGGTGATTATATGGTGAAAAGTGCCGAAACATCAATGAATAACGTGGATATAGTTATGTATTTGATTGAGCCTTACGAAAAGATAAAGGACAGCGACAGGGCTATTCTCGATAGGCTTGCAAAGGTGAAAACACCGGTATTTTTGATTATAAACAAAATCGATACGGTTGAGAGAACGGAGCTTTTGAAGGTCATTGACAGCTACAAGGAAGAATATGACTTCAAGGAGATTATACCTATTTCAGCACTTAAGGGCATAAATAAGGACGTGCTTTTGGAAACGGCTGCAAAGTATTTGCCAAAAGGTCCTCAATATTTTCCCGAAGATATGATTACAGACCAGCCCGAAAGACAGATTGTGTCCGAAATAATAAGAGAAAAGGCACTTTATCTTTTGCAGGATGAAATACCTCACGGCATAGCGGTTGAAGTTACATCAATGAAAAAAAGACAGAATAAAGATATGGTGGACGTGGAGGCAACTCTCTATTGCGAAAGAGATTCACACAAGGGTATCATAATAGGTAAAAAGGGTTCTATGCTCAAAAAAATAGGCTCTACGGCAAGATATGAGATAGAAAGACTTCTCGGTTCACCTATAAATCTGCAAATTTGGATAAAGGTTAAAAAGGATTGGCGTGACAGCGATTTCCTGCTTAAAAACTTCGGATATAATAAGAGTGATTTGTAATATCGTGAAATAGTTAAATATGTTGGTAAATTTTCGACAGTATATAAATTCTCCCATAGGTCAAGCTAGTATTGTCAAAGGAGGAATTGATGTGGAAGATTTACTTTGGAATGTGTTTGAAAAAAGTGGTAGGGTTGATGCGTTTTTGGCGTATAAGGATTACCAAAGGACAACCAAGAAAGTTGAAGAAGATGATTGTGGGTTGGATGTGAGTGATATAATATAAAACTTTTATAATATTTGCTCTAATTGTAAAAAATTGGCTTGTTTATTTTTTAGTTTAAATGAAAATTTACTTTTCCTAAATCCCTAGGAAAAGATTGTTCTTTTTTACGAAAAAAGAACCAAAAACGATGGGTGGTTCGCATTTTGCGAAGCAAAACTGCGAATCCCTACGGGATTTCAAAATTACCTTGTAATTTTGAAACTAGATTCGCCCCATACCCCTAACGGGCAGGGGCAGTGTGCTGTGTCGGGTCATGGTAGCACGGTGGCGGGTTGCCCCTGCACCCACCCGTTTTACGGGGTGGGTGTGTGGTGAATTTTGGATGAAACATCGCCATTAGTTTTCGCCTCATCCGAGGCTGTCGCAGGCGACAGCCCCACCTTCCCCATAGGGGAAGGCTATTGGCGGCTTTGCCGCTTGCAAGAGCATATAAGCTTGTTTGTTACATTATAACATACTTGGGTGAGTTGTTTTTTCAGCCTTCCCTTCTAGGGAAGGGGGACCGCTTTAGCGGTGGATGAGTGATAAGTGATAAGTGGGTGCAGTGATGAATGAAATAAAAATGCGTGGCATTGTTTTGCGTGAAAATATAACCGGTGAATCCGATAAGTTCATTGTTCTTTTGGTGAAGGGTGTGGGCAAGGTTTCCGTATTTTGCAAGGGTGCCAGAAATACAAAAAGCAAATATCTTTCCGGAACGTCTCTTTTCAGCTACGGAGATTTTATTGTGACGGCACTTCGAAACAACTACCGATTGAAAAGTGTTGACACGATAGAGAGCTTTTATTCCCTGCGCAACGACCTTTCAACACTTTCCTATGCAACCTATTTTGCCGAGTTTGCCGACAAGGTGACTATGGAAAACAACCCCAATGATGCACTTATGCTTCTGCTTTTGAAATCGCTCAAGCAATTGACGGCACAAAAAATAAGCAATTCACTCATATCGGGGATATTTGCACTAAAGGCAATGCAGCTTTGCGGCTACGAACCTTATTTGCAAGGCTGTTGCGAGTGCGGAAGTGAAGAAACGTCATTTATGGGCACTGAGGGCTTGCTTTGCAAAAATTGTGCAAAACATTTGACGGCTATACCCATAAGCAATGACGTAAAATATGTTATTGCCTACATAATTGCATCGGATATAAACCAAGTTTTTTCATTCGGTGTGGGCAAAGAAACGGAAGAAGTGCTCGAAAAGGTCAACACAATGTTCATACAATATCATTTGGGAGTGTATTTAAAATCCTACAAGTTCATAAAGGATAACAAGCTTTAAATTATGAGGCATTGAAGGATTTAAAATTACGGAGAATAAATAAAATTTATATCAATTATTACATACCGCCTAATCCGGAAATCGGGCGGTATTTTTTTTGATAATTTTAAAAAATTTGTTGAAAATATGTAGGTGTTTGTGCTATAATGAAAAACGAATATAAAATTTTAGGAGTGTGATTTTAGTGGACTCGGATAGTTCGCAATATTTTTTACTTGTTGTTTTTGTAGTTCTTTCGGGATTTTTCTCAATGTCCGAAACAGCGCTTACTTCCGTGAGCAAACTTAAGCTTAGGAGTATGGTTGATGAGGGTGTGAAAAAGGCGGAGCTTGCAATAAAA
>CAZUXS010000172.1:0-4104 GCA_964624605.1 uncultured Lachnospiraceae bacterium | reverse complement strand
AAAAACAAGGTAATAAACAAAGCAGTCGGTCTTTATGTACTGCTTATGAGAGGTACTCCTCTTCTTTTGCAGATATTTTTTGTATACTACGGCTTGCCGTATATGCCTTATGTCGGCAAATACCTTACATTCAGCAACTTCACGGCAGGCGCAATTGCCTTTATATTCAACTATGCGGCATACTTTGCCGAGATATTCAGAGGTGGTTTGCTTTCTGTGGATAAGGGACAATATGAGGCTGCAAAGGTACTCGGACTTACGGAAATTCAGACGAAATTCAAAATAGTTTTGCCCCAGATGTTCAGGATTGCACTTCCTGCCGTTTCAAACGAGGCAATCATACTTTTAAAGGACACAGCCCTTATAACGGCAATAGGTCTTTCCGATTTGCTTAAGGTTACAAAGGGTATAGTAAACAGAACAACCAATATTTCAGCCTTTGCGGTGGCTGCGCTTTTCTATCTTGTGCTCAGCTACGTGCTCACTCTCATATTTAAGAGGCTTGAAAAGAAGTTTTCATTTTGATGGGAGGCAATACAATGACGGTTATAGAGGCTAAAAATATTAAAAAAAGCTTTGGAAATTTACAGGTTTTGCGTGATATAAGCCTTAATGTTGAAAAAGGCGATGTAATAGCTATCCTCGGACCATCCGGTTCGGGAAAAAGCACGTTTTTACGCAGTCTTATAGATTTGGAGCAGATTGACGGCGGTGATATAGTAATTGAGGGACAATACCTTGCAAAAAACGGTGTTTACCCTAAGGCTGACGTAAAGCGTGAAATACTCAAACCTACGGGCATGGTATTTCAGCACTTCAATCTTTTTCCGCACCTTAATATATTGAAAAACCTTACAATTGCACCGCTTTCAAATAAGCAGGACAGTAAGGCAAATCTCAATAAATTGGCTGAGGAAATGCTTGCAAAGGTAGGTTTATCCGATAAGCTTCACGAAATGCCGTCCAATTTGAGCGGCGGACAAAAACAAAGGGTTGCAATAGCCAGAGCGCTCATGCGTAAACCCGATATTCTCCTTTTTGACGAGCCGACATCGGCACTTGACCCCGAACTCACAGGCGAGGTTTTGAACGTAATAAAGGAGCTTGCGGACGAAAAAATAACAATGCTTATTGTTACTCACGAAATAGGCTTCGCAAGAGAAGCGGCAAATAAAATACTGTTTATGGACGGCGGCTATGTGGGTGCAATAGGTACACCCGCACAAATCATAGATAACCCTCCCAATGACAGAATAAAAAGCTTTTTGGAAAAGGTTATGTAAACAAAACGGGATGACAGCTAAGTTCATCCCGTTTTCATTATTATTCCGACAAAGCAACATTTTTCGGTTCTGCCAACAGCTTAATGTATTCATCCCTCTCATCTTCGGATATCTTCAAAATATCCATAGCTCTTTCAATAGGCACATCCAAGCTCTCCATAACACTTTTTATGTTTTCGCACATCACTTGGCGTATACCTTGGCGCACACCAATCCTTATGCCACGCTTTATACCTCTTTCTTCAATTCCTTCACTTATATTACACATATCAAACACCTTACTTTGCATCTTTATCAAATAACATCGACTTCTACTCTTCTGCCAGCATCTTAACATATTTATCCCTGTCATTATCGGATATCTCCAAAATATCCATAGCCTTTTCGGCTGATACACTCAAACTTCTCATAACTTTTTTTATGCTTTCGCATATGCCACGATTTATACCTCTTTCCTCAATTCCTTCACTTATATTACACATCTCGGACACCCTACTTTATATTTTTCATCAAATAACATCAACATTTACTGTTCTGCAAGCATCTTAATATATTTATCCCTGTCATTATCGGATACCTCCAAAATATCCATAGCCTTTTCGGCTGATACACTCAAACTTCTCATAACTTTTTTTATGCTTTCGCATACTCCACGACTTATACCTATGTCTATTCCTTGGCTCATACCTTGGCTTCTGCCTATATTTATACCTCTTTCCTCAATTCCTTCACTTATATTACACATCTCGGACACCTCACTTTTTATTTCTTCAGTCAATTCTATACTAAACTTATTTTCAAGAATATCCCTTATTTCTGAATATTTCTTTTTAAATGTTGTAAGGGTTGACAAAAGCTCTATGATATCATCATAATTTTCTTCTTCCTCATTGCCAAGGCATATCATAAACACGGTCATTAAGTCATAATTTTCCATATCCTCCTCAATATTTCCAAGCAAACAATCTTCTTTTATGCTGTACTTGCAAATTGTGTTATGCCTTTTTGCGGGTGCATTGGGGCAAATCCATATAGAATACACCTTTTTTATATCTCCGTATCGGGATTTTGAAAATTCCTTTCCGTACTGCGCCGAAAGCATACGACTGCAATAATACAAAGCCCTTTTCAATAACGGATAACCCGGATTATACTTATTTTGTATTTCCACATTTATTATTACCTTAACACTTTCATTTGTGCGAGGTAAAATCGAATAGAAAAGTATATCATACCTCACCGTTTCCTCATTAAGGCTGACATCCTCCGTATTCATACCCACAATTTCATCCCTGTGCACCGTCATATCCGAAACAACGGGTTTTCCCTCAATGAATTTTTCGGCAATTTCCTTTGGTGTGAAATCAGCATAATCCTCAATGCAATATTTGAGAATATGTGCAAGTATTATCCTGTGAGATAAAATCTTTTTACACATCCTGTCAGCCTTCATTTTAGCTTCCCTATCCTCGGCAGTATCCAATGTGGTTTTTATATTTTGCGCAAGTTTATTTTCAACATCCATAGTATATATCCCCTCTTATGTACCTCTGTATTCTCTATATATAATTTTATAATATTATCAATTTATTGTCAACAGTTTTTTATTATGTAAAATAAACTTGACATTTTTCATTTTATCTGCTACAATATAAATGTAAAGTAAATTTTACATTTTATGAAGGTGAAAAATTGCAAAACAGAATTAAAGAATTTAGGAAACAAAGAAAAATAACGCAAGACGAACTTGCAAGTAAAATGTCTGTCACAAGGCAAACCATAATTTCATTGGAAAGCGGAAAATATAACGCATCTTTGCAACTTGCGCATAGGCTTGCCGTATATTTTGGTGTAACGATAGAGGAACTGTTTTTATTTGACGAGGAGGAATAAATATGAAAAAATCAAAACTTATAACAATAGGTGGTTGTCTACTCGGTGTTGTCGTTTGTATACTATACTTTGTAACTGGCTGTAAAACCATTCAAATACTTAGTATGGGAAGCGGACTAATAGGTGCCGCCATAGGCAGATGTATAAACCATAAAATGATAACAAAATCCGAAGAAAGCCTTAGAGAGTACAACATAAAAGACCACGATGAGCGAAACATATTCATAGAAAAAGCTTCCAAAAGCCTTACGCTGGAAATATCTATCGTAGCTATGTATGTACTTTCACTGATACTTTACTTAATGGGAAAGGCTTACGAGGGAAACATTTTTATATTTACACTTTGTGCAATACTTGCTATATATTTAGTATGTCACGCAGTAACGGTAAAGAAATTTTAAACTTTTTTGACAAATACGGGCGTGCCAATCCTCAAAAATCGGCACGCCCGTTAAACTTTTAAAAAACAAATTTTTCAAAGGCGGCAGCCACACCATCCTCATCATTTGACAGTGTAACATAGTCCGAAGCATCAAGCACAGCCTTTTCGCTGTTTGCCATAGCAACCCCTATTCCCGCTTTTATTATCATATCAAGGTCATTACCGCTGTCACCGCAAGCCATTGTCTGCTCACGAGGTATATTCATTTGCTTTGCAAGCTGCAAAAGTGCATTACCCTTTGACACTTCCTTGTTTGTCAATTCCAAATTTCCGAGTCCGCCCGAAACGTGTATGAGTTCATCGGAAAAACTTTCGGCAACTTCCACAGCCTTATCTCTGTGATACAAAGTACCATCCGCTTGCTTAATGAAATTGATTGTTATTTTTTGCACCGCAGGCTTTTTATCCCTCACGTATTGAGGGAGCTTGTCCACCACAAGTCGGCTTGAAACAAGATATTCAATCATAGCATCACTAAGTCCGGTT
>CAZUXS010000171.1:0-4119 GCA_964624605.1 uncultured Lachnospiraceae bacterium | reverse complement strand
GGGTGATAGTTACGCATATAAGGCAGTGCATAAGCCGCATCAAACTCGGATTGAGAAAGCGGCTCCGAAGGTCTGTTCTGCACAACATAACAATCGGAATACGGCTCAATAAGCATTTTTGCCGTCACGCTGTCCGTGTTGTTATACTGCATCATAAAGCCTTCACAATAAGTTATTTTATCCGTTGAGGACTTTTTAAACTCGGGCAGCATAACATAATCTTCATATATATTTTCAAGTGTCTTTGTTTTGTAAACAGTGCCACGCACATAAGTCAAATCATGTATATCTATGCCGCTTGCAAGTGCATCGGCAAGCTCCACAATCTGATGTTCTCCCATACCGTACATGAGTATATCGGCTTGAGAATCAAGCAGAATGGACTTTCTTACCTTATTATCCCAATAGTCATAGTGAGAAAGACGTCTTAAGCTTGCTTCAACACCGCCAATCATTATGGGGACTTGTCCATAAGCCTCCCTTATCTTTTGACAATATACTATTGTGGCTCTATCGGGTCTGTGACCGCCCTCACCGCTGGGTGAGTACAAATCTCCCGACCTTTTCTTCTTTGCCACGGAATAGTGATTAACCATTGAATCTATGTTTCCGGCTGAAACCAAAAACGCAAGTTTGGGCTTTCCGAGTCGCATAAAATCCTCTGTGCTGTGCCAATCGGGCTGTGCTATATAGCCAACCCTATAGCCGTGACTTTCAAGCACACGACCTATTATAGCCGCACCGAATGAGGGATGGTCTACATAGGCATCACCGCTCACATACACAAAGTCAAGCTCATCCCAACCTCTTTTTTTCATATCTTCCTTTGAGATAGGTAAAAAATCCATATTACTTACACCTTATATTACTTTCTGTTTGTCGCTTCTATAAACTCATTTAACTTAGCAAGCGCCTTACCGCTATCGATAACTTCTTCCGCCTGCTTAACGGCATCTGCAAGAGGTGTACCGGTTGCAACGTGGATACCTGCCGCAACATTCAATACAACCGCATTTCTTCTCGGTCCCTTGTCCGTACCGTCCAATATACCTCTTGTTATGCTTGCATTCTCGTCGGGAGTACCGCCGACAAGCTCAGCCTTTGTACACTTTTTAAAACCAAACTGCTCCGGTTCTATAACATAGTTCTTATATTCACCGTTGCTGTATTCGCAAACGGTTGTAGGTGCACTCATTGAAATTTCATCAAGGCAATCCTGTCCGTAAACAACCATTGCACTCTTCACTCCCAAGCCTGCAAGCACCTTAGCCATAGGTTCTACCAAATCTTCACTGTATACGCCCAAAACCTGCATATTTGCATCTGCGGGGCTTGTAAGAGGTCCCAAAAGATTGAATACGGTAGGCACACCGAGTTCTTTACGAATAGGACCTACAAAACGCATAGCCTTGTGATATACCTGTGCGTGCATAAAGCATATACCAAGCTCATCAAACACTGCCTGCATTTTTTCGGGTTCAAGCATAATATTTACGCCCAAGCTTTCAAGCACATCAGCCGCACCGCTCTTTGATGATGCCGCTCTGTTGCCGTGCTTTGCCACTCTTATACCTGCTGCCGCAAGCACAAGAGATGATGTTGTGGAAATGTTGAATGAGTTTGACTTATCGCCGCCCGTACCAACAATTTCAAGCACATCGCCCTTGCGGTCTATCTTAGATGCAAACTTTCTCATACCGAGTGCAGAGGCTGTAATTTCCTCTATTGTTTCACCCTTCATGTGGAGTGCAACAAGGTATGCCGCCTTCATCACATCGGATGCCTCTCCGCTCATAATTTCATCCATTACTTTTGACACTTCATCTGCTGTCAAATTCTGTCTGTTCATTAACTTTGAAACAGCTTCTTTTATCATTATTTATTGCCCCTCTCAAAATGTATTTTTACTAATTATAACCCCGCAAAATAAGTTTGTCAACAATTTATATAAATCGGTGAATTATTTTCTTGCTTTTTGTAAACTTTGGTGGTATGATAGAATTTAATATAGAAGATTCGATTTAAAATATCGGATACTTAACAAAAGAGGGGGTGCATTTTGTGCTTGCAAAGGTGATTTCCTGCGGTATTAATGGCATAGACGGTTATAAAATAGAGGTTGAAGTGGATGTCAGCCAAGGACTGCCTGATTACACAACGGTCGGTCTGCCCGACAGTGCCGTTAAAGAATCAAAGGAAAGAGTACGCACAGCAATAAAAAATTCGGGCTATGAATTTCCCGTAAAAAAAGTGACTGTCAACCTTGCCCCCGCAAACACAAAAAAAGAGGGTCCGGCCTATGACTTACCTATTGCACTTGGCATATTGAAGTGCATAGGCATATTAAAAAATCAAATTCCCGAGGATATAGTTGTGATAGGCGAACTTTCACTTGACGGAAGCATAAATTCGGTTGACGGAATACTGCCTATGCTCTGTTCCGCAAAAGATTTCGGTGCAAAACGCGCTCTTGTACCATACGAAAACGGCAACGAGGCGGCAATAGTTGACGGCATAGAAGTATACCCCATTAAAAACATAACACAGGCGGTAAATATTTTAAACGGAAACGAAGAGGCAATTCCTCTTAAATGTAACATAGATGATATATTTACGATTCCCGCACAAAACGACATTCTTGATTTTTCCGACGTCAAAGGGCAGGAATCAGTGAAAAGAGCCTTTGAAGTGGCGGCTGCTGGTATGCACAACATACTTGTGATAGGTCCTCCCGGCACAGGCAAAACAATGATGGCAAAGAGGTTACCCACCATATTGCCAAGCCTTACATTTGACGAAAGTTTGGAAATCACAAAAATATACTCCGTTTCGGGACTTATAAAAAACAGAGAAAGCCTTATTTCAAAAAGACCTTTCCGTTCACCGCACCACACAATAAGCGGTTCGGCTATGGTCGGCGGCGGCAGAATACCGAAGCCGGGTGAAGTCAGCCTTGCACACAACGGTGTTCTTTTTCTGGATGAGTTGCCCGAATTTCACAGGAGTGTGCTGGAGGAGCTTCGACAGCCTTTGGAGGACGGAGAGGTCACCATTTCCCGTGTGAACGGCACAATGACCTACCCTGCAAACCTTATGCTTGTCGCCTCCATGAATCCCTGCCCCTGCGGCTATCACGGATATTCCGACAAGTGCAACTGTACCTTTACCCAAATAAAAAGATATATGGGCAAAATATCGGGACCGCTTTTGGACAGACTTGATATACAAGTTGAGGCGGCTGCGGTGGACTACAAAGATTTGCAAAACGGTGCTCCCGGTGAAAAATCCTCCGTTATAAGGCAGAGGGTGCAAAGGGCACAGGATATACAATACAAAAGATATGCCCCCGAAAGGCAAAACGGTGCAAAACTCTATTTCAATTCACAACTGGGTGCGTCACAGATTGAAAAATACTGCCATCTCGGCGATGAGGAACAGGGGCTTTTGAAAACAGCCTTTGACAAAATGGGGTTGAGTGCGAGAGCATATCACAAATTTTTAAGAATTGCAAGAACTATAGCAGATCTGGACAGCAGTGAAGATATAAAAGTAAATCACATTGCCGAAGCAATACAAATGAGAAACCTTGACAGAAAGTTTGTATACTAAGGAGAAAACTATGTTTACCGAAAGCAATTACATAATGTGGTACGATACGGTGCTTGGATTTTCCGGCAACGATAAAAAAGAGAAGCTTTACAATTACTTCGGCTGTGCGGAAGATATATGGCACGCCGATGAAAAAACATTGCTTGAAAGCAAAATACTTACAAAAGCACAGGTAAATAAAATAATACAAGGCAAAAGCAAATATGATATATCAAAGCTTGTGAATAGTATGTATGAAAAGAATATACTCTATTATTCAAGATTTGACGAGGGCTTTCCTCAAAAGCTTTTTGACCTGCCCTACGATGTGCCTATGGGTATATATATGCGTGGCGAAATGCCTCAAAATCAACACTTTGTGGGCATTGTGGGTTCAAGGCGCTGTACCGAATACGGTGCGCTTTGTTGCAAACGTCTTTCACAAAGGCTTGCCGAACACGGTATATGTATAGTCAGCGGTATGGCTATGGGTACGGACAGCATTGCACACAAGGGTTGCCTTGACGGCGG
>CAZUXS010000170.1:0-4133 GCA_964624605.1 uncultured Lachnospiraceae bacterium | reverse complement strand
CAACTTTAAATCCGACTCCTCAAAAAGTGCTCACCCCGATTACGGGCTTGGATAATTGCTATGTTACGGATGATAATTCCGGATTCTATCAATGGATAGTTGACAAAGACGGAAACAAACTTGTGGATATGGATTTCAGAAAAGTGGATACGAAGTTAAGTGCGGGTGATACACTTGTTGTGTGGTATCCGGAGGGAATGAATGATAGCAGTGCAGGTGTTTTGAACAAGGATTTGAAAGTGATTGTGCCGAAAAAATCCTATGGCACTCCGGAATTTATAGAAACTAACGGAGAAGTTTATATTAAGGTGACAGATGTATTCACGGGTGATATTGATTACTATGATATTAACGGCAATATTGTGAGCGAGCCGAAAGAAAATTCCGGTGTTAGTGAAAAAAATATTGATACATCATGCAGTGATTGGGCAAAGGAAAGTATAGATAAAGCAATAGAACTTGGACTTGTACCCGAAAATTTGCAGTCAAATTATACTCAAAAAATAACAAGGGCGGAGTTTTGCCGTCTTGCTATGCAGACATACATAGCAAAAACTAAAAATCAAATTGACACAAGTGCAAAAACACCTTTCACCGATGTTGATGATTATTACATAACAAATGCCTACAATATGAAAATCATAGCAGGTGTGGGCAACAACAAATTTGCACCCGATAACAACATCACAAGGCAGGAAGCGGCGGTTATGCTGAATAACCTTGCCACCGTTTTAAATATTGATACAGACAATTCGTCAAGTGAAAAATTTGTTGATGAAAGCTATTTTGCCGATTGGGCAAAATCTGCCATATACAGCGTTGTGGGAATTAAAAGCGGTGATACCTATGTGATGGTCGGCACGGGCAACGGCAAGTTTTCACCTTGGATGAACTACACAAGGGAACAGGCGATTGCCACAATGCTCAGGCTTTATAACTGTGAAACCAAAGAAATGTTTTACGACGGGCAATATAAACAAATGACGGAAAAAAGTGTTGAAAAATACGGCGATTTCCTTTTTTATACCTACACCGATATATCTGGTGATAATATGATCGGAAAACTGATAAGGTACGATGTTGAAAAGAACGAGAAAAAGGTCATTGATTCCGCAGGAACGAGTATGAATTTATTTGTGGACGGCGATTATTTGTACTATATTGTTCACGGTGATTATGAAAGCAAGCACTATAAAATGAAGCTTGATTTGACGGAAAAAACGGAAATAACATCGGAAGAATGTAACGATGTTCTGAGTAAATACGATGAAAAAAAGGCACATAACGATAAATATAATTTTTATTATACACTTGAATTTTTTGCAGGAAAATCATGTATAGCTTATCCTACAAGAAGTGATTTAAACGGTGATAACGAAACAAGGCTTTATAACGAATCGGCACTGGGTGATCTTATACTCTATGATGACCATATCTATTTTAATACATCTACTCAAGGTGCAAATAACATTGTAAGGTTGGATTTTGATGGTAATTTTGAAAATGTAACTCATTATCAAAACGATGATGACGAAGTTGTCGATATTGTAAAAATAGAGAACGGCAAAATATACTATTTGCGTTCATTATATAATGACACCTTATATTCAATAAATGTGGACGGCACGGATGAAAAATTATTGAGTTGATGAGCGGTGAAAGGGTGGTTTGATTATGAAAGTCAAAAAAATTATTTCAGCAATTGCTGTGTTTACGCTTTGTTTGTGCAATACCGCACTTGCAAATAACATTGCAAAAACACCACAAAGCACTTCAAGTGATTGCAGTGCTTGGGCAAGGGAGAGCATTGAAAAAGCAATTGCCCTTGAACTTGTACCCGAAAATTTGCAGTCAAATTATACACAAAACATAACAAGGGCGGAGTTTTGCCGCCTTGCCGTGCAGACTTATGCGGCAAAAACGGGTTATGAAGTTGATACAACCCTTGTTTCACCATTTGATGATGCAGACGATTATTATATCACAACGGCATACAATCTTCACATTGTTTCGGGTATGGGTGACAATAAGTTTGCACCCGATAAAGAGATAACAAGGCAAGAAGCGGCGGTTATGCTTTTCAATCTTGCAGATTTACTCAATGTGGAAAACAGCTTTGACGGCGAGGGAAAATTTTCGGACGAGGAGTATATTTCTCTTTGGGCACACAGCCCCGTATATGCAATCACGGCTATCAAAAGCGGTGATACCAAAGTTATGGCAGGCACGGGCAACGGCAAATTTTCACCTTGGATGAACTACACAAGGGAGCAGGCAATTTCAACTATGTACAGGCTGTATAACTGTAAGCAAAAAAGCGTACACGCTAAAACCGAAAATACGGATTATACCGCTGTTGATGATGAGGTTGAAAGCGATATATACGATGGACAGCAGGGTCAATTTGATGAAAAAATGAAAAAAAGATACGGCAATTTGATTTTTTACACATTAAGAAGTGAAACAAAGGGCGTGTATTATACCGTACTGTATGAATATGATTTGGATACGGGTGAGCGTGACATTGTTGATTATCAGTTCGTCGGAACTATAGGTTTTTCGGTTGAAGATGATTATTTGCAATATACTTTAAGCCCACTGTTCGGTGATTCGGTGAAATACAGCATAAAATACGACCTCACCGAAAAAACTCGTATAGATTATTCAAATAATTCAAAATCAAAGATTTTGTGCAACGGAAAATATAAGTTTTATATGAAAACCGATATAATAGATAAACCGAACGGAAAAGACCCGTATAGCTTCTATACATATATGGTGAGAAGTGATATGAACGGAGAAAACGAGGAAAAAATTCACGACGGTTCTTTTGACGGAAAACTTATACTTTACGGAGATTACATATATTCTGTGGATTACACCGAAAAAACTGTTGATAATCAAACCGAATATACGGAAAATATAATCCGTATGGATTTTGACGGCAATATTGAAAATGTTACCGATTTTTCAAAAACAGGCACAAACATTGATGAGAACTTGCGTAAGATTGACGATATAGTAAAAATAGAGGACGGAAAAATATATTTTACGGCTTTTTCCTATGACGGATTTGAAATAAACACAAATTATTTGTATGTGGTAAATATTGACGGCACAGACGGAAAAGCTTTGAAATCAAATTAATTTGATTTTAAGTAACATTTGCATTTGAAATTAGGGGATGAAAAATATGAAGCTTAGAACTTATATGAAAAATTTTATTGTGTTATCTGTTTCGGTTGTGACGATGATGAATCTTGCAACTGCCGTTTTTGCGGAAGAAAAGGAAATTCAACTTACAGATTACAGATACAAAAGCATAGAAAAATTAACAGATGGTTACAGCGTGTGTGAATCTTATGAACGCTCGGATTATTCCGAAGATGATATTCCCGTCTATTCCGTAATATTAAAACCCGATGGTACGGAACTTTTTGAACAGGGAAAATATGCTGTTAAATATCGAACCGAAGGACTGGAAAACATTAGATATATAGGGGATTTGGGATATAAGGGATTTGCTTATCCAAAAGATAAAAACTATTTCTTTGTTCACCCTCTTGGTGATATTATCGAATTTATCACAAATTCTCACACAAAATTAACCGATAAACAAATTGAAGAGGGATATTTTATAAATGAATACGATGATGATTGGTTATACAATAAGTGCGGTATCGTTCATGACGCAGATGAAAACACACTTATAACTCTTGATGAAAACGGAAAAGAGGTTTTTGAAGTACCTGTTGGAAGTCAATATTCATTTTGTGGAATTATTAATGGTGATGTTGCTGTGTATGGTAAAGATTCCAAACTTGGGACATGGCCCATGTGTTTATCTGAATCAACAGAAGCAGTGCGTGTAGAGAAACTTGTAAGATTATCCGATAATAAAGTTATAATAGATAATAAAAATTTTACTGCCGGATACCTGTATGTGAGTACCGACGGGCAAAGTTATATGATTAATGGTTGCTATATCGAAAGTAAATATGAGACCTACTTTGAAACATACTACGATAAAGATGGCAACATAATTGACAAACCCGAAGGTGTTGAGTATAAACCATATCTTTATAATCCGGATTACATACATTGGAGTGATGGTGCTCAACCTTATATCGAAA
>CAZUXS010000169.1:0-4139 GCA_964624605.1 uncultured Lachnospiraceae bacterium | reverse complement strand
CCGTCCGTAAATATGCTTGTGGAAAAATATTATCCTCAACTCATACCCTACCTTGCCCCCGTACTCTCACCTCTTATGGTTCATGGAAAACTTATAAAAGAGGAATACGGCAAAGATACTAAGGTTATTGTTATAGATTCCTGTCTTTCAAGGATAAAGGAAGTTGCCGAAAATCCCGAATATGCAGACGGTGCTATCACTTTCAATCAGTTAAGACAGTGGCTTATGGATAGAAAAATTATGCCTTCCGAATGTGAAACAACGCCTTTTGACAAAAGTGCAGGCTATTCCAGAATATATCCTGTTGTGGGCGGAACGATACACGATATGCTCCACAAATACAAGGAAAACGGAAATACAATAGCTTCAACCGAGAGAATAGGCAACTACGATTTGGTTGGTGTGAGCGGTTTAAGAAATGTTGTAAATCTTTTGGACGAAATAAGCAAAGGCAGTATAAGACACGCCTTTATAGAGGCAAATTCCTGTTACGGCGGCTGTTCACATGGTCCTTTTATGGCTATAAGAAATGTCGGCTACAGAGCAGGCATAATTATAAATAACTATGCAGATGAGGGAATTGAACCCGAATATGTTGAAACGGGCGATATTTCAAGGGTGTTCAATCCCGACCCCGTGGAACAGGATATACCGAGTGAAGAAACAATCCGTGCCATACTTTCACAGATAGGCAAAAGCAGTCGAGCACAGGAATTGAACTGTGGCAGTTGCGGTTATCCGACCTGCCGTGAAAAGGCTATAGCCGTTTATCAAAACAAGGCGGAGCTTAATATGTGTATGCCGTATATGACCGATATAAGTCAGGCTATGGCAAATGTAACACTTAGTGTAACTCCTAACTACATAATTGCTGTTGACAGCGATATGCACATACGTGAATTTAATGTTGCGGCTCAAAAACTTTTCGGCATAACAAGGAATGAAGCACTCAACAAAAGGCTTTCCGAGTTTATTGAAACGGCGGATTTTGAACAGGTTATAACAAATAAAAGCAGTATATACGATAAGAAAACTCGTTATGATGACCTTGGCATTGTCACTGAGCAAACAATAGTTTACTCTGCCGACAGAAATATGGCTATTGCCATAATAAAGGACGTGACAAAGGAAGAAGAGGAACTCAAATCACTTATGCAAATCAAACTTGAAACGGTTGAAATGGCACAAAAGGTTATTGACAAACAAATGGTTGTTGCACAGCAGATTGCAAGCCTTTTAGGTGAAACAACAGCCGAAACAAAGGTAACTTTGAACAGGCTGAAAAACCTTATAGCCAAGGATGAATTGCAATAAGGGGGCTGATTTAGTTGGAAACAGCGAAAAACAGAATATATGTTGATGCCACCTACAAAAGCATAATAAAATACAATGAAGAACTTTGCGGTGACAGAGTTGAAATAGTAAAAAACGACAGCTGTTATATTATTGTGCTTTCAGACGGTTTGGGCAGTGGTGTTAAGGCAAATATACTTTCCACCCTCACCTCCAAAATAATATCCACAATGATGTACGAGGGTGCAAGCATTGAAGATACGGTAGATACAATAGTGCATACCCTCCCCGTCTGTAACGTGCGAAAAGTGGCATACTCCACTTTTATAATACTTCAAATAGGCTTTGACGGCGAATGTTATCTTGTGGAATTTGACAGTCCGGACTGTATATTTGTGCGAAACGGAAAAATTCAGAAACCCGATTACTACATAAGAGAGGTTGCCGGCAAAAAAATAAAAGAGGCTCGTTTTAAGGTTGAACCCGATGACGTGCTTACCCTTTTAAGCGACGGTGTTGTTTATGCAGGCATAGGCAATTTATTAAATCTCGGCTGGGGCTGGGACAATGCCGCAAAATATCTTTCAAGCCGTGTTAAACCGGGCATAACGGCGGCAAGGCTCACAAATATGATGGGCGAAACTTGCAGACAGCTTTATATGAATAAACCCGGTGATGACACCACAATAGCAACAGTCAGAATTACGGAAAAAATGGAGGTCAGCCTTTACAGCGGTCCTCCCACGGAAAAATCTTCCGATAAAAGGCTTGTCACCGATTTTATGATACCGGACGGCAAAAAAATAGTCTGTGGAGGCAGTTCAGCCTCTATAGTCAGTCGTGAACTCAATGTTCCCCTTATGCCAAGCCTTAAATATTTTGACCCGGAAATACCGCCCACAGCGGAAATGCCCGGCATAGATTTGGTTACGGAAGGTGTTATAACCCTGAAAAGAGCTGTGGATATAATAAGGGATTATTATGACAATCCAACGGATATAACAGTGCTTAGAAAACTGGATTTGCCAAACGGTGCATCTCAAATTGCAAAAATACTTGTTGAAGAATGTACTCATTTGAATATGTTTGTGGGACAAACCATAAATCCTGCACATCAAAACCCCAACCTGCCTATAGATTTGAGCATTAAAATGATTATACTGGATGAACTTTTTTCAATAATGAAAGAACATGGAAAAATAGTTACAAGGAAATATTATTAATAAGAAAGAGGTAAATATATGGAAAACGAAAATTACAACTTACTTGATGAAATTGAAGATGTCAATCAAATTAAGCAGGCTGTTCTTATGAAAGTGGCGGAGTATGGCTTTGACGGCACTCTTGATGAAAAGTGCAATGAAATACCGTTTGAGCTTACAGACCCCGTAAAGCCTCGTTTCCGTTGCTGTGTTTACAGAGAGCGTGAAATTATGCGTCAGCGTGTCAGAATGGCTATGGGACGTTTGCCCGAACATCTCCACTACAAAAAGACGGATAACACACAGATTGTTCATGTAATTTCAGCCGCTTGTGAGGGTTGCCCTCTTGACAGATTTACAGTAACAAGCAACTGCCACAACTGTATTGCACACAAGTGTATAAAGGCTTGTAAATTCGGTGCCATAACAAGAACACCAAACGGTGCTTTCATAGACAAAACAAAGTGTAAAAAGTGCGGTGCTTGTGCAAAAGCCTGTCCTTACGGTGCTATCCTCGATATGGAAAGACCTTGTAAAAGAGCTTGTCCGGTTGATGCGGTAACAATGGACGACAACGATTTGGCACTTATCGATGAAAAGAAGTGTATTAACTGCGGTCAGTGCGTTCTCGGCTGTCCTTTCGGTGCTATTTCCGATGTATCACTTATGACTAATGTTATAAACTCTCTCAGAAGTGAAAACAAGACTTATGCCATGGTAGCACCTGCTATAGAGGGTCAGTTTGGCACTGCAAGTGTTAAGGCTATAAAGGCGGCTGTTAAAGCACTCGGATTTTACGATGTTTACGAAGCGGCTTTAGGTGCTGATGCCGTTGCTTGGAGAGAAGCCGAAGAGCTTATCAAAAACAAAGAAGAAGGCAAAAAAATGACAACTTCATGCTGTCCTGCATTTGTAAACCTTGTTAAAAAGCACTTCCCAACTGTTGCAGACAATGTTTCAACAATGGTTTCACCTATGGTTGCGGCGGCAAGACTTATACAGAAAAAAGACCCTCATGCCGATATCGTATTCATAGGCCCATGTATAGCAAAGAAAAACGAAGTTGTTTCACAGTATTTGGGTGAAATAAATGCGGCTATAACTTTTGAAGAATTGAAAGTTATGTTCAGAGTTAAGGGTATCAATCCCGAAGATTTTGAAGATGCAAACGAAGATGCAACACTTTACGGCAAGGGCTTTGCAAGAAGCGGCGGTGTTTCTGCGGCTGTAATGAAAGTTATTGAAGAAAAAGGCGTTGATACAAGCATTTTCAAGGCTTGCAAGTGCAGTGGTGCGGCTGAGTGTAAAAAGGCACTCACATTGCTCAAAGTCGGCAGACTTCCCGAAGATATCATCGAGGGTATGGCTTGCGAGGGCGGCTGTGTAAACGGTCCGGGTAAAATTCAAGACCTCCCTGTCAGCAAAAAGGTATTCGATAAGTACGCCGATAACCAAAACACAGAGATTATCGCAAACTCAACCGAAAAGGGTATGGCTGAACTTAATATCCACAGACATTAATTGCCTTTGCGTGTAATAAATAAGTAAAATATGCATACACTTTCCACTCAACAATTTTTATCGGTTAAAATTTAAATAATTGATAAAAAATGCTTGCATAATTGGGTGGATTGGTGTATAATA
>CAZUXS010000168.1:0-4162 GCA_964624605.1 uncultured Lachnospiraceae bacterium | reverse complement strand
ACTTTGCACCCGATTTGCCAAAGGAGATAATTGCAATGTCATCCGGTATGGCTGTGGGTGCCGGTCGCTCAGGCTGTATGTGCGGTGCACTCAACGGCGGTATTCTTGCACTGGGATTGTTTTTTGGCAGAACCGAGCAGGCAGGCCCTCAGGACCCAACCGTAAACAAATGTCTTGCACTCACAAATGAGCTTCACACATGGTTTAAGGAAAACAACGGCAAAAATTCAGTCTGTTGCCGTGTGCTCACAAAGGAGTTTGATATGAGCAAGGGCGAACATAAGGAACAGTGCATACACTTTACGGGTCTTTGTGCAATGAAGACGGCTGAAATGATAATACGTGAACTCGGACTTACAAACACTGACGTGCAGTAATGTGAGTTTAGTATGAAAAGCAGGTGATTTAATGAAAGATATGATTAAAAAAGTGCCATTGCCTATTTGTGGCGTTGTGCTTGGCGTGGCGGCACTCGGCAACCTTTTGCAAAGTTATTCCGAAAATATAAGATATGTTTGCGGAGTATTTGCGGCTTTGTTTTTGGTGCTCTTTATACTTAAGCTTATATTTTGCTTCGGCAGTGTAAAAGAGGATATGAAAAATCCCATTATGGCAAGTGTATCCGGCACTCTGCCTATGGCTGTGATGTTACTCAGCACATACGTAAAGCCTTTTATAGGACAGGCTGCGTATTATATATGGCTGTTGGCAATACTTGTACATATAGCACTCATAGTTTATTTTACGGTGAAGTTTATATTCAATCTTCAAATGCCTAAGGTATTTGCAAGCTATTATATTGTGTATGTGGGTATTGCGGTTGCCTCTGTTACTGCTCCCGCATACGAAAAGACAGGTATAGGCACAATCGCATTTTGGTTTGCCTTTGTGACTTTGATAATACTTTTTGTGCTTGTTAGCGTAAGATACATAAAATATAAGGTAGTTCCCGAACCGGCAAAGCCTCTTATATGTATATATACAGCCCCCGTCAGCCTCTGCATAGCAGGCTATGTGCAGAGTGTGACACCTAAGTCATACGTATTTTTGATTGCTATGTTGGTAGTGGCAAGTGTAATTTACATATTTGCACTCATAAAAGCAATAGGCTATCTCAAACTGCCATTCTATCCAAGCTACGCATCATTCACATTCCCGTTTGTAATCAGTGCGATAGCTGTAAAACAAACAATGGCGTGTGTTAAAAATATGGGCAGCCCTATGCCATGGCTTAACTATATTGTGATTGCCGAAACGGTGATAGCTGTGATTTTGGTGGTTTATACATATATAAGATATGCTAAGTTTTTGGTTACAAGTAAATAAATGAAATATTGAAACTCTCTTGCAAAAACAGGAGAGTTTTTTTGATAAAAAATATAGGTACAGAATATATTTTATGCTTTACAACGCTTTATTTTGAGGGTATAATGTAACTAGGGGCAACCCACTCAATATGCATCAAGGATATTTATCAAGCTGTTAGGTGAGGCAGTTAAATCGATTTGAGAAGCAAATCTGTGGATTGTGTAACCGAGGGGGTGGAATACTTGGCGGAGAAGGATATAACACAAAAAATACTTGAAGATTACAATGATGTATTTGCCGATATTGTGAATGTTTTGCTTTTTGACGGCAAAGAAATTATAAAAGAAGATGAGTTGACGGATTGCAACACAAGTTCGTATTATAAGATAGCGAATAAAGTGAAAACGCAAGATAGGGACGTTTCAAAAATCTGGAGGAGAAATCAGATAAGTATTTCCTCTTTCGGCTTTGAAAATCAAACCGTGATTGAAAAGAATATGCCCATAAGAATTATAGGCTACGACGGTGCATCATACAGAGAACAAATAACCAATGAAAACATTAAAAAGCCCAATTATCCCGTTGTGACAATGGTGCTTTATTTTGGTATGAAAAGGTGGAATAAAAATCTTTCTTTAAAGGACTGCTTTGATATACCAAAAGAACTTGAACCCTACGTGAGTGACTACAAAATAAATGTGTTTGAAATAGCATATTTGCCCGATGAGCGGGTAAAAATGTTTAAAAGTGATTTCAGGCTCATAGCCGACTATTTTGTGCAGCTCAGAAAAACAGGAAAATATATCCCCATGCCAAATGAAATAAGGCATAAGTGGGAAACAATGAATTTGCTCGGTGTGTTAAATGATGATGACAGGTTTGAAGAGTCATACTATTTGAGCGGTAAAAAGGAGGGATTTAATATGTGTAAGGTGATTGATGATTATATTAAAATCGGTGATGAGAAAAGGGCAATTAAAGATATAAAAGCTCTTATGAATAACTTAAATTTGGGTTTGGATGAAGCTATGAAGGCTCTCGGTATATCTGAAAACAAGAAGAAAAGATATATGGAATTGTTGGGAGTTTGAATATGTGCAAGGTGATTGATGATTATATTAAAATCGGTGAGGAACGTGGTAAAGAAAGCGAAGCGGTTGACCATATAAAGGCTCTTATGAATAACTTAAATTGGAGTTTGGATGAAGCTATGAAGGCTCTCGGTATAACCGAAAACAAGAAGAAGAGATATATGGAATTGTTGGGGGTTAAATATGTGTAAGGTGATTGATGATTATATTAAAATCGGCGAAGAACGGGCAAGGCTTAGAAGTATAAAGGCTCTTATGAATAACTTGAATTGGAGTTTGGATGAAGCTATGAATGCCCTTGGTGTAACCGAAGACGAGAAAGCAAAATATACGGAATTGTTGAATGTTTAAATTTGTGAAAAAAATAAACAGCCCAATCGTAATTTTACGGTTGGGCTGTTTTGCTATTATATATTGTTATAATCACATCTTTTCAACGCTGAGTGTTACCTCTTCGCCGTTGATGTTCCAATCCTTTGTATAGCCTGCCTTGCCTTCTTTTGCTTCAACGGCAAGTGTGTCGGCACAGATGCTTTCACCGTTATCGGCGAAGATTTGTGCTATCTTTTCATTGCCCTCGAAGTAGATTGTGATTCTGTCAAGAACCTCAAAGCCTGCTTCTTTTCTCATTGTCTGAATTTTTGAAACGAGTTCTCTTGCAAAACCCTCTTCAATAAGTTCCGGTGTGAGTATCTTTGAAAGTACAACGGTTACGCCCTTGTCACTCTCTGTTGCGTAATCATCACTCTGAACTGTTTCGATGAGTACATCTGCTTCTTCAAGCTCAATGCTTGTGCCCTCAACTTCAAACTTGATAAGACCTGTGCTCTTAAGCTCATCCATAAGCTTTACGCCGTCGTTTGTCTTAAGATATTCGCCAATCTTAGGCACAAGTTTGCCGTATTTCTTGCCGAGTGTTCTGAGCTGTGGCTTAAAGCTGTAGCTTGCGAACTTGCTTGCATCTTCAACAAATTCAATTTCCTTAACGTTAAGCTCATCAAGAATAATTGGCTTGTAGGCTTCGTCAAGTACCTTTGCGGACTGAACATACATATTGCCGATAGGCTGTCTGTTCTTAATCTTTGATGTGTTTCTTGCAGCTCTGCCGGCAACAACGATTGAAAGCACAAGCTCCATATTAGCCTCAAGCTTAGCATCAATCATAGACTCGTCGCAAATAGGGAAGTCACAAAGGTGAACTGACTTCGGTGCGTTTGCATCAACCTTCTTAACAAGGTTTTGATACATATTTTCAGCCATAAACGGTGTGAATGGTGCTGAAAGCTTTGCAAGTGTAACAAGAACGGTGTAAAGTGTCATGTAGGCATTTACCTTATCCTGTGGCATATCCTTGCCCCAGAATCTCTCTCTTGAACGTCTTACATACCAGTTTGAAAGCTCGTCTGTAAAGTCATTCATAGCTCTTGAACTTTCTGTAAATTTATATTTATCAAGACTTTCATCAATATACTTAACAAGTGTGTCGAGCTTTGAAAGTATCCACTTATCCATAACCGCAAGTTTATCATATTCGAGCTTGTAATCGGCAGGATTGAATTTATCTATATTAGCATAAAGTGTGAAGAAAGCATAGGTGTTCCAAAGTGTACCCATGAACTTTCTCTGTGATTCGTCAACCGCCTTATCATAGAAACGGTTAGGAAGCCAAGGTGAACTGTTTGAATAGAAATACCATCTTACGGCATCTGCACCCTGATTGTCAAGTACGCTCCAAGGGTCAACAACGTTGCCTATGTGCTTAC
>CAZUXS010000167.1:0-4193 GCA_964624605.1 uncultured Lachnospiraceae bacterium | reverse complement strand
AACTTGTGCTTGTGTATTGCAGAAGCGGAAGAAGAAGCGTGAAAGCCGCAAGAACCCTCTGCAAAATGGGCTATAGTAAGGTGTACGACTTCGGCGGAATTATGGATTGGCCGTTTGAAATAGTTATGTAAAAAATAAAGGACAGGCTTGTGGGCTTGTCCTTTTTTACGTATCTAAATTTAAATCTTTTGCAAGTTTTTCAAGTGTTATTGTTGTGCCGTCGTTTATTTTTTCAGCCTCGGAAATCATTTTTAAATCTAATTCATCGGGTTCAATTTCATCGGGTGTTTTGTTGATTATACCATCTGATTCTCTTTTTGACATACAGCATCACCTCTTAAAAAAATTATACAATATAAAATGTTGAAATTCAAGAATAAATTTTCCATTTCATGTATATTCCCCGTCCAACCGCCCATACTGCTGATTGGGAGACTATTTTTGGAGGAATTTAAATGAGGTTGCCTTGGGACAGGAGTTATTTCAAATTAAGTTTTTATGCCATATTCACATTCATTGTGATTTATATATCTAAGCGAGTGATTGACGGCTTTGTGTTTGCACTCACAAATGCAGGTGGCATATACAGTACGGCATCGGATTTTTTGAAGTGGGTGTTTTCGGTATTTTCGGTGCTCATAGGGGGCTTTTTTGTTTCCTATATACTTGACCCCATTGTGAATTTTTTCGGCCTTAAGCTGAAAATAAAAAGCAGGCGGTTTTGCGTTGTGATAGTTTACGTTATTGTTATGGTTTTGTTTTTGCTTATCGGTTTTGCGGTTGTAAACAAAATAACAAATGCGGACGGCTATGAAATTTCCGTAATGATTAAAAATGCCTACGAAAAACTGAATAACCTCTACAGCAATTTCAGGCAGAGGGTGACAAAAAATCATCTTGATTTTATATTGAAATATTCCGACGGCATTGTTACGGGATTATACGGAATATCGGATAGGGCTGTAAACAGTATTGTTTCAGCTTTTTCATCTGTGGGAAAATTTACCGCAACCCTTTTTTTGAGCTTTGTGTGTGCCTATTATTTTTTGATTGAAAAAGATGAAATAATATTCAAGTTAAATTCCTACAGCTTGAAATTACTGCCCGAAAAAATATACCTTAACATTAAAAATATACTCATCGATATGCATACCGTTTTTTCGGGTTACATTAGGGGACAGCTGACCGATGCCGTAATTATGGCTTTGCTTATAGGTGGCAGTTTGAATGTGCTGGGCATTAAATTTGCGTGGGCGATAGGCATAGTATCGGGCTTTTCAAACATTATACCTTATTTTGGGGCGATTGTGGGTTTCATATTGGGTATGACGGCAACACTTTTCAGCGGTGAAAGCATAAAACTTGTTTATGTGGCAATGGTTATCGTAATTTTGCAGCAGATAGACTCGGTTGTAATTTCGCCCAAAATAGTGGGAAGCAATGTTAAATTAAGTCCCGTTGCGGTTATTTTGTCGCTGACTGTTTGGGGCAAAATATTCGGCTTTTTGGGTATGCTTTTTGCAGTACCTATAACTGCTGTAATAAAAAATATATTAAAAAGAATATATAATGAAAACCTATAGGAGCAATAAGAACACATATCAACATTTTATATTAAAAAACAATAAAAATTATCAAGAAAATATTTGAAAATTTTTTCGAAGTGTGATACTATATAAGTGGGGAAGGTTTTAATCTGTTTGTTATATGGTAGGAGGTGAGAACTATGTTTAATGTAGGAGACAAAGTTGTTCATGCTATGTATGGTGCAGGTGTGATAGAAGGCGAGAAAAATGAAAGAGTAAACGGACAGACGGAACACTATTTTGTTTTGCACATTTGCCTGGGAGATTTAAGGATTTTGATATCTTCCGATAAAACCGACAGCCAAGAACTTCTTCGTCTTCCTGAAGCAGATGAAGTTATGGAAATCATAAACCAGACGGAACCTATAGAAATGCCGAGTAATTGGATGACTCGTTACAATGAAAACAGAGAACGCCTTAAGACGGGGAAGTTAGAGGCGGCAATGCAAGTTTATAAGACACTTACTTTAAGAGAAAGAGTAAAAAGTCTTTCTAACAGAGAAAAGAAAATGCTTGGTAGTACCAAAAAGTTTATTTTAAGTATAATTATTCTGTCACAGGACGTAGACAAAGAAGCTGCTGAGAAGTTGTTGGTATCTTCGGTTGAATTGGAAAAAATACCTGTGTGAAAAAAATTTGTAATTTTTTTGTAATCTCATTGACATTTTTGACTTTTAATGTTACAATAAACGGAATGAGTAAATTAAAATGGAAAGTGAGGAAACAGCAATGACTAATTTGGTTAATTTTATCAACGGATTAAATATGAATAGCGTTTACAAGTCATTTGTGTTTTATTGCATTTCCATTTGCAGTTATATTATGAAATTAAAAAAAGACAATGGAAAGAGTGTTTGTTATTTTAATTACTCTTTTTGTTGTCTTTTTTCTTGATATAATGACGTAATTTTTACTGTATTTTATGAACGGAGGGATACACTTGTATAACAGAAAAGACTTACTTGGCTTAAGATGCCTGAGTGCAGAGGAGATTATGACTATTTTAATTCTTGCAAAAGAAATGAAAAAGAAAATAGATAATCCCGAACTTAGGACGGACGACCTTAAAAACAGCAGTATTGTTACTCTTTTCTATGAAAACAGCACAAGAACCAAAATGTCCTTTACTCTTGCGGGAGAGTATCAGGGTGCTATAGTTAAGGATTTGGGTGTGGCAACAAGTTCCGTTTCAAAGGGCGAAAGCCTTATAGATACGGGTATGACACTTGACCAAATGGGCACAAACATTATGATTATCCGCCATCAGCTTACCGGTGCGGCTCACATACTTGCAAAAAACGTTAATGCAAGTGTTATAAATGCAGGTGACGGTTCAGACGAACACCCCACACAGGCACTTTTGGATCTTTTCACCATTCTTGAAAGAAAGGGCGGTTTCAAGGATTTGAAAGTTACCATTTTGGGTGATATTTCACATTCCAGAGTTGCAAGAAGCAATGTTTTCGGTCTTACAAAGCTCGGTGCGAAGGTTACGCTTTGCGGTCCGTCAACACTTGTGAACAGCTCTATGAAGTCACTCGGTGCAACCGTAACAACGGATTTTAAGGAGGCACTTAAAGATGCCGATGTTGTTATGGGTCTTAGAATTCAGTTTGAAAGGCAGAAAAATATGCCGTTCCCGAATGTGCGTGAATATTCCAGTCTTTTCGGTGTGAACAGCGATTTGCTTAAGTATGCCAAAGAAGATGTGCTTGTTATGCACCCCGGTCCGGTAAATAGGGGTGTGGAATTTGACACAGATGTAATAGACGGAAAACACTCCGTAATAAATGTGCAGGTTAAAAACGGTGTAGCCGTAAGAATGGCTATACTTAAAATACTTATGGATGCAAACCACAGAAAATAAGGAGGTAATGAAGTTGAGCAGTTTACTTATTAAAAACGGCAGGGTGATTGACCCTGTAAACAACATTGATTCCGTTAAGGATATATATGTTGAAAACGGTGTTGTTGCGGAAGTTGCCGACAGCATTTCAAAAGATGCCGACAAGGTTATAAATGCCGAAAATTGTTGGGTTATGCCCGGCTTTACAGACCTTCATGTGCATTTGCGTGAACCCGGCTTAGAGCATAAGGAAACAATAGCAACAGGTTCAAGAGCAGGTGCAAAGGGCGGTTTTACAACAATTTGTGCTATGCCGAACACAAAGCCCGTTACCGATAACGAGGTTGTTGTGGAATATGTAAAACTCAAAGCGGCTAGAGAGGGCGTTATAAACGTGCTCCCAATAGGTGCAATCACAAAGGGCCAGCAGGGCGAGGAACTTGCAGATATAGGCAGAATGGCTAAGGCAGGTGCTTGTGCCATTTCAGAGGACGGACGTTCCGTAGACAATGCCTCACTTATGAAAAATGCCCTCAAATATTCAAAGATGTTCAATCTTCCCGTGTTTGACCACTGCGAGGATTCAAGGCTCACAGGCAAGGGTTCCATGAATGCAGGCGACAGGGCGGCTCTTCTCGGTCTTAACGGCATAAGCAACGATTCCGAGGAAGTTATTGTAGCAAGAGATATGATACTTGCAGGTGCTGTAGGTGCAAAAATTCATCTTTGCCACATAAGCACAAAGGGCAGTGTAGACCTTA
>CAZUXS010000166.1:0-4252 GCA_964624605.1 uncultured Lachnospiraceae bacterium | reverse complement strand
ATCCATATCCAAAATTTGACGATATCCGATATAGTATATTTTCCCGCTGTAGGCAAATAATAGCTTTACAAGATTAATTTGTTTTTAGGAGGAAAATGCTGTGAAAGCTACAGGCATAGTAAGACGAATAGACGATTTGGGGAGGGTTGTCATACCTAAGGAAATAAGGAGAACGCTCAGAATCAGAGAGGGTGACCCACTTGAAATATACACAGACAGGGACGGTGTAATTGCTTTAAAGAAATATTCACCTATCGGCGAGATGGGAATGTTTGCAAAGGAATATGCCGAAAGTCTTGCCACGAATGCGGGGCATATAACTTGCATTGTGGATAACGACCGCATTATTGCCGTATCGGGTGGTTCTAAAAAGGATTTTATGGAAAAGCATATAAGCACCGAGTTGGAGAATGTTATAAGCAGCAGAAACACTCACATTGCTGCAAGAAATGAAAAAAATTTTGTGCCTATACTCGAGAATGATGAAAGCAATTCCTACAATTACGAGCTAATCACCCCTATAATATCCGAGGGAGATGTTATGGGTGCGGTTGTAATGCTCAGTGAAAAAAATAAAATGGGCGAAGTTGAGGGGAAACTTGCAATGACAGCGGCAGGTTTCATTGGAAAACAGATGGAGCAATAACAATTTACGGGGTAGCTTTTTACTACTCCGTAATATTTTTTGATGATAATATGGAAGCTGATGAAGCGGAAATAAGTAGCTTTTTACCACTCCGTAATATTTTTTGCCTATTCGGGTCAAAAAAAGGAAATTTGACAAAAAAACAGAATATTATTTTTATAAACAAAAAATAAATATTCGGAGGTGTATACGATGAAGAAAAAAATTGCGGCAATGATTGTTGCTATTTTGTGCATTGCGATTTTGCCGGTTGCCACACAAGCAACGTCATTGAATAAAGTTGAAAACAAAGTTAATGTCGGCATAAAGGAGGCTGTTTCGCCAAAAGACCCTATTTGTCTTAAAATTTATCCTAACGATACCATAGCTCCCGATTCTTCCATAATAATAACCGCAAAAAACGGAAGATTTGACGAAGATGCTTGGAATAAAAGCGGTGGCAATAATTTTTATTACGGCGAAGGCGGTAAATTCAGTGATTCTCCAAGCTACTACAATTCACTGATGGATGAATTTTCTGCAACCGAAGGTTCAACAGAAAATTTAACAACAATTCTGAAAAAAGCCCTCGGTTCAAAAACGAACTGTCTGCCTTTCAGAAGTACAATTATAAACAAAACTCAAATGCAGGTTGACCTTTTCCCCGTTGACAAAAAATATACAAAAATAACACTCAGTGAAATCTGCTCACGAGGTGTTATATGCTACAACATCCCTCTTCCACTTATGGATTATGATGAGGGAAGTATAAGCATATCCATAGACAACAACGGCACAACAATAAGCAATGGCAGTTTTGTTGTTGCAAATGCGGATTTGTCATATAATGAAGAGAAAAATGTGCAAACAAAAACAACAGTTAATAAGGCGATAAAAGCGTTTAACAAAGTATCGGAAAGTTTTGATTTGGAAATATCCGAGGTGAAACGTGGTTCTTTCAACTATCAAACCGGTAACGGCAAAATAACATTGGAACTTAGTGACGGTTATGTGTTTAACGATAAAGTCAGCATAGAACCGGGTTATGACAATACAAGTGCAAACAAGGACTTCATGCCCTACTACGTTTATCCAAAAAAGACAAACAACAGCGTAGTCGAATTCAGAATTCCCGATGTTTTCAGAGGTTCGCCCGGCAAGCTTTGTTCAATAAAAATCTGTGGTGTTGTTTTAAAATCAGATGGCACACAAGTTGGTAATCCTATTCTTTATGTGTACGGTGACAGTGTTTCATTTGAAAGAGTGGAACTTTTGGATAACTCCGAAATAATTGCAACCACACAGACCGTAAAAACCACGGAAACAACCACCGAGGTTACAACATTAACCGAAGAAACAACAGAGATAACAACAAATAGCGAAACCACAACCAATGAGCCTACAACCAATGAACCGACAGGCAACGAATTACAATCAAAGAGCATTGCCGTCACAATAGGCAGCAGCATTGCAACTGTGAATGGTACCGAAAAATATGATATGTATGCCTCACCTTACATACAGCAAACCTCAAATTCCACAATGGTTCCTTTGAGATTTGTTTCACTGGGAATAAATGGCGATGACGTTGAAAATTCGGACACAAACAGTAGTGTGAAGTGGGATGAAGATACAAAAACGGCAACCATAATCACCGCCGACAAAGTAATAAGCTTTACGGCAGGCAGTGATGTTGTGTATATAAACAACAGAGCCATGATTATGGAACACGGCGTGAAAGCCGAAATAACAAACAACAGAATGTATGTTCCTTTCAGAGCACTGGGAAGTGCACTCGGCGTGGATGTTGAGTGGAATGACGAAACTAAAACAGCTATATATAAATAAAAACAAGCTCACCGAAATTTAAGCTTATTCGGTGAGCTTGTTTTTTAGTTGAGCCGCTCAAACATGGAAATAACGCCCTCTTCCAATCTGTAAATTAATTAATTTTATACAAAAACAAACTTAACTTTAGAATTACGAAACCGAATTTGCAGCCCATGTCAAAGCTGAAAAATCTTCAACACCAAAATTTTCAACGATATCCTAAAAAAATAAAATTACAAAAAAGCCTTGATACCATCATTTCTTCCGATATCAAGACTTATTCATCAACTAATTGTTTTTTTCTTATTTTCTCTCTTTAAAAGCATGAAACAAACCGCAAAGAATATAATACCGTAAACGGTTGTTATAGGTGTTGCAAAGCCGAGGAAAAGCAGTGACGTATTCGGCAGTTTTGATATGAATACCGAAACGGGAATACGTATGCAGAATGCTGATGTAATACCCTGAATCATAACGGGTATACTTCTTCCACGACCGTTGAAATAACCTATGCTGCTGAAAAGTATGCAGGTCAATATACATTCCGCTGAAAAGCCTTTGAGGTAATTTGCACTTTGCTTTATAACCTCCGCATCCTGTGTGAAGAGTGATGAAAGCTTTCCGCCGCCGAAAAAGCCAAGCATAAATATAATCACACCGACACTGCAACCTATGCCGATTGCGGTAAAAAAGCCTTTTTTTGCTCTTGCATTTTGTCCCGCACCTATGTTTTGTGCAACAAAAGCGGAAACACTTTGCATAACGGATGACGGCACAAGCATTATAAATGATATAATTTTCTGTGCGACACCGTAGCCTGCGGATGGCATAAGACCCATATTGTTTACAACCGCATTTATAACAAGGAATGAAATCTGCACCATGGTTTCCTGCAAAGCTATAGGCACACCGACATTCAAAACCTTTTTAAGCTCGTTTGCGTATATCCTGCACTGCTTGAGAGTGAATGATATAGGCAGTTTTTGACGTCTGAGCACAAAAACGGAAGCTATTACGGAAACAAGCTGTGCCAAAACCGTTGCACAAGCCGCACCCGCAACATCCATATTAAACACCGCAACAAAAAGCAAATCGCAAACTATATTCACTACACAGGCAATACCCACAAATATAAAGGGAAGATTTGCATTACCTACTCCACGCAGAACACCGCTTATTACGTTATACGCTATTATAATCAATATACCGCCGGAACAAATTCTGACGTATGTAACAGCCTTATCAAATGATGCTTCGGGCACCTGCATAAGGTGCATTACACTGCCCGCAAAAATCTCCAAAATTACGGTTAAAACAATGCCGAGAACCGCAAACATAACTATCGTGGTTCCGACCGTGTTGCCCGCCTCTTTGGGATTTTTCGCACCTATGTGCTGACCGATTACAACGGTTGAACCCATCGCAAGGCTTGTTATTATAAACGTGACCATCTGCATGAATGAACTACCCGAACCTACAGCAGATATACTGCTCGCATCCCCGAACTGCCCAACCACAAGCAAATCCACAGCACCGTAAGCCGCTTGCAATATAAGTGCCCCCAAAACAGGTATGGCAAACCTCAAAAGTGCGGAAACCACACTGCCTTGCGTGAATGAAATTTCTTTTTTACTATCCATATTTCCACGCTCCTTTTCTTATTTTTAATCAGACATAATTTAGTTATTAGTTATTAGTTATTGGTTATCACTCATCCGAGGGCGTGCCTCGTCCAAAGGTGACGCCTCATCCGTCATTTTTGCAAGCAAAAATGCCACCTTCCCCGTAGGGGAAGGC
>CAZUXS010000165.1:0-4255 GCA_964624605.1 uncultured Lachnospiraceae bacterium | reverse complement strand
TCGGTATTGTCCTTTGAGAATACATAATAAGTGCTTGTTACGTTTACGGGTTCACCGACAACCTTTAAAACAGGTGTGCCGTTACCGAAATCCTCATTTATTTTGTCTATATCTCTTTCGGGTCTTACCGTTGCTGCCCAGCTTCCGCTTTGTATTGAAGTAACCGTAAGCTCATCCTCGGAAGATTCATTATTTGTCAGCTTCAAAGCCTTGTCGGGATTTTGCTGATTATATTTTGTAAGTATTGAGTTTGTAGCTGATGTTGTACCGCCCGCATTAACGGTTTTACCTGCCAAATCTTCAATTGAATTTATATCGTTGTTGTTTACATCAACAGCAAATCTTGTTACGTAATCCGTATAAGATTCTGTTGAAAACAGGTACTTTTCTGCCCTTTCGGGTGTATACTCATACTGATGAGCCGCAACATCAATCTTACCGGCATCAAGTGAAAGAAGAATATTATCAAATGTCATTGAATCATATTCAAATTCATATTGAGGAAGTGCCTCATCAATAGCCGCAAGCACGTCATATTCATAACCTATTGCTTTTCCATCCTCATCAAGATAGGCATAAGGCTTATATGCAACACCGCTGCCAACCTTTATTTTTGTTACTCCCTCACTTGATTCACCTGACTGTGCCGTTGTTCTTCCCTCATCTGCACCGGTTGACTGTGCGGAATTACCGCCGCAAGCTGTCAAGCCAAATATAAGACTTGTTGCCAAAACCGTTGCAAAACTTCTTTTTAAAATTTTTTTCATAATAATTCACCTCATAATTTTTCAATAACAATACTTTCCGTTTTTTACCGAAGAATTATGTGTGACAGGCATTGGCAAGCCAAACGGATAAAAAAGCTAAATCAACATTCACTTTCATTTTATATCCCCTTTCTTTGCCATTCGCATATAAAACAAAAGAAGGTCTTGAAAACTACTTACGTAAGATTCAAAACCTCCGGTTGTCCGGTCAATCTTGTAAAGAAAAATACCCCTTCTCTTTATCTATAATTGAATGTTATTTTAAATTCATACTTTTTATATATGAATTGGTTGTTTATATATCTATTCTAACACATTATTTTATTTTGACAATATGAATAAATTTTAAATTTTTTTATATATGAATTTTTTTAGAAAATTTTCTATGCCTTAAAAAACACTTCAAAAATATTAAAATTTATTTCTCGGCATTGCCAAGCTTCAATAATTCCTTTGCCATATTCACGCCCAGTTGTTTTAAAACATCTTCTCCGAAAGAATCTTCTCCCGTCAATTTTATATTCCAATACGTACTGCTTACAACGGGCATTTCACTATATGTGAAATACTTATTCAGTCTGTCCAAAGTTGCCGTGCCCCCTGCTCTCCAACAGGTTGCAACAGCTGCCGCAGGTTTCCCCTCAAATAAACGACCAAAATTGCTTGCCGCATAAAATACTCTGTCAAGGAGTGCACAAAGAGCACCGTTCGGACCTGCAAAATACACGGGTGAGCCTATAATAATTCCATCGGCATTTAAAAATTGTTCAATCAGTTCGTTGCATTTATCATCCGTAAAACAGCAACGATAATTTTTTTGACATTGATTGCAGCTGCAACAGCCTCTCACCATATCCATGCCAAGCTGAAACCATTCGGTTTCAATTTCATATCGGTGCAGTTCATTTTCAATAATTTCCAATGAACGGTTTGTTTCACCGTTTTTTCTCGGACTTCCGTTTACAAGTAATACTTTCATAATTTTTTAGTTTCCTTTCTTTTATATTCAATTTTTTTCCGGATATAAATAATCCTATCAATACCATTATAACACCAACCAAAGAAATAATTGTTAATTTTTCGTGTAAAACAAAATATGCAACTATTACTGTCAAAACGGATTGCGCATACATATAAGTGTTTGTTTTAACCGCACCTATAATTTTTGTTGCATAGTTTAAAGAAATATAACATAAAGCCGATGCCACCAAGCCCAAAAAGAGAATATTCGCAAGATATATTTTATTTGCAAACCTTTCAAACCCAAACTCAAATCCCAACAACTTAAGGAATGGTAAGCTAAATAAAATACCGTAAATAAAAGTTCTTCTTGTCACTTGAATAACACCGTATCCTCTTTCAAAAAGCTTGGTTACCAAAATGGAATATGCCGTTGCCAAAACCGTTGCCAAAAAAATCAATCCGTCCCCAAACAAGTGGAGTTCAACGGCATTTCCGTTAAAGCTTATAAGTGCAATTCCAATCATGGCAACTACAAAGCTTATATAAAATCTTATACCAGTACTTTTCTTGTCACCAAGAAATATTCTCGATAATATCCCCGTAAACAAAGGTGCAGTGGAAGTGATAACGCTCACATTTGATGCTGTGGTATATTTTAGAGAAAAATTCTGCAAAAGAAAATATACACTTATTCCCACCAATCCCGCATAAGCAAACATTATTTCTTCTTTAATTGATTTTGTCTTAAGTAAGTGTGGTTCAAGAATATATAAAAATATAACGGCAATTATAAATCTGTATATAAATATTTCAGCCGGTGAAAATGCTTCCAAAAGAATTTTTCCGGATATGTACGTAACAGACCATACGGCAATTGTAAACGCCGCCGCCAGATTTCCTTTTAACACTGTAATATTCATTTCATCGCCACCTCGCTTTTTAAATTAAATATTAAATTACCGACCTGCATTTGAGGTACTTTTTATTGCACCGCCACATTCTTCACACGCCTGTGCCGTCAATTTTCCCCCATTCGCACCGCTTGATGCATTGGTATTACCTCCACAAGCCGTCAAGCCAAATATAAGACTTGCTACCAAAACCGCTACAAAACTAATGTGTAAAAATTTTTTTATAACTTTCATCTTCATTTGTATCTCCTTTCTCAATTATTCGCTTATAAAATAAAAAAAGGTCTTGAAAGCTACTTGCGTAAGCCTCAAAACCTCCGGTTTTCCGGTCAATTGTGTAAAGAAAAAATTACCCTCTCTTTATCTGTAATTGAATGTTATTTGCAATTCATACTTTGTATATATGAATTGTTTATTTATATATCTATTTTAACACATTATTCCAATTTGACAATATGAATAAATTTTAAATTTTTTAATACATAAATTTATTACTGTGCTTTTACACAAACCCCTCTTTTTCCATGTGTTCGCTGTCATTATACCTTGCATAACCCGTTTTCATACGCTTAAAGCCCCAATGCTCATACAAGCCATACCACTTCGGATGGGTATACAATATTATATTGCAGCCCTCAACCTGCTTTGCAAGCTCCTCTATAATAACCTTTCCCAGTCCGTTGCCGCAATAATCTTTGTGAAGTGCAATGTTATAAAATGCGGCTTGGCAAATTCCATCCGAAATTGCTCTGCCCATACCTATGACTTTGTTATCCTTAATCAAAAACACCACCGCATAACTGTTTTCAAAAACTTTTTTCTGTGTTTGCGTATCGAAGTTACTTAACCCGTAATAATGCAGTATCTCTCTGACCTCATTAAAATCAATACCCTCGGTTGTATGTTTCATTTCATAATCCGTTATCATATTTATTTACCTCCATATCAAAAGAGGCTGCCAAATGACAACCTCATATCCGCTCATTTATTCAAATAAATTTGTTGAAAGATAGCGAAGTCCCGTATCGGGGAAAATAACAACTATTTTTTTACCCTTATTTTCTTCTCTGTTTGCAAGTATAGTTGCCGCATGGAGAGCCGCACCGGATGATGTACCGATTAAGATACCGTCTGTTTTTGCAACCTCTCTTGCCGCTATGTACGCATCCTGTGTTTCAACCTCAATTTTTTCGTCATATATATTCAAATCCATTGTTTTAGGCACTCTTTCAGCAGGAACGCCCTCAAATGGATGAACACCGGTTATTTCTTCGGGTGCGGGATTTTCCTCACTCGGAAGAGAATTTTTGCCCGGCTGAACGGCAACAATCTTTATATTGGGATTTTTTTCCTTAAGATATGCACCCGTACCGGATACAGTGCCACCCGTGCCGACACAGGCAACAAATATATCCACCTGCCCGTCTGTATCCTCCCAAATCTCGGGGCCTGTTGTTCTTTTATGTGCATTGGGATTTGCCGGATTTGCCGTTTGGTCAACAAAATACACATTCTTTTGATGTATAAGTACCTCATCACGATATGCCTGTATTGCCGCAACAAAGTCACCGTCTGTTTCTGACAAAACTCTGTTAAGTACGGGTTCTTCGGATA
>CAZUXS010000164.1:0-4304 GCA_964624605.1 uncultured Lachnospiraceae bacterium | reverse complement strand
TCGGAACGCCCCGAGGTTTTTGGTTCTTTTTGCCCTCAAAAAGAACAATCTTTTTCAACAGCACCTTTCCACAAGTGCCGCCACAATGCCATCCTCGCTTTGTTTTGTTGCCACTATGCACTCAAAACCGAGTTTCATTGCCCTTGCAGCTGTTTTTGCACCTATGCACACCGCTGTTGCCTTTATATTGAGCCTTGCAAAACCCTCTGCTTCAGACGGACTTGCAAACACCACGTAATCAATCTTTTCGGGCAGTTCCGTTTTCGTTTCCGTCAAAACCGTTCTGTAGACAGCCATATCCACGTATGAAATATCATTGCTTTCAAGCTTCTCGGTCAGTTCCTTTGTACCCTTTTCGGCTCTCAATATAAGCACGCTTTCAGCCTTGCCCGCAAGACAATCCGCAAGTGCACCGCCGTTGTGTTCCTCTGGTATGATATCCGCAATTATGCCGTAATGTTTAAGTGCTTCGGCTGTTTTTTTACCCACCGCAGCAATCTTTTTATAAGCAAAAATTCTTGCATCCTTACCACTTTCAAGGAGAGATTCAAACACCGTTTTAACACCCACGGGGCTTGTAAATGCCGTGCAATCAGTGCTGTTGATAAGCTTTGTTACCTCATTCGTGTCAAAGTCCAAACTCTCCGTTTTTATACAAGGACTTATAACAACGCTTGCACCCAAATCTCTCAACTTTTCGGCAAGTGAAATCGCCTTTTCCCTAGCTCTGGTTATGGCTATGCTTTTGCCGAATAACGGCAACTTTGAAAACCAATCCATATCATCGCTGTATCTGCAAACCTCACCGACCACAATAACGGATGGACTTTTTAAATCCTTTGCTTTTTCGGCTATATCGCCTATTGTTGCAACCACCTTTTTTTGTTGTGGCGTTGCGCCCCTCTCAATGACGGCACAGGGCATATCTTCCCTCATGCCGTTTGATATAAGTCCATCTGCAATGACCGCAAGATTTTTCACGCCCATCAGAAAAACAAGTGTGCCGCCAATATCCACGCAAGCCTTGTAATTTATATCAAGGCTCTTGCCCTTTTTGTTGTGCCCCGTTATGATGTGCACGGATGAAGCGCAATCACGGTGAGTAACGGGTATGCCTGCATAAGCGGGTGCGGCAATAGCCGATGTTACACCCGAAATCACTTCAAACTCTATGCCGTTTTTGATAAGTTCTTCAACCTCTTCGCCGCCTCTGCCGAAAAGATAGCTGTCACCGCCCTTAAGTCTGACTACGTTTTTACCCTCGTTTGCCTTTTGCACAAGTATGGAATTTATTTCATACTGCGGTATAGGGTGGTGGTCTGCCTTTTTGCCGACATTTATTTTTTCCGCATTTTCGGGTATTAAGTCCGTCACACCCTCGCCCAAAAGTCTGTCATACACAACAACTTCCGCATTTTCAAGTATTTTTTTGCCTTTCACCGTCATGAGTGAGGTGCTTCCCACACCTGCACTCACAAGCGTTACCTTACCTTTTTTCATATCATCAGCCTTTCCGCAAGCTCGTTACCCGCTGTTTGAGCTTCTTCAATTTCCGCCCAAATTTCCGCTTTTTTCATTTTACCGTTTACTTCATTCATACCACGCAGATAAATTCTGCCGTTTTCAATCACGCAATAGGCGGCAGATGGCGCACTGCAACCGCCGTTAAGCCTTTTTATGAAAGCTCTTTCGGCTGTGGCGCAAATTTCCGATTCCCTATCGCTTATGTTACTTAAAAACTCAAAACCGTTGCCTTTTTTGCACTGCACGGCTATTATGCCCTGCCCTGCGGACGGCAGCATTTCATTGGCTGTAAATCGCCTTGAAATTCTGTGTGCAAGTCCCAATCTTTCAAGACCCGCAGCCGCCAACACAAGTGCACAGTATTCTCCGCTGTCAAGCTTTTTGAGCCTTGTTTGCACATTTCCTCTGACGGGTTTTATATCCGCTTTAGGATATATCTCCTTAAGCTGTATGCTCCGCCTTGCACTGGCACAGCCTATAGGCTTTGAAAAATCAATTTCACTCTTGCCCTCGGGAAGCACAAACACATCAAAGGGGTTCGCACGCTTTGAATAAGCTATGAGCGGCAAATCCTCGGGCACATCGGCAGGCATATCCTTAAGGCTGTGTACCGTTATATCCGCTCTGCCATCTCTCAGCGCCATATCAAGCTCTTTCACAAAAAGCCCCTTGCCACCTATTTTATCAAGCGTTTTATTGAGTATTTTATCCCCCGTTGTTTTCATCGTCACAAGCTGTGTATCGTACTTAGGGAACTTATTTTTTATTTCCTCAATTATAATATTACTCTGTGTAACGGCAAGCACACTATCCCTGCTGCCGACTTTTATTACATTCATAAAATTTCCTCTCTTATCCTCTTTGCCGTTTTACGCACAAGGCTGTGTTTTTCACCGCTTGAAACCACACCTATGCTAAGCTCGTCATTCACGCACACGGCAGGGAAGAAAAATGTACTTTCGTCCGCACTGTCCGCTATGCTGACGGGGATATTCCTCTGCCTGCAAATTTCGCCCACAAGCCTGTTTACCTCCCTGTCGGGGGTTGCCGCCGTCACAAGTGCATAGTCACCTATATCCGTACTCTCAAATTTTCGGTTAATATATTCCACCTTGTCAATCAAATCACTTTTTGCAAAACTGCTTGATATTACGGTGACTTTGGCACCGAATTTCAGCCATGTTTCAATCCTGCGGCAACCTATGTTGCCGGCACCTACAACAAGAACTTTTTTATTTTCTATATCTATAAAAAGCGGAAACCTCATTATATTTACCTCATACGGCTTTTGAGCTTTTTAAGACAGTCGTCCACAGCCTTTGCGGTTATCACACCTCGCAAAGAGCCGAAAAGCATATCAGCCGTTCTTTCACTGACAGTTTTCACAACTTCTTCATCAATATCAGTTGTATGCACAATTCTTTTTGATATGATATCTTTTATCTCCTCAAAAGCGGAAATATTCTCACGGTAATTGCACCAGCCCATATATTCCTGCACGCCGCTTTCAATCACTTCGTAAATTTCGGGTTGCACAAAGGTACTTTCACTTGTGAAGCTGTCTATGTTGTAATATTTCACACCGTCAAGTGCACCCTCTTCGATATCCCTTGGCACGGCAAGGTCAACGGCATACTTAGGCATTTTTATATTGCCTGTCATTTCTTTGGTGATTGTAAAATGCGGACTTTTTGTCGCACTTATCACAATATCACAGCCATCAAGTGCCGTCACCCTGTCATTATATGGCACTACCTTGCACCCACGGGGCACAACACTTTCCCCGTGCCTGTATGTACGCAGTGTTATTGTCACGTCCGCACCCTTGTTTTTGAGCAGCCTTGCCGCCAGTATACCTATTTTTCCGTTACCTATCACCAAACAATTTTTGCCGCTTAAATCTCCGCAACTTTTTTCAAGCATATCCACAGCCAAATGCGTAGAACTTTCACGAGAACCGTTCTCACTTATGCACACAGCTCTCCTGCCTGTTGTGACAGCCATTCTGAAAAGCACATCAAGCTCCCCACAGCCGCAAAGTGCCGTGCGAGAAAGCTCCGAAGCACGGCTTATCTGCGATATAATTTGGTCCTCTCTGAACATAGCGGAATGTAAGCCGCAAGCCGTTTCAAAAAGATGATATATCACTTCATTGTCGCCGTAAGTATATATAAGCCCGTCAAACTCACTTTCATCCACCTCGGCGGCAAGCACCAACGCACGCTTTGCATCAACCTCAACTTCGGATGAAATATAAACCTCCGTCCTGTTGCAGGTGGAAAGAATAACACACCCCGTCACACCGTCAAGAGCGCATATCCTCTGCATCCCAAGCATAGCACCCTCATCATCAAAGGCAACCCTTTCCCTAAGCTCCAAAGCCGTTTTTTTGTAATCTACTCCTGCCATAAACAGCATAATTCTCAATCCTTTCCTTGATATAATCATACCATATATTAAAAAGAAAATCAAACCTATTTGGATGTAAGGCGTAAAACTAAAAATTATTTTCCACCCCCATTTATCATTCTGCCACTACTCATCCACCGCTAAAGCGGTCCCCCTTCCCTACAAGGGAAGGCTGAAAACAACTCATCCAACGTTGTTATTTGGAACACCGGGTGTCCTATCGCCAAGCCGTAAGGCTTGCTTTTGCGTAGCAAAAGTTCTGAGTAAAACGGGTGGGTGCAGGGGCAACCCGCCACCGTACTCCACTGAGCCGACGCACTCACCGCCCCTGCCCGTTAGGGGTATGGGGCGAATCGGAACGCCCCATCGTT
>CAZUXS010000163.1:0-4315 GCA_964624605.1 uncultured Lachnospiraceae bacterium | reverse complement strand
TCATACTTGTAAACAGCCTCGCCTACTACCTCTTCAAAGCCTGCTTCATCAAGCTCGCCGCCGAACTGCTCAAAAAGCTTCTCGCAAATCTCGGCTTCTATCTCGGAAATCCTCTGATCTCTGTCCTGCTTCTGCTCAGCAAATACAGCCTCTTCCATACGTGCATCGGTAATAAGCTCTCTTATAGCCTCGTAAAGGTCGTGGTCAACCACGTGCTCCTCATAAGAATGCTTTGGCTTACCGCAGCAAGCAACTATAGTCTCGATGAACTCACAAATCTTCACGTTCTGCTCATGACCGAACATGATAGCGTTGTACATCTCATCATCTGTTATTTCATCGGCACCGGCCTCAATCATCATTACCTTTTCCTTAGTAGATGATACTGTGAGGTTAAGTCTGCTCTTCTCTCTCTGCTCGAAAGTAGGATTGATTACATACTCGCCGTCAATCATACCAACAGATACGGAGCCTGTAGGTCCTGCAAATGGTATATCCGAAATAGAGAGTGCGATTGATGAACCAATCATAGCACAAATCTCGGGTGCACAATCCTGATCCACACAAAGCACAAGTGCATTAATAGAAACATCGTTTCTGTAGTCCTTAGGGAAGAGTGGTCTGATAGGTCTGTCTATTACTCTGGCTGTAAGTATGGCATGCTCAGCAGGTCTGCCCTCACGCTTTGTAAAGCCACCCGGTATCTTACCAACCGCATACATCTTCTCTTCATAATCAATTGAGAGTGGGAAGAAATCAATACCCGCTCTTGGTTTCTCTGATGCCGTAGCCGTAACAAGTACCACGGTATCACCGTATCTGACGATACACTCGCCGTTAGCAAGCTCCGCTACTCTGTCTATCTGTATAGAAAGCTCTCTGCCTGCTAAGTCCATTTTAAATGTCTTGTAGCTCATTTAATTCTTTTCCTCCTTGATTCTTACCGAAACGACAGGAGTTATTTTTTAGCTTACAAATGCTCTTGGAGGCTAAGACCGTGGGGCTTTGCCCCACCTCCCCAGTCGCTTTTTGAAAAAAGCAACGCAAAAACTTTTATGTCCGAAAAGCTAACGCTTTTCGGGGGGATTCGCTATACCCTGATTAATACTCGGCGAAGCCGATAGAAAAGTTTTCGCCCCTCCTTTTTCAAAAGGAGGGCAGGGTGTGGGACAGCGTCCCACTATTGCTCTAAGAGTATTTTTTAGGAGTTTGAACCTACGCACCGACAAAGTGGTCGGCAAGCTGAAGGCTTGCTTTTGCCGCAAGGCAAAAGTGCTTTCCTTTTTTGCGATAGAAAAAAGGGTTCAAGGTTTTTTCTTTCCACAAAAAGCATTTGTAAACTAAAATTTAATTCCTTGTCGTTTCATCTCTTACATTTCTACTTTTAACAATTTACTTAAAAAATATGCTGTTCCGCATAAAACGGAACAGCTTTTTCTTTGTTGGAATTACTTTCTTAAGCCAAGTTCAGCGATAAGCTCTCTGTACTTAACAACATCCTTATCCTTGATGTAGCTGAGAAGACCTTTTCTCTGACCTACCATCTTAAGAAGACCTCTTCTTGAGTGGTGATCCTTCTTGTGCTCTCTGAGGTGATCTGTAAGGTGGTTGATTCTTGCTGTGAGTAATGCAACCTGTACCTCAGGTGAACCTGTGTCTGCTTCATTTCTACCGAACTTTGCTACAATAGCCTGCTTGTCCATTTTTGTTTCCTCCATAAAAATAAAATTTTTCTGCACCCTGTAATTTTTTGTGTGTGCTCGGTGCATTTGGGTTACTCCGTATGTTAAGGTACGGCTGTGCCAATACCTGAACACAGGACTGGTACCACACACAGATATAATGATAACATATAACTAAAGTAATTGCAAGTGTTTTTTCATAGTTTAAAAATTTTTTTTGGCTATTGACAAAAGACAAAAAGTGTAATATAATAGTCTTGTCGTTTAAGCCGGCTTGTCGGAATTGGCAGACGAGGCAGACTCAAAATCTGTTGCTGGCAACAGCGTGCGGGTTCAAGTCCCGCAGCCGGCAGTTTAAAAGGGCGTATCACTTTGGTGGTATGCTTTTTTTGTGCAAAAAAATTGGGGTTTTGTTTGATATAATATATAGATAAACAAAAAAATAGCATCCTACCAACCGGTAAGATGCTATTTTTCAACCCTCTTAGTACATAAGGAGGGTGATGCCCATGAGTACGATGGAAGTTCTTACACTGCTACTCGTTATATTCACGGCATTGTCATACATAGATAACCATAGCTATATTATAAATGAATATTCTTTAAAAATCAAGTATATTTTTAAATTTTGTATAAAATAATGTGAAAAAAATATCCGAAAAAATCAATTATTATTTGACATAGGATGAAATATATTGTATAATTTTGTTGTATAGCTAAGAATGAGCGGATGCGATTTTCGATGGTTGCCCTCTAGTACATAAAGGAGGGTGATGCCCATGAGCATAAGTATATCAGATGTTTTGACATTATTACTTGTAATCTTTGCGGCTTTGTCATATTTAGACAACCACAATAAAAAATAGCATCCAACCCTCAGAACGTGAATGCTATTTTTATTATTTAATATAGAAAACTGAGGGCAATCGGAAATCGTTCCGATTAACTCTTCTTAGTTATATTATAAACGAATGTGCTTGAGAAATCAAGCACATTTTTTAAATTTTATCAAAAAATTACACTCTGTCCGCCATTTTCATCAACAAGCTCTGTGTATCAGCAAAACCGAGGCAAGGATCTGTGATTGATTTACCGAAAACTTGGTCGGGGCCGCAAGCTTGGTTGCCTTCCTCGATGTAGCTTTCAATCATCACGCCCTTAACGAGTTTTTTAAGTGTCTCGTTATATCTTCTGGAGCTGAGCACGTCCATAACAATTCTCGGCTGTTCAAAGAACTTTTTGCCTGAGTTTGAATGGTTGGCATCAACTATAACGGCAGGGTTTTGAAGGTTTGCTTTTTCGTACATTTGTGAAGCAAGCATAAGATCCTCATAGTGGTAATTTTGTATGTTGTTTCCGTGCTTGTTTACGGAGCCTCTCATTATTGCGTGAGAAAGTGGGTTGCCGCTTGTTTTAACCTCATAGCCGTTGTAAACTATATCGTGGCTGGACTGTGCAGCCTTGATTGAGTTGAACATAACGGAAAGGTCACCGCTTGTTGGGTTTTTCATACCTACAGGCACGTCAACGCCCGAAGCTATAAGTCTGTGCTGCTGATTTTCAACACTTCTTGCACCTACTGCGTGATATGAAAGTATATCGCTCACAAACGGGAGGTTTGCGGGATAAAGCATTTCATCGGCGATAGGAAGACCTGTTTCTCTTAAAACTCTGAGATACATTTTTCTTGTGGCAAGTATACCCTCAACCATGTTTGAACCGCCGTTAGGGTCGGGCTGATGGAGCATACCCTTGTAGCCCTGTCCGGTAGTACGTGGCTTGCCCGTGTACACACGAGGTATTATGAAAAGCTTGTCCTTAACTACCTCGTTTACGGTTGCAAGTCTGCGCATATATTCGCAAACAGCTTCTTCATTATCGGCTGAACAAGGACCTACAATCACTATAAATCTGTCGTCCTTACCCTCAAATATGTTTTTAATTGTTTCGTCATTCTTTGCCTTTACAGCCATAAGTTCCTCTGTCATAGGGGTTTGGCTCATTATCTCCTCCGGAGTAGGCATTTTTCTTAAATTTGTAAAGCTCATTATATCCTCCTGTGGTAAATAACGGCATAAACGGTACCTGCCATTGTTTACCTTAATGTTTCAAAAATTGCTATAGATATGATACTCCTTTTATAAGCCGATGTCAATAGGTTACAAGGAAAAAACTTTAGCACTTTAAAGCGAAAAAATGAAGTGCGTATGTGTTAAGTTTGCTGTAAATAAGTACGGTCTGTTTTGCAACATTACCTATCTAAACAAAAAAACTTCAAAACTTTTTCCGTAAATGTTGACAACCCTTTTTATTTGTGATAAAATTTTAATAATTGCTATGTCAATCACGTTGATTGGGGAAAGCAGTAGGTTGCGATTGTCGGGAAAAGAGAGCAGGCGGTGGGTGCGAGTCTGTCCGTGTCGTAAGTTGAATTACAGCCCTTTGAGTGTTTGCGGTGTTCCTCCGTTATGGGAAAACAGAGGCGAAAGGTTATGCCTTTCGTGAATTAAGGTGGTAACACGGGTATTCTCGTCCTTTGGATGGGGATATCCTTATTTTTTTTGAAAGGAAGATACAAAATGACGATTTATGATGAATTGAAAGCAAGAGGCCTTCTTGCACAGCTCACCGAT
>CAZUXS010000162.1:0-4317 GCA_964624605.1 uncultured Lachnospiraceae bacterium | reverse complement strand
ACAGACAAAATCTTGGATTGATGGATTAGTTAGTCCAAGAAAATGTCCGCACCCCCGGCTCGATTTTTTACACCAATATAGGCTGTATCTGTCTGCCGTCTATTGCTTCGGCAATTGTCTGCGGTATTTTTTCAAAATCGGCAATCATAGAAAGCGGTTTACCCTTTGGGTTATCCTGTCCGAAAGGCACAAAGAAATAATTTTTCCTCACCATAAGTGTGCCTATATTTTTCATACTCACACCCAAGGCATCATTTGTTGATATGGCAACAACAACGGGTTTGTTATTTCTTAAATGTGCCTTCACTGCCATTGTCACGACGCTGTCATTTATGCCGTTGCTAAGCTTCCCGAGCGTATTACTTGTTGCGGGTGCAATGAGCATTGCATCAAGTTTATTCTGCGGCCCTATAGGCTCTGCCTCGTATATCGAACCTATGATTTTCTTTCCGCAAACCTCCTCGGCGTGTTTTATGAAATCCACGGCTTTTCCGAATCGAGTATCTATATTTTGAGAATTGCCGCTGAATATGGGCTGTATATCAACTCCCATATCGTGAAGAGTACCCATTGTATTCATAGCTTTTGCGAATGTGCAGAATGAACCGCAAAGACAAAAACCAAGCTTCAAACCACTCAAATCCATAGTATCACCTCCCTGTGTATACTATGAAAATTCTATTTTTATTGTTCCGTCAATGCAATGTCAATGATTGTTTTTTTCAAAATTTCAGCCGCTGTGCGTGGTGCGAATCTTCCGGGCAATCCGGGGCAGTAAAGTGCCTTTATGTTGAGCGCTCTAGCCGTGTTGTAGTCCACTCCTCCCGGAGCTTGTGCGATATCTATAATCACAGGCTTTTGCTTAAGTCTTTTCAGTAATCCCGCATCAAGCACCAAGGACGGTGCTGTGTTGAATATGAAATCATACTTTGTTATGCAGCAGTTCATCTCCGAAAATCTCACGGGATTGAGTCCGAAAGCCGAAATATATGCTCCATCACCCTCTTTTCTGTATGTTACGGCAACATTAGCGCCTAACCCCTTCAATTCCTGTGAAAGCACCTTTCCGCATCTTCCGTAGCCTATCACAAGGCAATTGCTACCGAAAATTATCCTTTCACTTTCACGCATAGCCGTCATCACAGCGCCCTCTGCCGTAGGTATGGCATTTGCCACGGAAACTTCCTCAAAATCAAAAAAATCATAAGCCTTGAAACCGTACTCACCCGCCCTCTTCTTCACATCGTCACTCACCACACCGCCGATGAGTGCATTTGTGCCGCTGTATTTGAGCTTTTCGAGCAAGTCGGATAATTTAAACGTATATCCGCTCAAAAACACGTTTTTCCCGTCCTTTGAGAGAGGAATCGGTGCAACAAGCACATTGCAACCCTTTATAAGCTCATCTATCCCATTCACATTATCGCCTATAAAATCCGAGCCGAATGAACTCACTGCATAACCGTCCTCAATCAAAAGCTCTTTCAATATCTTATATCTGTAATCACCGCCCAAAACGGAAATTTTAATTTCTGTCATAAAAAAATCACCCCACACAATATTATGCAAGGCGATTTAAGTAAATGCGGAATTTTTACATTTCATAACCCGGCTTAACAAAAAGATTTTTGTTATCAGCCGTAAGTTCCTTATCGTAAACTTTTTCTTTCCACTCTGTCTGAGGAATATCCTCAACAGATACACTTATTGCACTCATATCCGCACCCAAACTTTCACTCAAAGCAGCAGCAACAGCATCGGCAGCCTTTTTCTTAAGCTCATCGTTTCTACCCGGATACATCTTTATATTAATATGTGGCATAAAATCGCCTCCTTATAAATTTATGACTACAGTATAATATTATTTTTACACATTGTCAATAAATTATTACAAGTAATATGCCATGGCATAATTATTTTTTTAAGCGCATTAATCACCCTCCATGAACATAGTCACCTGTTTTTCAGCCTGTCTTTTTCTGTTTTTTGCGGCAATTATCCTCTCATATTCCTCCTCTTCATAATCTCTTTGCCCATAGCCGTTAAAGCTGTTTTGCCTTACGGGGAAAGGCTCACTTTCAACTTTTTTACGTATTTCAGCCTTTTGCGGAGAATCAACACCATCTTTTTTATATCTTTGCAATATGGCGTGAATATACCTCCAGTTTTTAACATTAGCTTCAACAGCCTGTTTAATGGCAAAAATTATCAATTCATCGGAAAATATACGTCTGTATGATGTTATGTTGCTCATTATTTCGGGCGACATACCACCTATATTTTTTTCGTAATATTCAAATAAATCGTCAGCGGCAGCAGCGGTTTTCTCCCCAGCGGGGCACACTACTGCTGCACTTTTCTTTACTTCACTTGGCTTAACTTCACTTACCTTTACTTTACTTGTGGCGTTTTCGTCTGCATTTTTTGTGTTTATGTCTGCATTTTCGACAAAAATGCTTACATTTTTAGGTAATGCGTTTTTTTCAAGCAAAATATAATCACCGACCACATTGACACATTCTCGGCGTTTCACAACGTCAAAATACTGCCTTTGTATCCTCGGTGAAGTCAGGATATTGTATTTTTCAAACAGCGTTTTATCAAACAACCCTATGTTTACGGCATAGCTCACAACCTCATTTATGAGACCTTTGCTCACACCACTGCCTCCACCAAACCATCTTGACAAAAACAGCACCGCTCCTTTTTCACCCCACTTACAATAATAACCCTTTTCCGAATAAATCTTTTGCCAAAGTTTTATTATTATCACAAGTCCTTTCTCACCGAATTCGGCTTCAAGCTCCGCTAAAGTATCGTTCGTATGACAATCCAAAAGAAAACTGTCTATTCCCTCTTTTGCCACAGCAACATCCTCCTTTTTATATTAAATTTTGTACTTAATACAAATATAATACAAAAAAAGTGACATTTACTGCCAAACTTTATTTTTATACGCAAAAAAACCTCCTGAAACAAATAACTCCGTTTCAAGAGGTATGAAATCGGGGCAACAGGATTTGAACCTGCGACCTCAGCGTCCCGAACGCTGCGCGCTACCAAGCTACGCTACGCCCCGAAAACATTTTTATTATAACACAGATATACAAAATAGTCAAGCATTTTTTATAATATCATGTAAATCTAATTGTTAAAGTGTCAATGAGGAGAGTGATTAAAATCAAGAAAAAGGATCTGCTTAATACAGACACTCAATCTAAAGATGTAGTTTTTAAAATGCCGAGCCAATCTCGTTTGCTATATAGAAAACGAATTATTCGAACTGTCATTGTATCATCGTCAACAGTATAAAAGGCTAAATAATTTTCAATTACAATATAACGAATTCCACTGAGCCCTATTGCAAAAGGATTGATTTCGGAATTTCGTTTGGGCATTTCAGAAAGAGATTTAAATGCTTCGTTAGCAGTATTGTAAAAATGGGACGCTGCCTGTGGACTTAAAAGTTCGTTTGCAATATACATTGTTGCATTTAGAACTTCCTGTTTTGCTTTTTTTGTGATTACTATTTTGTAACTCATAATTTAAGTGCCTCTTTAATTTCAGACATAGCTTCATCAAGCGGTTGTACATTATCGTCCGAAACATCTTGTAACCCCTCACTTAAAAGGGTGTAAAGTTCAAAGCGGCTGTTAAGTCTTTCAAATGACTCAATACTCATAACTGCTAAATCGCCTTTACCGTTCTTTGTGATAAAAACAGGTTCGTTATATTTATGGCACATTTCGGAAATTTCATTATAATTATTTCTTAAATCCGCACTTGGTTTAATTATTGGCATAAGAACACCTCCTTGGTTTTATAACAATATCGGTGAAGAATGCAAGAGAACTTGCATTTTTCATCGGTTACATTGGCGGAACTATCGTTCCACCTGTGCATTGCTTTTTCAATGCACAGATTTGCTTTGCAAATCAATGTAACAACACCTCACCTATCGGTTCGGTGACTTATTCGGCGAAAATTGCAAGCGAGCTTGCATTTTCTTCATAGGTTACATTGGCGGAACTATCGTTCCACCTGTACATTGCTTTCTCAATGCACAGATTTGCTTTGCAAATCAATGTAACAACACCTCACCTATCGGTTCGGTGACTTATTCGGCGAAAATTGCAAATAAATTTGCATTTTCTTCTCATAGTCATATTATATCAAAATATTTGTATATTATCAAGGAGAAAATGAATTTTTAATAAAAAGGAGCGTGATATAATGCGAGGATTAAAAGGAATATTCAAGTCGGTACATCGACCAAATTGTTTTTAATCGTGAAAATAATGAACTTCTTACACAAGC
>CAZUXS010000161.1:0-4329 GCA_964624605.1 uncultured Lachnospiraceae bacterium | reverse complement strand
AGAATCTGAATCTTACGCGTCTACCAATTCCGCCATATCCGCAAATATTTACCGAGAAATATTATAGCATTTTTTTTGTTATGTGTCAACATTTTTTTCATTTGGCTATAACCGTGTTCAAAGGGGTAAAATTGGTTATAATTATGCGTTTTTAGGGCAATATTTACTCAATTTTTGCTATTTACATTTTGTGTTATTTATAGTATAATCAATTTATCTATATTAATAAGAAACGAAGGGATTGATATATATGGATTCAAGTTCTGTTGCGAGCTTTACGATTGACCACGATAAGCTGCTTAGAGGTATTTATGTTTCCAGAAAGGACAAGGTTGGCGGCGAGGTTTTGACTACATTTGATGTAAGAATGAAAAGACCTAACATAGAGCCTGCCATGGATATTGCGGCTGTGCACACATTGGAGCACTTGCTTGCGGTTTATTTAAGGTCGGATGAACAGTGGAAAGACAGTGTTATTTATGTTGGCCCTATGGGTTGCCGCACAGGTATGTATGTTATATTAAAGGGTGATTTGCAGCCAAAGGATATATTGGAGCTTATGCAAAATGCATATAAGTTTATGGCTGAGTTTGAGGGTGTTGTGCCTGCAACCGTTTCAAAGGAATGCGGAAACTACCTTGACCATAACCTTACTTATGCAAAGTGGGAATGCAAGAAGTTTCTTGAAGAAGTGCTTATGAATATGAAAGAAGAAAATATGGTGTATCCTAGATAAATGTGAAGATTGTATTTGATTTGATTCGGAGGGGGAAGCTCCGAAGTCAGAAGATAGTGAGGTGACCTGTCATGGGAGAAAATGAGATTAAAAAGACCGAAGAAAATATTGACCAAAGCGATAGGGAAGCGGAGTACGCACGTTATGTTGCGAAGCTTTATGAGGAACTTATTGCGTCTATAGACAGGTATCACCCTGCAAACAGCTATGATATCGTGGAAAGAGCTTATGCCCTTGCAAGCGATGCACACAAGAATCAAAAGCGTAAATCCGGTGAGCCTTATATCATACACCCGCTCAGTGTTGCCATTGTGCTTGCAAAGTTGGAACTCGATTTGGAGAGCATAGCGGCAGGACTTTTGCACGATGTGGTTGAGGACACCACCTATTCCGAAGAGGATATCGCAAGAGAGTTTAATGACGATGTTGCACTTTTGGTTGACGGTGTAACAAAGCTTGACAAAATCAAGTATACCTCAAAAGAGGAATTTCAGGCTGAAAATTACCGTAAGATGTTCCTTTCAATGGCAAAGGATATAAGGGTTATACTTATTAAAATTGCGGACAGACTCCACAATATGCGTACACTGGAATTTCAGCGTAAGGAAAAGCAAAAAGAGATTGCACAGGAAACGCTTGATATATACGCACCCCTTGCGGACAGACTTGGTATATCAACAATCAAAACGGAGCTTGAGGATTTATGCCTTAAGTATTTGGATCAAGAGGCATATCTTGATTTGGTAGATAAAATTCAACGTAAGCAGTCCGAAAGAGAGGACTTTATAAATAAGATTGTCACGCAGATAAAGCAGAAATGCGATGAGGCGGGCATAAAAAATTGCACAGTTTACGGCAGACCAAAGCATTTTTTCAGTATATACAAGAAGATGCACAACAAGAACAAAACAATAGACCAGATTTACGATTTGTTTGCTGTGAGAGTGCTTGTTGACGATGTAAAAGATTGTTACGGCGTACTTGGCGTTGTGCATGAAGCATACACACCTATGCCGAACCGTTTCAAGGACTATATAGCGTTGCCGAAGTCAAACAGATATCAATCACTTCACAACACGCTTATAGGCCCCGACGGTATGATATTTGAAATACAGATAAGAACCTACGAAATGCACCGTATAGCCGAATACGGTATCGCCGCTCACTGGAAATACAAAGAGGGCAGAGCGAATGAAAAGCAGACCGCAGAAGAAGAAAAGATAGATTGGTTAAGACAGATATTGGAATGGCAGAGAGATACTTCCGATAACAAGGAGTTTATGAACACCATTAAGATGGACCTTGATGCTTTCCACGATAATGTGTATTGTTTCACACCCGATGGTAAGGTTATAAGCCTTATTGAGGGTTCAACACCCGTTGACTTTGCCTACGCCATTCATTCTGCTGTCGGTAATAAGATGGTCAGCGCAAGAGTAAACGGTAGAATAGTTAAAAATGACTATGTTATTCAAAACGGTGACAGGGTTGAAATCATAACCAGCCAAAACAGCAAAGGTCCGAGCATGGACTGGCTTAAGTTTGTAAAAACAAGTCAGGCAAGAAGCAAGATAAACCAGTGGTATAAAAAGATAAACAAGGAAGAAAACATTTCAAGGGGCAGGGAGCTTATGGATAGAGAGGCTACCAAAAAGAACCTTGATTTGAATGAAATTATGATTCCGGAGGCTGTGCAGGCTGTGCTTGAACGCTACAGCTTCAAGGATTGGCCGTCAATTTGTGCCGCTGTCGGTCACGGCGGACTTAAAGAAGGTCAGGTTGTAAATAAGCTCAATGAAATTTACAAAGCCGAAATGAAAAAACGCAAGAGTGCCGAAGAGCTTTTGATGGAACGTGAAGCGGAGCTCATGGCACAGGCAAGCGCAAACACTGCCAATAAGCAATATAAGCAGGGCAAGAGCGGTATATTTGTAAAGGGCTTGGGTGTGACGGACGTAAGATTTTCAAAGTGCTGTTCGCCCGTTCCCGGTGATGAAATTGTCGGCTTTATCACAAGGGGCAGAGGTGTTTCAATTCACCGTACCGATTGTGTAAACGTAATTAACCTGAACGAAGAGGACAGGGGCAGACTTATAGAAGCCGAATGGAATCTCGGCGAGAGTGAGAAAACCACATCCTACACCGTAGATTTGAAAGTTATAGGTATGGACAGAACCCGTCTTACAGGTGATATACTGAATATACTTTATTCCGAGGGTGTGCCTTTCACAAAGGTGGATGCAAGAACCGTTAAGGATAAGGATATAATCAATCTTACAATAGAGATACGAAGCAGAAGTCAGATGGATATTATTTGTAAGAAGATAACATCCATACCCGACGTTATAACAATAGAGAGAGTGACAACTTAATGAGAGCTGTATTGCAGAGGGTGGCACACGCCTCCGTCACAATTGACGGAGAGTGTGTTGCCGCAATTGAAAACGGTATACTTGCCCTTGTGGGTATAAATGAGGGCGATGATGAACAGGCTTGCAAGTATATAATAGATAAGCTTACGAATCTGCGTATTTTTGAAGACGAAAACGGAAAAATGAATCTTTCGGCAAGGGATAAGGGTTACGGACTTTTGCTTGTGCCCAATTTCACCATTTATGCCGATGCCAGAAAGGGCAGACGACCGAGTTTTGCCATGGGTGCAAAACCCGATGAGGCAAGAGAAACCTTTGATAAGCTTGTAAATCTTGCAAAAGAGGATTTCGGGAATGTGCAATCGGGTGTGTTCCAAGCGGATATGAAGGTGGATTTGCTCAATGACGGACCTATTACAATATTGCTTGACAGCGATAGAATATTGTAGACCGATAAGGAGAATATTATGCGATTAAAGACTATTACTTCCATTGATATGGGAGAAAACTGTTATATTGTTATAGATGAAACCGGCGCCGAGAAGAATACTATTGTTATTGACCCCGGTGATAATGCGGAAAAGATAAACACCTTTATTTCCATGGAGGGACTTAAGGTGGAGGCTATTTGCCTCACACACTGCCATTTTGACCATATCGGTGCGGTGGACGGTGTTAAGGAGTTCACCGGCGCACCCGTATTTATTTGCGAGGGTGAGGAGATAGTGGCAAACAGCCCGAATTACAACCTCACGGGTATGACAGGCAACCCACGCACACTGCAATATGATAAGGTGCTTAAAGACGGTGAAAAGTTCAAATTCGGTTCACTTGAATTTAAGGTGATAAAAACTGCGGGGCATACCCCAGGTGGCTGTTGTTTCTATTTTGAAAATGAGGCTGTGCTTTTTGCGGGTGATACACTGTTTTTCTTAAGCTACGGAAGAACAGACTTCCCAGGCGGCAGTGAAACAGATTTGGTTAAAAGCATAAGAGAAAAACTGTTTACCCTCCCCGAGGATGTGAGAGTGTACTGCGGTCACGGTGAACATACTTCGATAGGATATGAAAAGGTGAATAATTTTTTAGCCTAAAGACTTGAAATAAATGTTTGGATTTTATGCAGTTGTTTTTATCAAAAAAATATTAAACCTAATTGACATTTACAAAAAAATGTGTTACTATAAAAACAACAAGAGGGACTCCCTTGCGGTCGTCCCT
>CAZUXS010000160.1:0-4341 GCA_964624605.1 uncultured Lachnospiraceae bacterium | reverse complement strand
CCTCATGAATACGCAAAAGAGTTTGATTTACGGTCTGCTGTTCGGGCATACCGTGATCTTGCAGTTCCAAATAAAAATTGCCCTCACCGAAAATTTTGCTGTATTCAAGTGCGGCATCCTTTGCCCTATCGTAGCCGTAACGCAGGGCATTCCTTGCCACCGGCCCCGCAAGGCAAGCACTAAGGGCAATTATTCCGTTATGATATTTTTCCAGAAGTTCTTTATCCACTCTCGGTTTATAGTAAAAGCCATCTATAAAGCCGTATGAAACAAGCTTTATAAGGTTTTTGTAGCCGTCGTTGTTTTCGGCAAGCAACACAAGGTGGTAATAAAAGTTGTCATCGGAGTTTATTTTATCGAAGCGTGAAGTGTTGGCAACATAGACCTCACAACCTATGATTGGTTTTATGCCGACTTTCAATGCCTCTTTATAAAAATCTATTGCACCGTACATAACACCGTGGTCGGTGATGGCAAGGCTGTCCATGCCCAGTTCCTTTGCACGGGCGCAAAGCTCCGGTATTTTGGAAGAGCCATCCAACAGACTGAACCCCGTATGCACGTGCAAATGAGTGAATTTGTGTGTATTTTCCATATTAATCTCCGTAAAAACGTTGTTGCTTATCATTATTTAACATAATTATACCATTGAACGATGATATTTGCAATATAAAAATGACTTGATATTAGATAATTTACGTGGTACAATGTAAACAGTAGAAAAATCAAACGAGGTGTTACAAATGAAATTATGGCAGGATAAAATAAGAAGCATTGACCCTTATGTGCCGGGTGAGCAGCCGCAGATAAAGGATATAATAAAGCTCAACACAAATGAGTGCCCTTATCCTCCTTCACCGATGGTGAAAAAAGCAATAGATGATTACAAGGCGGATAATTTAAGACTTTATCCAAGCTTCGTATGCAAGGAGCTTAAGGAAGTACTGATGGATACATATAATGTGAGAGAAAATGAAATTTTTCTCGGCAACGGTTCCGATGAGGTACTTGCACTTTGCTTTATGACGTTTTTCAATTCGGACAAGAGTGTGCTTTTCCCCGATATCACATACAGCTTTTACGATGTATGGTGCAATTTGTTTAATATAAAGTATGAGCGTCCGGAGTTGGACGAAAATTTCCGCATTAAAAATGAGGATTATTATAAACCCAACGGCGGTGTTGTGATAACAAATCCAAATGCACCTACGGGTATAGCAAAGCCTATTGGTGAAATAAGGGATATAATAGAGCATAACAGGGATTGTATAGTCATTGTTGATGAGGCGTATATAGACTTTGGCGGTGAGAGTGCCGTTGACCTCATTCATGAATACGATAACCTTGTTGTTGTTCAGACCTACTCAAAATCAAGAGCACTTGCAGGCATAAGGGTGGGTTATGCAATGGCTCAAAGTGAGCTCATAGATGCACTTGAAGCGGTTAAAAACAGTTTCAACAGCTACACGCTGAACAGCATTTCACAGGTGGCGGCAACGGCTGCGGCAAAGGACAAGGAATATTTCAACACCTGTGTGGAAAAAATAAAGTCCGCCAGAGAGTGGACGGTTGAACAGCTTGCGCAGCTTGGTTTTGAAACACTCCCGAGCAGTGCAAATTTCATATTCACAACAAACAAAAAAATAAGCGGACAAAAGATATTTGATTATTTAAAGAGCAAAAACATAATAGTAAGACACTTTAACAAGCCGAGAATAGGCGACTATTTAAGAATAACCATAGGTACACAAAAACAGATGGAGGCATTGGTTTCAGCAGTCAAAGAGATATTATGAAAAAGATGAGAATAGTGTTGCTTTTGCTTGCGGGCTGTCTTTTGACGGGCTGTGGCGGCACGTATAATGAGAATACGGCAGAAGTGAACGAACAGACACAAAATATGGTAGAGATTGAGAGTAGTGAACAACGCCCCGCTATTATATTAAACGGAGAAACTCTTGATATCTGTGCGGTAGTATATGAAGATATGGCATACGTTCCTTTAAGAGGTGTTTTTGAAAGACTCGGATACAGAGTGACCTACACGGATGATACCGTGCAGGTGATAGATGTCCGAAGTGATTCACCGCTTGAGCCTATGCTGTTTTGCAACAATGAGAAAATGTCGTTTTTTGACGAAAATCATACGGAAACACCCGTCGAAGGTAAAATAATCACATTGGATAATGCTAAGTATATACCGATTGATGTTCTTTCATCAACTTTCGGTATAGATATAAGTTGGAGTTCAAGAGATAACACTGTCACTATTTTCAGCGAAAATGCGGGAGAGGTTGCAACGGTTGAGCAGAGTGAAGATTTGGATAACTATTCATTTGCATATAATCTGAATGAGCTTATGCCGGATGATAAAAACTACGTTTTTTCTCCTATTGCACTCAGATATGTGTTGGCGGCAACTGCAATGGGTTCACAGGGCAGCACAAAGAGTGAAATACTCAATGCACTTGGTATATCCGATTTGGAGGCATATCAAAAAGCATCTGCAAGCTATTCTTCAAAATACAGTCCGACCGGTAATCTCGGGTTGTATATGGCAAATTCCGTTTGGCTGAATGATGACCATGCCGTCGGTGCTGTTTTCAAAGAGGCTTTTGAACAAAACGCAGCCGACAGCTACAATGCCGAAGTTAAAAATTCGGATAACAAAAACATAGTAAATGATGTAAATCTTTGGAGTAAGGACGGCACAAATAAAATGATACCGTCGATTATACGTACCAATGAGTTTTTATTGTACGGCATAAGTTCGGTATATTATGACGGCATTTGGGAACGTGCCTTCGGGGAAGAGGACTTGAAATGGGAAAACTTCACATCCAGACCCGGTAACGTAAAGCATATTCCGCTCATGCACACAAGAGGGGATTTCAGATATTACGAGGACGATAATATAAAAATCGTTTCACTTCCATACAGCGGTGGCAGTGTGAGTATGTATGTCGTTATGTCCGATGATAAACCCTTTAAGCTGGAGGATTACATAGATAAAATGCAGGTTAAAACGGTGGATGTTAAAATCCCGAGGTTTAAAACCGACTATGACAGCAATATGAAAGATATTCTCACACAGCTTGGCATAAAAAATGCCTTTGACCCTTTAAATGCGGATATTCCCGATATGATAGAAAATGACGGGCAATCTCTGCCCGCATATCTCACAGATGTGATACAAAGGACGTATTTCAAGTGCGATGAGGATGGTGACGGTGAGGCCGTTAATATGTATCAATTGCAGCAGGAAGAAGCGGCACAAGACGCTAAGTTGACGAATGAAGAAAAGAAAGCAAAAGCGGAAAGTGAAAAGCCTATGCCGACTTTCTATACATACAGTCCTTTTACTTATATAGTAAGGGATAACAGCAACGGCGAAATACTCCTTATGGGTGAATATGCATTTGCGGTATATTAAAAAATGAACCCGAATGATGAATTAACACATCATTCGGGTTGTTTTGTTATCATTTATTTAACAGCCGCACCTGATTCGACAACATCAACCGCAGCGCTTGATATTACCTCATCCTTGTTTCTGTTTTTCAATTTTCTTGCTTTAAATGTCTTTTCTTCATTAAAATGAACAACAGCCTGAGGACAGTCTGTTTTTATATATCCAACACTCGCTTTTGCCACACTGCTATCCACATAATGCACAACCGCAGATTTGTGGTCATCAACTTTTAAATAATTAACTTTTGCCGCCACAGGCTCGCCATCTAAGGCACTCTGCTGTGCGAACGTACATAAACTGCCGGAAAAAACGGCAACAACAGCTACTGCTGACAATAAAATTTTTTTCATTGTGTATTACCTCTCTTTTATCCTTTTTATGATTTTGTGATGTTATTAAAACATCCTACTTAATAATAAAACAAATGGGAGGTTTTGTCAATGTTTTTGTGTCCGTGATATGGGGTTTTGTGAAAAGATTATGTGAAAAGCTTATGAAAAGGCGATGAAATTCATTGAGTGCATTTCTTGTAAGCGTGTCGAAAAATAGGCACGAAAAAATGGTATCGGCAAGCCGATACCATTTTTGATATTGTAGAAATTTTATGTATTTGAATCAGTTACAGATAGTAGCTTCTGTATCCTTATCGAATGCATGGATTCTGTTTACGTCAAGAGCAACCTTGATTGTATCACCAATCTTAGCTGTGTTTCTTGAATTAACCCTTGCTGTTACGTTCTGACCTGCAACGTTGAGGTAGAGGTTAGAATCAGCACCGAGAAGCTCTGTTACGTCAACATGAGCTGAAACGATTGAGTTAGGTGATGTGCTGAGGAAGATATCTTCATCATGAACATCTTCGGGTCTGA
>CAZUXS010000159.1:0-4462 GCA_964624605.1 uncultured Lachnospiraceae bacterium | reverse complement strand
CAACCTCTTCAAAACTGCCGTCAAACTCCACATAGCCGTCCGCTACCGTTATATTCTCAAAACCGAGGTCACCTGCTTCCCTTTTTACAACCGCTTCCAAACCGAATGTTGTTGTTGCCTGTATTCTGAATTTTTTTATATTAAATATCATATCGTATCTCCTTTTGATATTTTCGCCTTACTTCACATAAGTAACAGTATACACCATAAGCCAATGTTTTTCAAATAAAATTTGAAAAATCATTGATATTCTTTTGAATTTATATTATAATGAAATTTATAATGAAATTGACGAGAAAAATGTGAGGTACGATATGTATAAAATTTTAAAAACGGAGGGACTTGCGAAGCGTGGTGAGTTGACTACGGTGCACGGAACTATACAAACCCCCGTGTTTATGAATGTCGGCACTATTGCGGCAATTAAGGGTGCTGTTTCGTCCGAGGATTTGGAGCATATAAAAACGCAGGTGGAGCTTTCAAACACCTATCATTTGCATCTGCGTCCGGGTGATGAAGTGGTAAAAAAATTAGGTGGTCTGCAAAAGTTTATGGTGTGGGACAAGCCTATACTCACCGACAGTGGCGGCTTTCAAGTTTTTTCGCTCACAACACTGCGAAAAATAAAAGAAGAAGGCGTTTACTTCCGTTCGCACATTGACGGGCACAAGATATTTATGGGACCGGAAGAAAGTATGCAAATTCAGTCCAATCTTGCATCTACAATAGCTATGGCTTTTGATGAATGTCCGCCGTCTGTTGCGGACAAGGCATATATTCAAAATTCGGTGGAGCGTACAACACGCTGGCTTGAAAGGTGCAAGGTAAAAATGGCGGAGCTGAACAGCCGTGAGGATACCATAAACAAAAATCAGCTTTTGTTTGGCATAAACCAAGGCGGTATTTACAACGATATACGTATTGAACATGCCAAGAGAATTTCGGAACTTGATTTGCCCGGCTATTCAATAGGCGGTCTTGCAGTTGGTGAATCTCATGCCGTGATGTATGATGTGCTTGACAATGTAGTGCCCTATCTGCCCAAAAACAAGCCTACTTATTTGATGGGTGTGGGTACACCTGCGAACATATTGGAAGCGGTTGACAGAGGTGTGGACTTTTTCGATTGTGTGTTGCCTGCAAGAAACGGCAGACATGGAAATGTGTACACAAACAAGGGCAAGCTGAATTTGCTCAATGCAAAATACGAGCTTGACGACACACCTATTTCAAGTGAGTGTCACTGCCCTACTTGCCAAAGATATTCAAAGGCATACATAAGGCATTTATTCAAGGCTAAGGAAATGCTTGCAATGAGACTTTGCGTGTTGCACAATCTTTATTACTTCAACAATATGATGGAAGAAATAAGAGATGCCATAGAAAAAGGCGAGTTTGCAACCTACAAGAAAAACAGGCTTTACGGTTTTCTTGAAAACGACGGGAAGTAACGGACGCTGTCCGTACCTGCAAGGTTTTTCCCACCCCTTGAGATGGGAAAAACTCACTTTTGAAAAGCGAGGGAAACAATTTTTGTTTAGTGTAACTTTTAATTTAGTATAGCTTTTAAATATAAAGAGTTAATAATTAACAGACCACTGTTAAAAACATATATAAACATATATAAAGGAGAAGTCGAAAATGGCTGAAATCAAAAGAATTTATGTGGAAAAGAAAAAAGGCTGTGACATAGAGGCTAAACAGCTTCTTGCCGATGTAAGAGAAAATCTTGAAATTTCATCTTTGAAAGATTTAAGAATTCTTGTCCGCTACGATGTTGAGGGTATGAAGGAAAAAAACTTTAATATTGCTTTAAAGACAGTATTTTCCGAGCCACCCGTTGACACAATTTACAGCGAGAATTTCCCCATTGACGAAAATGAAGTTTATTTCGGAATGGAGTATCTTCCCGGTCAGTATGACCAGAGAGCGGATTCCGCTATGCAGTGTATACAGATAATAGGCGGCAACTATTCAGCGATTATAGCTTGTGCAAAGGTGTTTGTGCTTAAGGGAGATTTAACACCCGATGATGTTGAAAAAATAAAGCATTATTGCATTAACCCTGTGGATTCAAGAGAGGCTTCACCCGAAAAGCCGGAAACACTTGAAATGCAACTCACAATACCGGAAAAGGTTGAAACTGTTGAGGGCTTTATCGATAAAACGGAAGAGGAGCTTTATGCTTACAAAGCAGAGCTTGGTCTTGCAATGAGCAATGCGGATATAGTATTCTGTCAGAAGTATTTCAAGGAAACGGAACACAGAAACCCAACAATAACTGAAATCAGAGTTATTGATACATATTGGTCAGACCACTGCCGTCACACAACATTTGCAACAAACATCACTGATGTTGAAATTGAGGACGGAAAGTACAAGTCTGCCATAGAAGATGCTTACAAAATGTATCTTGATGAAAGAAAGGCACTTGGCAGAGAAAACAAGCCTATCTGTCTTATGGATATTGCCGTTATGGGTATGAGAGCACTCAAAAAAGCAGGCAAACTTGCTAACTTTGACGAGAGTGAAGAAATAAATGCTTGCAGTATAGTTGTGCCTGTTGATATTGACGGCGTTGAAGAAGATTGGCTGATTATGTTCAAGAACGAAACACATAACCACCCAACAGAAATTGAGCCTTTCGGTGGTGCGGCAACTTGTCTTGGCGGTGCTATTCGTGACCCGCTTTCAGGCAGAAGCTATGTATATCAGGCTATGAGAGTAACAGGCAGTGGTGACCCTACTGTATCCGTAAGCGATACATTGGAGGGCAAACTTCCTCAAAGAAAAATTACAACTTCAGCCGCTCACGGCTACAGTTCATACGGTAACCAGATAGGTCTTGCTACAGGACAGGTTTCCGAGATTTATGATGACGGCTATGTTGCAAAAAGAATGGAAATAGGTGCCGTAATTGCGGCGGCTAAGAAAGAAAATGTAGTCAGAGAACGTCCTCAAAAAGGCGATATAATTATACTTACAGGCGGTAGAACAGGTCGTGACGGTTGCGGCGGTGCTACAGGTTCTTCAAAGGAACACACAACCGAGTCACTCACAAGCTGTGGTGCAGAGGTTCAAAAGGGTAACGCACCTACAGAGAGAAAACTTCAAAGACTTTTCAGAAATCCCGAAGTAAGCAAGATGATTAAGCGTTGCAACGACTTTGGTGCAGGCGGTGTTTCCGTTGCTATCGGTGAGCTTGCGGATGGTCTTGTAATCAACCTTAATGAAGTACCTAAAAAATACGAGGGTCTTGACGGCACAGAGCTTGCAATTTCCGAATCACAGGAAAGAATGGCTGTTGTTGTTGACAAGGCTGATGTAGATAAGTTTATAAAGGCAGCAAATGAGGAAAACCTTGAAGCAACAGTTGTTGCCGAGGTTACGGATGACAGACGACTCAAGATGTTCTGGAACGATGCCGATATTGTAAACATTTCAAGAGATTTCCTTGATACAAACGGTGCGGCACAGTATACGGAAGTAAAGGTTAAAGCACCGGATGAAAAGCCACAGGGTATTGAAGTCGGTGAAAATATAGAAAAGCAGTGGATTGAAAATCTTTCAAAACTCAATGTGGCTTGCCAAAAAGGTCTTGTTGAAAGATTTGATGCAACAATCGGTGCAGGTACGGTTCTTATGCCTTTCGGTGGCAAAAATCAGCTTACACCACCCGAGGTTATGGCTGCAAAAGTGCCTGTGTTAAAGGGTGAAACAACAACGGCAACACTTATGTCCTACGGATATAATCCAAATGTTGCAAAGTGGAGTCCTTTCCACAGCTCAATTTATGCAGTTGTTGAGTCTGTTTCAAAGATAGTTGCAGGCGGCGGTAATTATGATGATGTAAGACTTACTTTCCAAGAGTATTTTGAAAGACTCGGCACAGATCCCGAAAAGTGGGGCAAGCCTTTCAGTGCCCTTGTTGGTGCATACCTTGCACAGATGAAGCTCGGCACAGCCGCTATCGGCGGTAAGGACAGTATGAGCGGTACATTTATGGATATGAATGTTCCTCCTACACTTGTTTCATTTGCTGTTGCACCTACAAAGGTGGATTATGTTACATCACCCGAATTTAAGGCTGTAGGCAGTAAAATTGTAAAACTTACAACAAAGTATGATGAAAACGATATTCCGGATTTTGATGAACTCATCAAAAATTATGAGCTTGTTGCAAAACTCATAAAGGATAAGCAGATAATTTCAGCATCTACAATAGGTGTCGGCGGTATTGCGGCGGCTGTTTCAAAAATGGCTTTCGGTAACGATATAGGTGCTGTTATAAATGAAAGTGACCTCTTCAACGCAAATTACGGTGCATTCTTGTTTGAAATGGCTGAAAATGCCGATGTACGCACACTTTTTGAGGGCAGAGATTACGAGATTATAGGTAACACAATAGCCGATAACAAGATTGTTGCAAACGGTGCATCAATTCAGCTTGAAGAGGCAAAAG
>CAZUXS010000158.1:0-4480 GCA_964624605.1 uncultured Lachnospiraceae bacterium | reverse complement strand
GGCTTTATGTTTTCGCCGTTTATTTTAAGGTTTCTGTTACCTCTTGTAACATACTTTCCGTCCTTATCTTTCAAAATGACAAGACCGAGTTGTTCAAGCTTATGTGTAACCTCGTTGAGCTTTTCGCTCATTGTGAGAAGCAAGTCCTCACGCACAATGCCGTCGGCATCCTTTTTTGCGTAATCCACATAATCCTGAGGCACTCTGCCCTCCGTAATATAGGCATTGAGTGCGTTTACACCCGCAGCCAAGCAACCGCTGCGCTTTATATTTGCTTTTTCGCAAATAAGCACTTTAGCATCCGTCTTTTCGGCAAGAGTGAGTGCGGCATAACAGCCTGCTGTGCCACCGCCGATAATGAGGATATCGGTTGATATTCTTTTTATATCGAAATTTACACCATTGGTTTTCATTTTTTCACCTGCTTCTATGTGTTATCTGAACATGAAAATATTATACTTCATTATTCCTATTATGTCAATAGGAATTAAGGAATTATTAAAAATTTGTTTATTTATACTAAAAGCCTTTGTTTATTGGGGTTTGCGCAATCCGTTATATATCTCTTTTATGCCCATTATGAGCAAAAAAACGGCAAAAAGTTTGCCAAGAACAGCATTATTAAGCCTCATTGCAACAACCGAACCCGCAATTGCACCGACCACACCGCCGACTATAAGTGCGGGCAAAATTTTTGTTTCAATAAGGTTGTTTTTTCTGTGCATAATTATAGCCGCTATTGCCGTAGGTATGAAATAAAGAATGTTTAAAGCCTGCGCCGTTTTTTGCTCCATACCGAATAAAAGTGTAAGTACGGGTATTAAAACCGTGCCGCCGCCTATGCCCATGCCGCCTATAAGTCCCGAAACAAAGCCTGCAATTATCATCTCAAAAACCCCCTTACAGCCGCCGCAAGCATACATATACCGAAAACTATATGCAAATGCTTTTTGGAAATTTTATTGAGCAACTTAGCACCGACAAAGCCGCCTGCAACACCACCAACCGTTACCTTTAAAAGTGAGAACCAATCTATATCAACACCACGTATATATAGGAAAGCACTTATAACACAAAGCGGAAGTATAACGGCTATTGCCGTGGCGTGTGCCTTGTGCTGTTCCAAATCGGTATATTTTTGCATAAGAGGTATAAGCACAGTGCCGCCACCCGAACCGAAAAGTCCGTTTGCTATGCCCGAAATCAAACCCGAGAAAAACTTTTTCATAAACATCACCGTTGTTAGTATGTTACGGAATTTTTGTTGTATACTTGTGAAATTTTGGAGTAAATGTGATATTTTGTATTGCAATATATATGGAGGTGTGGTATAATTGTTCTATAAAATTTTTTTGTAAGAAAATATTTTGGTAAAATAAACTAAAAATATTTTTTTGCAGTTTAATTAGGGTTGATTTTTTAATGTTGAGGAGGGGTTTTATGAGAAAAATGTTTAAAAAGGCTGTAAGTCTTATTGTTGCGGCATCGATGCTGCTTTCGGCATTGCCGACCTTTGCCGAAACGCAAGCGGAAAGCAATGCTGCGGATTGGGCAATATATGTGTATATGTGCGGTGCGGATCTTGAGTCGGTAAGCGGTGCGGCAACAAAAGATATACTGGAGATGCTTAAGGCGGATATTCCCGATAATGTTAAGCTTATCGTTATGACGGGTGGAGCAAATGCTTGGGATCCAAAGGAAAAAGGGGCGGAATATAACGATGAAGTGGGCTATGAAGCTTATATAACGCCTAAGGTGGAGCGTAATCAGATTTATGAAATAGATGATGATAAGATGACGCTTTTAAAAACATACGATAAATATATGGATATGGGTGATTCGCAAACAACAGAGACGTTTATTGAAGATGCTTTTAAGCTGGCACCGGCAAATCATACAATGATTGAATTTTGGGATCATGGTTCAGGAATATCTGGGGCAGAGGCTGATGAAATTACAGATAACATGCTGAATGTTTTGGATTTTGCGGATATTATGGAAACGGCAAAAATTAACAACAAGGGAAATAATATTGATATAGTTGGTTTTGATGCCTGCCTTATGTCCACCATGGAAGTGGGTTATGTGCTTTCACCATACGCCGATTATCTTCTTGCTTCCGAGGAATCGGAAACGGGTTACGGTTGGTATTACGGTTTCCTTTCGATGTTTGAGGAAAACAAAGATGTGCCATCCGCCGTTGATGTGGGAAAGGCTGTTATAGACAGCTTTGTCTACAGTCTAAACAGCAAGGGAGACTGGTCAAAAAATGTGGAAGGAACGCTTGCACTTACCGACCTTTCAAAAATTGGGGGATTGGTTGAGGCGTTTAATAATCTTTCGGACAGTATGCTTAAAGAAATGGACAATTCAAAGTCTCTTGTCGAAATGATGAGAACTGCGGAAAGTACAGAATCAATGTATGCAAGTTCCGGTATGATTGATTTGTATGATTTTGCATACAGATTGAAGAGCATAGATTCTCTTTCGGGTGCGGCAAGTCGCTTTATTAAGGTGTTGGGCACACCTCCGGGTGCGGAAAAGGAGGGTTATGACGGATACATAAACAGCGATGATTATGTTGGTTGGGTTTCCGGTGATGACCCCGTTGTGCTGTACAGAGGAACAGGAAGTAAATTTAATAACTGCATAGGCTTAACACTGTTTTATCCGTTGAGCAATATGAATTTGACAGGTTCAAAAAGGCTTACACTCATGGATTCATATAAAGCTTTCGGTTTAGGTGACTCATATCCTTTGTATATTATGGGTGCAACGTCTATTGCAAATTCAACACCGTTGTTTGACGGAGAAATCGTAGACGGATATGACGAAGAAAACGGTTCATATATAAGTGTTGAACCTGCCGAGGATATTGACCTTATAAAGAGAGTTGACTACATAACAACCTTTTCGGAAGTCGATGAAGATTATTCCGAAAAGACCTATCTTCTCGGCACCGAAATGCTGACAGACGGCTGGGAGGAGAATAAGTTTACAAAAAATCTTTATGAAACTTGGTATACAGTAAACGGCAAACCTATAACCGTGATTATGGAGAATTGTTCGTTTGCCGACGGATATGATAACTATTATTACACAATCCCGGTTGTTATAGATGATAACGGAAGAGAAACTTTTGCCACAATGAGTTGTATGTATATCGACACTGCCGATGCTGATTCTCTTGTTGATAAGGGATATGTTAAATATTTGGGAAAAATGCTGGTTCTTGGTATTACACCTGTAGCTGATGGCGAAATTGCTCAGAGAAGTCTTGAGCCTGCCGATGTGATGAAGGCAAAACCCGCACTTGCCATATATGATATGGAAAGTGGCAGCATAACGGGATATAAGGTTTATGATGAAACGATTGAGTTTAAGGGTAATGATGAAGACGGTTACGAATTGCCGCTTGATAAGAGCGAGTTGATTAGCACAGAAACCACATCATATAAATCATATTTTGCTCTTACGGATATTCAAAATATTGTACACTTGTCAAATCCTATAGATTATGTTGTATTCCAAAGTTTGGGTGAATTTTATTTGGGACCGATAATTCCTCAGGCGTATACGGGAGAGGCGGTTGAACCGAATATCAGAGTGCTTTATCAGGGTATGGAAATGCTTGAAGAGGGTATTGATTACAAGGTTACATACAGCGACAATGTGGAAAAGGGAACGGCAAAGGTGACGGTAACGTCGCTTATGGAAGATGTTCCGGGTGAGCTTACTGCGGAATTTAAAATCTGCGATGAGGATGATGTTGCCGAGGAAGCAATGAAGCTTTTGCCAAACCACGAAATCATAAAGGGCTGTTATGACTCCGATGATAAGAATTACGGCTATTTTGAACATATCAATCTTCTGGAAACAATAAAGTATTTTTATGAGCACGGAAGTAAATTGAGTGATGAAAATGTTAAAACATTGAATGACCAGTATGAAAAAATGCTTACGTATTTGGATGTGTCACTTAAAAATAACGGGGTGGAAATGATAGGCGAATACGGCGTTTTCAATTCGGAAGATTACAGAAGCTTGATTGCAAGAAGCACCTCTCCCGTTTCCGAAAATGCAAATGCGGCACTTAAAAAAGCGGGCACGAGCGGACTTGTGGATTGCTATTATGTGGGAATGTATTTGCCAGGTGAAGATAATTCGCTTGAAAGCTTGGATATGTTTCCGGATGAAACAGTGGCACTTAAAATAACATTGTCGGGTAGTGTACACGATGACGGTCTTGAAATTTACAGATTGACGGATGAATCCGACGAACCTGTGCCCGTTGAATACGATATAATAAATCGCAACGGTGAAAAATATGCAATTTTTGATACGGATGAACTTGGATACTTTGCACTTTTTGATACCGAAGAGGGCTATTCCGATGTTTCGTCCGATGCGTGGTATGCACAGGGAGTGAAATATGTCACCGAAAATGGCTATATGAGCGGCATAGGCAACAATAAATTCG
>CAZUXS010000157.1:0-4513 GCA_964624605.1 uncultured Lachnospiraceae bacterium | reverse complement strand
GCTGCAATATCTGCTGCACTGTATGTACCCTCTTTAAGTGCTTCTAAGTCTTTTAATGTAAACTCAATATTACTTGCTGAATATGTAGTATCACTAACTTTTGTAATAGTAACATTATCGGGTGATGCATTATATTGTGCCTTACTAACAGCCAATGTTGCACCCTCTGTGAAAGGAGAAGTTGTTGCGTTTTTAATTAAAGACCATGCACCATTTTCTCCTACTGTGACTGTATCACTATCCAACACAAATGTATCTCCTGATTTCAAGTTTGATGTACCTGAGAGTGTATAATCTTTTGAATCATCTCCTGTCACTTCTGTAACCTTAATACCATAAATAAGTGGCTGATCACTAGCAGTTGCAATTGTGTGACTACCAGCAGTTATATCTGTAAATGTTGAATGAAGATATGATACAGTATCGCCACTATTATAGACCTCATTTGCTGTAGTACTGTCTAATTTTATTTTTGCGGTTTTGTTTGTTCTATCACTTCTGGCACTCCAAACAACCTCAACAGTTGATGTACCGGAAGATGTAAATGTTATTTTAGTGGTAGATTCTGCCTTAGCAGCTTGTGTAGGTGTATAAGTTGTTGTCTCATCAGTGAAAGAAAATGCTGATGTAAGAAATGTACCAGCTTTTGTATCACTCATACCACAAGTAAAATAATTTTGTGAATTTTTCTGTGTGTTTACATTTGGAGAGTGAACATAATAATAAGTATTAGTATTTTCTCCTGCAAACACGCTACTCACATTAGCCACGCCAACAACGCCCAGTGTCATAACAGCGGCAAGGACGGAGCTAATCACTTTTTTGAACTTTTTGTTCATTTTAAAGTCCCCCTTTAAATATTTTATTTGTGACATTGAATATTTGTACACTATACTCAATATCACGCCAAATAGGCAAATTTATATTTCCAAAAACCTCTACCCTCCTTCAAACGAATTGGACAGCCGGTGTTAAATTGCCGTACAAATTGGGAAAACCATCAAAATCCATCAAAAAGTATACTTTATGACGGATAGGGATTATGGAATTTTTGAGGGATTTTTTTACCACATTTCACCAAAAAACAATACGAATAGGCAGGTGATTTCCGGTAAATTCACCAAAAAAATTTCGCAAAAAAAAGACCGTCATAAAGTATACTTTATGACGGATTTTTTACAAAATAAACCGATATCCACATTTTATTGTAGCACCAAATAATCATTATGTCAATAAAAAAAAGAGTATATATGTTCTTTTTGGACAAAAAGAACCAAAAGCCTCGGGGCGTTCCGAATTCGCCCCGAACCCCTAACGGGCAGGGCGTAAGGTACGATGGATTATCGGGGTACGGTGGCGGGTTGCCCTGCACCCACCCGTATGAGGGTGTGATGGGATATACTAAAAAATGAGTTATTTGATATTATTTATTGTATATTCGGATGAATTGTTTTCAGCCTTCCCTTGAAGGGAAGGGGGACCGCTTTAGCGGTGGATGAGTGATGGTAGAATGGTGAATTCGAGTAAGGCCTATACCTTAGATTTTCGTCTCATCCGTCATTTTTGCTTTGCAAAAATGCCCACCCCGAGCAAATTTGCTTGCAAACTTTGCGGGGCTGTTCACAGTTCCCCGTAGGGGAAGGCTATTGGCGGCTTTGCCGCTTTTAAAAATCTATTTCAAAAGCATCACAGACTTAAATTACACCACAAACTTTAAAAAGCGTCGCAGACATGAAGCGGGAAGATAGACCCGCCCGCCGTAGGCGGCTTTTGCCAACGGCAAAAGTTCTGAGCTTAAATCAGCCGAGCGAGCTTTGCCCGTTCGTTCGCAGAAAAATTGGGCTTAGAAAGCCCCTGTGGGGCTTTCTAAGCCCATATTTTTCTTACATTCAGTCAATTTTTTGTGTCGCAAGGCGCAAAAAATTGTTCCTGCCCAAAATGCGTGCATTTCGGGCAAGGGGCGTAAGCCCCTTACACGTTTTGTATCTTTTTATATTCACCCATTACAACAAGTATATCCCCTGCCATAATAATCTCATCGGCGTAAGGGTTCACCACAACGTCCTTATCCCTCTTTATGGCAACGATATTAAGTCCGTAGCCTGCTCTTATGTTGGATTCCTTAAGGGATTTCCCTATCCAATGCTCCTTTGGCTCTATCTCGGCGAAGCCGTAATCATCGGAGAACCTGAAAAACTCGAGCATATTGGGGTTTACAATCTGTTCCGCAAGGCGTTTACCGCTGTCGTATTCGGGCATGATTACCCTATCCGCACCCAGTTTTTCAAACATTTTTTTCTGTTGGAAAGTCATTGCCTTTGCGATAACACAGCCTACGCCCTTTTCCTTTGCATACATTGTTGCCATGATTGCGCTTTCAATGCTTGTACCTATGGCAACAACAACGGTATCGTAGTTTTCAAAGCCTATGGAAGCCAATGATTCCTCGTCATTGAGGTCAACAATCATAGCCTCGGTTACGTATTCGCCTATCTGCTTCACGAGTGCGGGGTTTTTATCGCAGGCAAAAACATCATAACCCTTTGCGGAAAGCTCCACGGCGAGTGAAAAACCGAATCTTCCCAAGCCAAGCACGGCAAACTGTTTATTTTTGTTATTGTTTTTATCTTTATCTTTCATTTTTAATATCATATTAAGCCTCCATTAAGAGAGTGGTATTTTAACCCACCATCACATTTGACTCGGGATAGTTCACTTTTCTGTCGCCGTTACTCTTTTTTGATGTGAGTGAAACGGCAAGTGTTATAGGGCCGAGTCTGCCGATGAACATACACAGGCAAATTATGAGTTTACCCGCAAGTGTGAGCGACGGGGTTACATCTGCCGTCAAACCTACCGTACCCAAAGCCGAAGCAACCTCAAATATTATATCCAAAAACTTTACACTGCCCTTTTCCAAAAGCACAAACTCCGTTCTTGAAAGCATAACCACAGCCAAGAAAAAGCAGGCAATCATAACACTCACAATTGCAAGTGATTTTTGCAGAACATCAAAGGGTATCGTCTTTTTATGCGCCGTAATTTGTGACCTACCGTTTATGACGGACATAACCGTGTAAAATATAACGGCTACGGTCACTGTTTTCATACCGCCCGCCGTACCTGCGGGTGAACCGCCTATGAGCATGAACAGTGAACTCACAAACTTTGAGGCGCTTGTGAGCTTGCCCTGTGGCACGGATGCAAAGCCTGCCGTCCTGAGTGTTACGGATTGGAACAGAGAGGCGAGCAGTTTATGCGGCAGTGAAAAAGTGCCTATTGTTTCGTTATTCACCCATTCGAATATGGAAAAAAGAATCAAACCCACCACAATAAGAAACGCAGTTGTGCTTATTGCTATTTTTGAATGCAGGTTAAGTCTTTTTATGCTATGCTTCACACCGTGTTTTTTCACAAATATTGAGCGAAGCATTGAATATAAGTCCGACCACACGGGGAAGCCCAAGCCGCCTACTATAATCAGGAACATGGCAACCGCATTTATGACCAAATCGCCCGAATAATCGCAAAGGCTGTTATCCCCGAGCACATCAAAGCCCGCATTGCAAAAAGCCGATATTGAGTGAAACACACCGTAATATATGCTTCTTGGCAGGCTGTAACATTGGCTGAAACGCAATGTGAACAGCACGGCACAGAAAGCCTCTATTGAAAACGTGAAAATAACGATATATTTTACGTATGAAGTTATGGTGTTATTTTTATCAATATTAAGCGACTCACTGAGCAAGAGCCTTTCGGAGAGTGTTATCCTTTTTCGCATAATAAGAAAAAGGCTTTCCACCAGTGTCATTATACCCAAACCGCCGACTTGAATAAGCAGCAATACCACCATTTGACCGAATAATGACCAATGCTGTGCCGTTGTGACGGTGGTAAGACCCGTTATGCAGGTTGCGGAGGTTGCGGTGAACAGTGCATCTATGAAGTTTGTGAACTTTCTGTCTGCCGAACAAATAGGCAGTGTGAGCACAATCGCACCCGCCAAAATAAGGAATATAAAGCTGATAACTATAATTTGGGTTGTTTTAAGTGAAAATTTATTCTTCTGTGCCACAGCATAAACTCCTTTATAATTCGATTATATAACAAATAATTTACATTGGTACTTGCTATATACCGAAAAAAATGTTAAAATTAGAACAAGTGTTTTATGAATATGTTGAAAATCCGACATTTATAACGTCAAAACAGACTTTATCGGCAATATATTTTCGGGAGTGTTACTCCACGATATACAGCAACATTTTCTTCATTATACTATCATTTTAAAAAAATAGCAATACATATATTAGTGAGGTGAAAAAAATATGTCAGGGTCTACATTCGGGAACATTTTCAAAATCACCACTTGGGGCGAATCCCACGGAAAGGGACTGGGTGTTGTGATTGACGGGTGTCCCGCAGGTATCCCCCTTTGTGAGGAGGATATACAGAAAGATATGGACAGGCGAAAGCCGGGCAGCAATAAATACGGCACAAAACGCAGCGA
>CAZUXS010000156.1:0-4563 GCA_964624605.1 uncultured Lachnospiraceae bacterium | reverse complement strand
AGAACCATAGAGGATTTGAAAAAGGAAAATATTTGGGTTGCCTGTGCCGATATGGACGGAGAACCTTATTTCAAGGCTAACCTTAAGGGCGGCATAGCAATTGTTATAGGCAACGAGGGCGAGGGTGTCAGCCGTCTTGTGAAAGAAAAATGCGATTTCGGTGTGGGTATACCGATGTACGGCAACATATCTTCACTCAATGCTTCGGTATCTGCGGGCCTCATAATGTATGAGGTTGTTCGTCAGAGAAAATTCCGATAAGCCTATGAAGAAAAGAGATAATAAAAATTTCTCGGGCAGCAGAAACTATCTGCTTGTGGATGGCTACAACATAATATTTGCGTGGGATGAGCTTAAACGTCTTGCGGAAGAAAGCCTTGATTTGGCTCGTGACAGGCTTATAAACTTGCTGTGCAACTATCAGGGCATGAAAAAGGAAAACGTCATACTTGTGTTTGATGCCTATAAGGTTTCGGGCGGAGAGGGAAGTGTGATGCGCTACGGCAATATATATGTTGTTTACACAAGAGAGGCTGAAACAGCCGATAACTACATTGAAAGAACAACCACAATACTCAGCCGTGAATATAATGTGCGTGTTGCCACATCGGATGGATTGGAACAGGTTATAATTATGAGTAAGGGTGCTGTGAGGGTATCCGCAACGGAGCTTTATGAAGAGGTGAGAGTGCAGAATAAGGCAATCACCGAATCCATAGAACAGATAAAGCCCGTAAAAAACAATATGCTCATAGATAATCTGGATGCGGAAACGGCGGCGTTTTTGGAAAGTCTGAGATATTTAAAATAAGGATAGGGTATATGAAAAACGAAAAAAACTATATCGGTATGACCGATGAGGAGCTTGTGACGCTTGTGCACGGCGGAGATTTGTATGCACAGGATGTTCTGATTGAAAGATACAAGCTGCTTGTTATAAAGATAGCACGCAGCAAATATTATATAAAAGGTGCCGACAAAGAGGACATTATACAAGAGGGCAATATAGGTCTTTTCAAGGCTATAAGAGATTATAAGAATGATAAGCAGGCAAGGTTTTATTCATTTGCCGCATTGTGTATCGAAAGGCAGATTATAACCGCAATAAAAACTGCGGACAGACAAAAACATCAGCTTTTGAATGAATCGGTTTCAATAGATAACAATGTTTATACCGCCGATGATGACAGAGAATATATAGATAAAATGGAAAATAAGTATATTCTCAGTCCCGAAGAGGTAGTTATAGGTGATGAGGATTACAGGCTTATGCTGCAAAAAATTTCCGTTTGTTTGAGTGAATATGAACTTAAAGTGCTTATGTTGCATTTGGGCGGCAAAACATATACGGAAATTGCAAAGCAGATGGGCAAAGAGGATAAAAGCATAGATAATGCACTCCAGCGTATAAAAAAGAAGATTGAAAAAATCGTAAAGGACAAAAATAAATAAAACAGATTTTTTTTCTTGAATTATGGGTGCTTATATGTTATACTAAATGATAATGATGTTGCGTAATACATCAACAAAAAATATATTTAAGGAGGATACCTATTATGAAGCATATTAAGACATTAAACACAAAGTTACTTCAGAACACTGTTGCAAAGGGTGGCTGCGGCGAGTGCCAGACATCATGTCAGTCAGCTTGTAAGACATCTTGTACAGTAGCAAATCAGGCTTGTGAGAGTAATCAGTAAGTCAATATAAGGGGTGTCTTTTGGCATCCCTTTTGTTTTGTTTTAGAAAAGCAGTATTTGAAAGAATGAAAGGAAAGATAATATGATACATAAGTATACACTCAACGGTATGTTCATCGTGCTTGACGTAAACAGCGGTGCTGTGCATATTGTTGATGAGGTTGTATATGATGTGCTGGATATATACCGTGAAACATCTGTGGAGGATGCAGTTAAGGCACTTTCACAAAAGTACAGCGAGGAGCAGGTAAGAGAGGCTTACGACGAAATAAATGAGCTTGTGGAAGCCAAGGCTCTCTATTCAAAGGATATATATGAAGAAGCTATACCCAAGATTGAAAAGAGAAACCCTGTTGTAAAGGCTCTTTGCTTGCACATAGCTCACGATTGTAACCTCAAGTGCAAGTATTGTTTTGCCGAGGAGGGCGAGTACCACGGCAAGAGAGAACTTATGAGTCTTGAAGTCGGTAAGAAAGCAATTGATTTTCTTATTAAAAGTTCAGGCGCAAGAAAAAATCTTGAAGTTGACTTTTTCGGCGGCGAACCTCTCATGAACTTTGATGTTGTGAAGGGTATTGTGGAATACGCACGCAGCATTGAAGAAGAGGCAGGTAAAAACTTCCGCTTCACACTCACAACAAACGGTATTTTATTAAATGACGATATAATGGATTATATCAACAAGAATATGCACAATGTTGTTTTGAGTATTGACGGCAGAAAAGAGATAAACGATATGATGCGTCCTCGTGCGGGTGGACAGGGTTCTTATGACAGCATAGTGCCAAAGTTCCAAAAGCTTGCCGAAAGCAGAAACCAGACAGACTACTATGTGAGAGGTACGTTCACAAGAAACAATCTTGACTTCGGTGAAGATGTACTCCACCTTGCAGACCTCGGTTTTAAGCAAATTTCGGTTGAGCCTGTTGTTGCAGACCCCGCAGAGGATTATGCAATAAAGAAAGAGGACTTGCCCGTTATTTTCAAGGAATACGAAAAACTTGCAACGGATATTTTGGAAAGAAGAAAGAACGGACAGTGGTTCAATTTCTTCCACTTTATGATTGACTTAAGCGGCGGCCCTTGCCTTATCAAAAGACTTGTGGGTTGCGGTTCCGGTACGGAATATCTTGCGGTTACACCAAACGGTGACCTCTATCCTTGCCACCAGTTTGCAGGCATTGAAGAGTTTAAACTCGGCACAGTGGATGAGGGTGTCACAAACACAACAAAGAGTTGTGAATTTGAAAACTGCAACATCTATAACAAGCCCGAATGTGGCAAGTGTTGGGCAAAGTTCTATTGCAGCGGTGGTTGTGCGGCAAATGCTTATAATACACACGGCGATTTGATTACACCTTATGAAATAGGTTGCGAAATGCAGAAAAAGAGAATTGAGTGTGCTATTATGATAAAAGCTGTAGAAGCCGGACAAGAGTAAGATTTGTGCATTGATGATTAGTGCTATAGCATAAATGCAATAATATTTTGAAAAATATAGTGAAAATTGCATAATTTTTCAACTATTTACAAAAAAATATTGACATTCCACAAAATAAAGCATAAAATATATTGAGTATTTTTATTTTAAGGGAGGAAAAACGACAAATGAAAGCAAAGAATGTTTTAATTCTTCTGTTAGTGCTTATTGTTGCAGCTGGTTTGGTAGCTGTATCATACTTTGGCATTGGCAAGGTTAAGTCTGAAAACAAAAGTAGTTCACAGCAATCTATTGAACTTCAGACAAATGCGGATGGCGAGTATGTTACGGAAGTTCAAACGGATGAACAGGGTGAAACTGTTACGGAAGCTGTTACCGAAGCGGTGACGGACGAAGCAGGCGAAACGGTAACCGATGATAACGGCGATGCTGTTACCGAAGAGGTAACCGATGAAAGCGGTAACACAGTTACAGAGCCGGTTTACTCTTATGTTGTGGGTAACGGCGAGGGTAGTGAACCTACCACTTTTGATTACGGCTACGGCAGTGTGAAGAATATCAAGCAGGGTCTTGACCTTAAGGGTGGTGTTTACATTGTTTATCAGGCTGATAAGGATAACCCTACAGAGGAAGAAATGGCAGCAGCTGTTTCAATGATTCAAAATCGTGTAACTTATAAGGGTTGGTATGAAGCGGAAGTTTCACAGGAAGGTGACAACAGAATCCGTGTTGAAATACCCGGTGTTGAAGATGCGGCAACAGCAGTTGACGAAATCGGTTCAACAGCACACCTTACTTTCCAAGATGAAAACGGTCTTGTGCTTGTAGACGGTTCAAACGTAAAGAATGCAGGCAAGGCATATCAGAACAATCAGGTTGTTGTTACACTTGAATTTGATGATGAGGGTACAGAAGCTTTTGCAGGTGCCACAACAGTAAATGTCGGCAAGCGCCTCAGCATCTACATGGACGACCAGCTTTTGAGTGCTCCTACCGTTAATCAGGCTATCACAGATGGTAGTGCCGTTATTACGGGTGACTTCACAGCCGAAGAGGCAGAGGAACTTGCAGCATCAATCAGAGCAGGTTCACTTCCTTTCAACCTCAGCGTTATCGATTATAACGAAATCGGTGCAACACTTGGTGCAAATTCACTCAGCACAAGTATAAAGGCAGGTCTTATAGGTATTGCTCTTGTATTCTTGTTCATGCTCATTATTTACAGAGTTGAGGGTCTTGCAGCTGATATCGCACTTGTTATATATATGGGTATCAACCTTACTGTTATCAGCCTTATGGGTATCACACTTACACTTCCGGGTGTTGCGGGTATTATCCTTGGTGTAGGTATGGCGGTTGATGCAAATGTTATTATATTTGAAAGAATTAAGGACGAGCTTAATCTCGGCAGACCTTTGAAGG
>CAZUXS010000155.1:0-4602 GCA_964624605.1 uncultured Lachnospiraceae bacterium | reverse complement strand
AAGAGGGTATCATCAGCGGTGGTGGTTCAGCATATATCCACTGTATTCCAAAGGTAGAGGAAGTTTGCAACTCACTCGAGGGTGACGAAAAGACAGGTGCTAACATCATTCTTAAGGCTCTTGAAGCTCCACTTCGTCAGATTAGTGTAAATGCAGGTCTTGAAGGTGCGGTTATTGTAAACAATGTTAAGGCAAGTGCCGTAAACAATGGTTTCAACGCTCTCACAGGCGAGTATGTTGATATGGTTGTTGCAGGTATCATCGACCCAACAAAGGTTACAAGAAGTGCACTCCAGAACGCTAACAGCGTTGCTTCAACTATCCTCACAACAGAATCTGTTGTTGCAGATATCAAGGAAGCTGAGCCTGCAATGCCTGCAGGTGGCATGGGCGGTATGATGTAATTCAGACCGATATAAATGAAATTTTCCTATAATGTATAAATTATCCGCACATGGCGAATTTGCTGTGTGCGGATTGTTTTTGGGCAAATACGGCACTAGAAATTATAGATGAAAATATAATTGATTTATGGGCAAAAAAAGAGTACAATATTAGAGGTAAATTTTTAATACAGAATGAAAGTAGGTTAAGGAGGTTATTCCGTTTAATCTTATAGGGTATAACCGTAGGTAAGTTTAAAATGAAGTTAGTTAATTTAATTGAGCCTAAAAAACAAATTCCCGAAAGTAAAAAGAAATTTTCAAACTCGGATTTAAAGGCTTTGATAATTCCCATAATTATAGAACAGTTTCTTGCACTGCTTGTCGGCATGATGGATACGCTCATGGTAAGCCACGTCGGAGAAACAGCCGTTTCGGGCGTTTCACTTGTAAATCAGTTGAATAATGTTTTTATAATGGTTTTCTCTGCGCTTGCTTCGGGCGGTGCGGTTGTGGCAAGTCATTACATAGGTTGTGAAGATAAGGAAAACGGAGTGCTTGCGGCAAGTCAGCTTGTTATGATTACTCTTTTGATATCCATTACCTGTGAAATCGGTATTTTGATTTTCGGTAAGCAAGTTTTCACCGTACTTTTCGGTAAGGTTGAATCGGAGGTGCTTGAAACGGGTCTTACGTATCTCAAAATTTCGGCGTGGTCATTCCCGTTCCTTGCTGTTTATAACGGCTGTGCGGGTCTTTTCAGAAGTATGAGCAAAACAAAGGTGCTTATGAATGTTTCCATACTCATGAATCTTATAAATGTGGTGGGTAATGCCATCGGTGTTTTCGTGCTGAAAGCAGGGGTTGAGGGTGTTGCCTATCCGTCACTTATTTCAAGAATATTTGCGGCAGGTGTTATGCTCTATCTTGCTTCCAACAGAAAAAATATGCTGTATATAAAGGTTAAACAGATATTTATGTGGCGTGCGAATATGGTTGTGCGTATATTCAATATTGCTGTGCCAAACGGTGTGGAAAACGGCTTGTTCCAAGCTTCAAAAGTAGCACTCAGTTCACTCATTGCAAGCTTTGGTACTGCGCAAATTGCGGCAAACGGTGTTGCCCAAAGTTTGTGGGGTATATCATCACTGTTTTGTCTTGCAATGGGTCCCGCATTTATAACGGTTATCGGAAGATACATGGGTGCAGGTGATCCCGATGGTGCGGATTACTATATGAAAAAATTGCTTAAGTTCACATTTTTGGGTGCGATAATTTGGAATCTTTCCTGTCTTGCCCTTACACCGCTTGTGCTGAAACTTTTCAGCCTGAGTGAAGAAACAAGGCATTATGTTATAATTATGGTTATGATACATAATTTGCTCAACGGTTTAATTTGCCCTGTGGCATTTGCAATGTCAAACGGCATGAGGGCATCGGGCGATGTTAAATATACCATGTTAGCATCCATTTTTTCAACCGTTGTTTGCAGAGTCGCATTTTCCGTACTTTTCTGTGTGGTTTTCAAAATGGGTGTTGTGGGCATCACGATTGCTATGGTTTGCGATTGGTCAATAAAGGCATTTTTGATTATGATACGTTACAGAGGCGGAAAATGGAAAGAATTTACAATTATTTAACACACGCATTTAAAATGTGTTGATTAATTTTGTGAAATGTGGTATAATTACCGTATAGAAAACGGTAAAAAATTACATAAAATTTTATATACAGTGAATTCTGATTGTTTATTTTAGACATGGAACACAATCGAAGAAGAGCTTAGTGTAAGGGACTGCCGTTTATTAAAATTGCAGTCCCTTTTTGTAAATATGAGATAGGAAAAAATACGATAAATAAAGTGCGAGGTGCGGTTTATGAAAACTTTGTATATTGAATGTAATATGGGTGCGGCGGGCGATATGCTTATGTCCGCTTTGTCGGAAATTCACCCCGACCCCGATTGGTTTATGGAGCAACTTTGGGAGTTTAATCTTCCGGGTGTGAGTATATCGAGAAATACGGAAAAGAAGTGCGGCATCACCGGTACGCACATAAACGTGAAAGTGAGAGGCATGGAGGAAGATGAGCATATACACGAGCATCATCACGACCATGAACATCACCATCATCATCACAGCAGTATAAGAGATATTGAACACATTATATTTCAGCTTAGCTTGCCGCCAAATGTGCACAATGACGTAATGGCTGTTTATGCCCTCATTGCGGAAGCCGAGGGCAAGGCACATAATTGCAAAATGGAAGATATCCATTTCCATGAGGTTGGCACAATGGATGCAATTGTTGATATTGTGGGTGTGTGTATGTTGATTGACGATTTGCAGATTGATGAAATTGTCGTTTCACCTATAAATGTGGGCAAGGGACAGGTGAAGTGTGCACACGGTATATTGCCCGTGCCTGCACCTGCAACGGCACATATTTTAAAAGATGTGCCTATTTACAGCAATGAGGTTGATGGTGAACTTTGCACTCCGACGGGTGCGGCTCTTTTGAAGCATTTTGCCACAAGGTTTGATACCATGCCTGTGATGAAGGTCAAAAAAATAGGTTACGGCTTGGGAACTAAAGATTTCGAAACGGCAAATTGCGTACGTGCCTTTTTGGGTGAAACACCCGATAAAAAAGAAAGAGTTGCGGAGCTTATTTGCAATATAGATGATATGAGCGGCGAAAGAATAGGTTTTGCAATTAACAGATTGTATGACGGCGGTGCATTGGAGGTTTTCACAACTCCCGTCGGTATGAAGAAAAACCGCCCCGGTGTTCTGCTCACCTGTATTTGTACGGAAGATAAACGAGAGGAAATGCTGAAACTTATATTCAAGCATACAACAACGATAGGTGTGAGAGAAAACATTTCAAACCGCTATGTTCTCGGCAGAAAAGAGGAAACCGTGCAAACAAATTACGGTGAGGTAAGGGTTAAAAAGTCAAGCGGCTATGGGGTTACAAGGGTAAAGGCTGAATATGATGACCTTGAAAAAATTGCCATAGAAAATAATATAGATATTTCCGATATAAAGTGGTGATAAACGACGGAATATATTAAAAGGAGGGAACTAATATGGCAGGATTTGGATTTGATTCGGGATATGGAAGTGGAGGAGGAAAAGGTGGTGAACCTTATATTGTTCTTCAAGTTGTGCTTACCGAAAAACTTTTAGGTACGGGTTCGGGAACTTCAAGCCTTATCAATCTTCAAAATGTCATTAATCAACAGGTGAGTAAGGGTTACAGACTTCATACCATTTCAACAACCTCTTCGGGTTCAAAAGGGTTTCTGGGCGGTGATAAAATTCAAGCAACTTTGGTTTTTGAGCGTATGGATATGAGGTAAAAATAAGGTGAAATACAATTATTAAATTGAAATTAAACATAATGGGAGGAATTTAAAATGAGTAAAATTTTGGTAGCTTATTTCAGTGCAAGCGGTGTGACGGCTAAGATTGCAACAGAGGTTGCAAAGGCTGTAAAGGGTGATTTATATGAGATTAAGCCGAAAGTGGCTTACACAAAGGATGATTTGAACTGGATGGATAAAAAATCACGCAGCAGTGTGGAAATGGCTGACAAGTCATTCAGACCCGAATTGGCTGATAAAAATGCAAACATTGCCGATTATGACACAATACTTATAGGTTTCCCGATTTGGTGGTATGTTGCGCCCACAATAATAAATACTTTCCTTGAAAGCTATGATTTTGACGGTAAGAAAATTGTGCTTTTTGCAACTTCCGGCGGAAGCGGTTTCGGAAAAACAGTTGAGGGCTTGAAAGTTTCCGTTGGTGAGGGAACAACAATTGTTGAGGGTAAGCTCATCAACAACAACGGTGCAATAGCCGAATTGGCAAGCTTGGTTTAATGCGAATGGAGGAAACGTTGTGTCAAAAATAGTACAAACAGCGGGCAGAGAGGCACTCGGAGATTTTGCACCCGATTTTGCCCACTTCAATGATGATGTGCTTTTCGGTGAAAACTGGAATAATGAAGATATAGACCTCAAAACCCGTTGCATAATAACGGTTGTGGCACTTATGTCATCGGGCGTTACGGACTCATCACTCAAATACCATTTGATAAATGCCAAAAATAACGGCGTAACAAAAAAGGAAATTGCGGCTGTAATCACCCACGTTGCATTCTACGTAGGCTGGCCTAAGGGCTGGGCTGTGTTTAATATGGCAAAGGAAGT
>CAZUXS010000154.1:0-4699 GCA_964624605.1 uncultured Lachnospiraceae bacterium | reverse complement strand
GATATCAATTATGACGATGTAATGGGTCTTAGAATAGAGGCTAGGCAGAAGCTGAATAAAATTCGCCCGACAAGTATAGGTCAGGCAAGCAGAATAAGCGGTGTCAGCCCTGCCGATGTCAATATGGTGCTTGTGCATTTGGCGTATTAAGGTGATTTGGTATGAAAGATTTTTTGATTGATTATTGCGGTAAAATGAATATTGCACTTGATGAAAAGCAGGCACAGCAATTTGAAGTATATAAAAACTTGCTTGTTGAGTGGAATGAGAAAATGAACCTCACGGGTATAACGGAGGATAGGGAAGTTGCAATAAAGCACTTTGCGGACTCTCTCACCGCCTTGCTTTGTGAGGACTTCAAGGGCAAGAGCGTTATTGACGTGGGCACGGGTGCAGGCTTTCCGGGCTTGCCGCTTAAGATAGCCGAGCCTAGCATAAAGCTTACACTCATGGACTCACTTAACAAGAGGATAAACTTCCTCAACGAGGTGTGTACACAGCTTAATTTAAGTGACGTGAGCTGTATTCATAAGCGTGCCGAAGAGGGCGGTATGGATGCGGTATATCGTGAAAAGTTCGATATCTGTGTCAGCCGTGCGGTTGCCTCACTTAATGTGCTTGCGGAGCTTGACTTGCCGTTTGTTAAAAAAGGCGGTAAAATGCTTGCACTTAAAGGCCCTGCTGTGTATGATGAAGTAAAGTCTGCGGAAAAGGCAATAAAGACATTAGGCGGTAAAGTGGTTGAGATAAAGGAAATAGAACTCCCCGAAACCGACCTTAAGCATAATGTGATAATTATAGAAAAGGTGAATAATACACCGAAGAAATATCCGAGAATATACGGAAAGATAAAAAAGGCACCATTGTAAAAATGTGTTGACTTTGTATGAAATATATGATACGGTTTAGTTGTAATGTAAGTTAGTTGCGGCTAAACCATTTTTGTAAAAAGAATTGGGGTGATAATATGGTTCAAAGTGAAAGACGAAGTGTGTTGATTAAGGCTTTGCTTGATGAAAAATACGGCAACAGGTATATGGATATTCCCTCTAATGAGTTAGAGCAAAAAAGACTTTTGAGAAGTCTTATGAATGTGAGGTTGGCTGCGCCTATAGGTGCGGAGTTTCAAACGATACAGGACGAGTATTTGCAGGAGGAGAACAGAAGCAGGGGAGTTGTGGAGCTTTCCGATTTGACACCCGTGCAAGAGGGTACTTATCTTTGGAAAGGTGATATCACAAGGCTTAGATGCGGTGCAATAGTCAATGCGGCAAACAGCGGCATGACGGGTTGTTATCAGCCTTGTCACAACTGCATTGATAACTGTATTCATACTTATGCGGGCATACAGCTGCGTAATTATTGCAATGATATGATGGAAAAGCAGGGTTATCCCGAGCCTACGGGCACGGCTAAGATTACGCCTGCCTTTAACCTGCCTTGTGATTATGTAATTCACACCGTAGGCCCTATAGTGCAGGGGAGATTAAGTGATTTGCACCGCAATCGGCTTGAATCCTGTTATCGTTCGTGTTTGGAGATTGCGGATGAAAACGGCATAAAAAGTATAGCTTTTTGCTGTATTTCAACCGGTGTTTTTATGTTCCCCAATGATAAGGCGGCGGAGATTGCCGTGAAAACGGTTAAGGACTACAGAGCCGAAACGGGGAGCAATATTGAGGTGATTTTTAATGTTTTTAAGGAATTGGATGAAGAAATCTACGGAAGGTTATTGGGATAGTTTGGAGAAATTGAAGGAAAAGCTGAAAGAGGCCGATGCGGTTGTTATCGGTGCAGGTGCAGGTCTTTCCACATCTGCGGGTTTCATTTATTCGGGAGAGAGATTCAGGAAGTATTTTTATGATTTTGCGGAGAAATACGGCATAGGTGATATGTATTCCGGCGGTTTTTATCTCTATGAAAGTGCGGAGGAATACTGGGCATGGTGGAGCAGACAGATATGGGTAAATCGCTATATGTCAGCACCTAAAAATGTGTATGAGGATTTGCTTTCTTTGGTTAAGGATAAGGATTATTTTGTATTGACAACAAATGTTGACCACTGTTTCCAAAAGGCAGGCTTTGACAAGAAAAGACTTTTTTACACACAGGGTGATTACGGTCTTTTGCAGTGCGTTAAGCCTTGTCACAAAGAGGTTTACGATAATGAAGATATAATTCGTAAGATGATAGAATCACAGGGTTTTGAGATTGCTGAGGACGGGGAACTTTCAGTACCCGAAAATACGGAGCTTAAAACGGTTGTGCCGTCCGAGCTTGTGCCTTACTGCCCGAAATGCGGTAAGCCTATGACTGTCAATCTGCGTTCGGATGATAACTTTGTTGAGGACGAGGGCTGGCATGCTGCAAGAAAGAGATACAGCGAGTATTTGCAAAGTCAAAAAGGGCATAAAATTGTGTTTTTGGAGCTTGGTGTGGGCGGTAACACCCCTGTCATTATAAAATATCCGTTTTGGAGAATGACGGCAGGCAGTGAAAATGCAACTTATGTGTGCATAAACTACGGAGAGGCTTATGTGCCCGATGAAATTGAAAAGAGTTCAATTTGTATAGATGCCGATATAGCTAAGGCTTTGAGGGATTTGAAAGGGTGATTTAGGTGAATATAGGTACTTTTGTTACGCTTGCCGTTGTTGTCGGCATTGTGATTGTTGCCCTTATAGGCACGATTAAGCAGAAGAAAAACGGCGGTTGCGGTTGTGGCTGCGGTGGTTGTGCCATGAAAGATAAGTGCCACGGCAAAGATGAAAACAAGGATAAATAATATGATATACAATTGTGCACGGGAACAAAAACGGTTGTTTTAAGGCATAAAACTTGTTGTGCCACCGCACAAAACAAACAAGATTGTAGCATAAATAATTCAAAAATGAATATCGGATACGGTTTTTAGTGCCGTATTCGATATTTTTTTATGCAATTTTGCAGGATTGAAGTTGTAAACTTGCAAAATTGGCTTTTTGTAAATTTGATGAGTGCACAGTGCATAAAATATCAAATTTGAATTTTAAATTTCAGCAACTTTCATTTTTTAGCCAAAATAGACAAAAAAATATAGTAAAAAATGTTAAATTGCATATTGACAAATTTTAAAATTCTTATTATAATGTACTTAGTTGTTTGAGAGAAACAACATTGATTTTGCAATGGTGCACAATGAAACTTGCAGAAAACCGCTAAAAATGCGATTTTCGCACTTTTTTTGCCTTTCTCTTTGTGCCGGAGCACAAAACAGAGATTTTGCAATATTTATTTTGTAAAGTTGCATTTTGATATCGGTGTTTGTTTTTCGGCATAACGATACAAAAAACTACATTATTATAAAATTCATGGGAGGATGTAACAATGGATTACGTAGAAAGAGTCTTAAGTGAACTTATCGCTAAGAACCCTGCTCAGCCTGAATTCCATCAGGCAGCAACAGAAGTATTAAAGACAATCAAGCCTGTTATCGATGCAGACAAGAGATATGAAGAGGCTGCTCTTCTTGAAAGACTTGTTGAGCCTGAAAGACAGATTATGTTCAGAGTACCTTGGATCGATGACAAGGGCAATGTTCAGGTAAACAGAGGCTACAGAGTACAGTTTAACTCAGCTATAGGACCATACAAGGGTGGTTTAAGATTCCATCCATCAGTAAACCTTGGTATCATTAAGTTCCTCGGTTTCGAGCAGATCTTCAAGAACTCACTTACAACACTTCCTATCGGCGGTGGTAAGGGTGGTTCCGACTTCGACCCTAAGGGTAAGTCAGACAACGAAGTTATGAGATTCTGCCAGAGCTTCATGACAGAGCTTTACAAGCACATCGGTGCTGATGTTGACGTTCCTGCCGGTGATATCGGTGTTGGCGGTAGAGAAGTTGGCTACATGTATGGTCAGTACAAGAGAATTACAGGTCTTTACGAGGGCGTACTCACAGGTAAGGGTTTAAGTTTCGGTGGCTCACTTGTTAGAACAGAAGCTACAGGTTACGGTCTTTGCTACCTTGTTGAAGAAATGCTCAACTCTAAGGGCAACAGCTTCAAGGGTAAGACAGTTGTTATCTCAGGTGCAGGTAACGTTGCTGTTTACGCTGCAGAAAAGGCTACACAGCTTGGTGCTAAGGTTGTTTCTTTCTCAGATTCAACAGGTTACATCTATGACAAGAACGGCGTAGATATCGAATATGTTAAGGAACTTAAGTTCGTTAAGAGAGGTCGTCTTTCAGAGTATACAGATACTCACAAGGATGCTGAGTATCATGCAGGTAAGGGTGTATGGAACATTAAGTGTGATATCGCTCTTCCATGTGCTACACAGAACGAGCTTAACGAAGAAGACGCTAAGACTCTTATCGCTAACGGCGTAATCGCTGTTGGTGAGGGTGCTAATATGCCTTCAACTCTTGAAGCTATCGATGCATTCCTTAAGAATGGTGTTCTCTTTGCTCCTGCTAAGGCTGCAAATGCAGGTGGTGTTGCTACATCAGCACTCGAAATGAGCCAGAACAGCGAAAGACTTAGCTGGACATTTGATGAAGTTGATGCTAAGCTTAAGAACATCATGGTTACTATCTGCCACAATATGCAGGCTGAAGCTGATAACTACGGCATGAAGGATAACTATGTTGCAGGTGCTAACATCGCAGGCTTTAAGAAGGTTGCTGATGCTATGCTTGCTCAGGGTCTTGTTTAAT
>CAZUXS010000153.1:0-4749 GCA_964624605.1 uncultured Lachnospiraceae bacterium | reverse complement strand
GTAATATCCTCGGTGAGTGGATAGAAAACGGCGAGTATGATGATGATATCAAGTTTGCAGGTCAGGTAGTTAAGGATATCTGCTTTAACAATGCAAAGGAATATTTCAATCTTGACAAATAATTGATTTATAATTGGGGTTGTCGCAAATGCGGCAACCTCGATTTTTTCTATTTAGAGTAATTTTATTGTCGTTGTCAATGTGGGGGAAAGAATTGTTCTTTTTGAGGGCAAAAAGAACCAAAAACCTCGGGTGGTTCGCATTTTGCGAAGCAAAATTGCGAATCCCTACGGGATTTCAAAATTACTTTGTAATTTTGAAACTAGATTCGCCCCGAACCCCTAACGGGCAGGGGCGTTGTATGGTTGTGGCTTATCTAAGTTTGTGGCGGGTTGCCCCTGCACCCACCCGTTTTACGGTATGTGGTTGGAGCAAACTACTTAATCACCATTGCCCGATAGGGAAGACAATATGCGGCTTTGCAGCCGAGAAATTTGGATGAGTGGTTTTTTCAGCCTTCCCTAGTAGGGAAGGGGGACCGCTTTAGCGGTGGATGAGTGGCGGAAGAAAACTAAATTGGTGTGAAGCACAAAATTACAGTTATCCCCTCATTTAAATTTGTTTATATCGTTATTATCAATCCCGGGGTGGAGTGCTATATTTATGCCGTTGGCTATAATATTCACAAGGCAGTCAATCACTTCGTCAACCTCTTTGGGTGTGACAAACATATTTTCCTCGTAGGGTGTGAGTAGCTCGTTTATAAGCTCGTATTTATCCTCATCAGCCATATCACGCAGCATTTTATAGAACGGATTGTTTTTATCGGTTGTTTCAATCATGGCGCTTAGCATCTTATCAAGTGTGTCATTTGCAAGTGTGGCGGCATCTACTACCGTGGGCACACCTATTGCGATAACGGGCACGCCAAGACCGTCTTTATCAATGCGCTTTCTGTTATTGCCGACACCGCCACCGGGGGCAACACCCGTATCGCTCAGCTGTATGGTGGAATTTATGCGGCTTACTTTTCTTGCGGCAAGGGCATCCACGGCTATGATAAGCTCGGGGTGTATTCTATCCGTTAAGCCTTTCACAACCTCGAATGTTTCAATGCCTGTTATACCCATCACACCGGGTGCAAGGGCGGCAACGGAACGGACCTCGCCAAGTATTTCGGTGGGTACGGCATCACGTATGTGTCTTGTTACAAGTACCTTATCAACCACTTTCGGACCCAGTGAATCGGGGGTTATCTTCATATTGCCAAGACCTATTACAAGCACAGTGCCGTCACCGGAGTGCTTACAGAGTTTTTCCAGATACTTACTCACAAGTTTTATAAGCTCCTCATGAGCTGTTGCATCGTTTATCTTCATTAAAGGGCTTTCAAGTGTGATATAGTTGCCAAGCGGTTTACCTACTGATTTTGAACCGCTTTCGGTAGTTACTTTTACCCAAGTGACAACGGTGTCGGGTAGGGCACATTCCTCTGTCAATATTTCTATACCGCCCGGATTTTCCATTGTTTCAGCCGCTTCAAGTGCAATATCTGTATACGGCTGAAAGGTTTGATTTTTTTCACTTTCTTGCATATATTCATACTTCCAATCAATTAAGGTTTAGTTGATGTTATTTTTGTGTAAATTTTTTTAAAATATACATTGACTTTTTAGGAAAAAATATGTATAATAATTGGTAGCGTATCCGTATGAGTCTGATCGTGACAGACTTTTTAAACCCCTCTAAGTTCGGGTACATAAGTAATTACAACATTATTCAAAGTTATCGGAGGAAAATAAAAATGGCAAATATTAAGTCAGCAAAGAAAAGAATTTTAGTTATCAACAAGAAGACTCTCAGAAACAAGATGATCGTTTCTGCTGTTAAGACAGAAATCAAGAAGGTTAGAGCTGCAATCGAAGCAGGCGACAAGGCTGCTGCACAGGCACAGTTCTCACAGGCTACAAAGGCTATCGATATGGCTGCTTCAAAGGGTGTTTACCACAAGAACAACGCAGCTAACAAGAAGTCTAAGCTTCAGAAAGCTATCAACAAGATGGCGTAATTTTTATGTACTTTTAAGCCGTCACTTTGCTGACGGCTTTTTAAATCCAAATAAGGAGTAGGACGAATGAATCTTATTATGTTTACCGCCGCAGGCAACACAATGGGTGTAGGTGATTGGCTGCTTTTAATATTTATTATAATTTGTGCCGTTATTGCGGGTGTATACTTTCTCAATAGATGGGCATACAAAAAAATGGACGAACAAAATCAAATTATAGAGCAAAATAAAATGTCCGCAACTATTTATGTTATAAATAAAAAGCGTGACAAAATCACAAATATTAAGTTGCCAAAGGCAGTTGCCGATCAAATTCCGGCAAGGGCAAAGTTGGTGAAGATGAATTTTGTTCAGGCTAAAGTGGGCCCTCAGATTATGACACTCATTGCCGAAAAGAATATATACGAGGCTATACCGCTTAAAAGAAATGTGAAGGTAGAGCTTGCGGGTATATATATCGTTGGTATGCAGGGTTTGAAGAGTGCCGACAAGTTAAAGGAAGAAAAGAAGATAAAGAAACAAAAGGAAAAAGAGGCAGCAGCTGCCGAAAAGAAGAATAAGAAGAAAAAGTAAGAAGAAAGCAGTCCCGAGTGTATATAACCCGATGGGCTGCTTTTGTGTTTGTAACAAAGCCGTAGCTTGAAAGTTTTGGTAAATTATGATAACATATTTCCATTTAAAAATCAACTGTTTAAATGGAAATTGTGTATTAATAAATTTTTGGAATGTTGTTTAATTTTGGGTAGGGTGTTAATCGGAGTTTTACGCCTCATCCGGCATTTTTGCAAGCAAAAATGCCACCTTCCCCGTAGGGGAAGGCTAATGGCGGCTTCGCCGCATAAAAGCATAAAAACAAATTTGATATTGCCACAAATGGTGGTGACAGGTTACCTCACCCACACCGAAAAAACGGGTGGGGTGCAGGGGCAACCCGCACAATACTCCGATGAGCCATAATCCATCACCGCCCCTGCCCATTAGGGGTTTGGGGCGAATCGGAACGCCCCAAGGTTTTTGGTTCTTTTTTCCTAAAAAAGAACAATCTTTCCTAAAGATATAGCAAAACCAAAATAACTTACGTTGTTGTTTCTTGCGTTGTTGTAGAATCTGTAGCTTCTGTAACTTCCATAACTTTTGCCGTTTCCGGTGCAGTCAACACTTGCGTTGTCTCTTCCGTCATCGCTTCTTGCGTTGTCATATCATCCGGCACGGTTGCTTCCTGCGTTGTCACCTCCGTGACTTCCTCCTCACCTATCTTGCAGGCATCACCGAAAACTTGCTTTGAAATTTGAGTGAGTTTTTCAACCGTCATGCCTCTTTCATACATCTTCACCATATTTTGAGCGGCAAGTTCGTTTGTGTAGTCACTCAATTTGTAGGTTGTAATCAAGCCATGGCCGAAAAGCATGTGTGTGACTACCGGCACTGCACTGTATGACGTTATGTGAGCATTACCGCCCTCATTTGATATGCTGACTTTAGCCATACCGCCAAGCATTGTATTAATTGAATCCTGATTTGAAACGAAGTTGCCCAGTGAATAATAAACCAAGGTGGATTTTGTGCCGTCTGTGGATTGTACATATTCAACCGGCTCTATAACGTGTGGGTGAGTGCCCATAACAAGGTCAACTCCCTCATCGGCGAAAAATTGTGCCCATTCTCGTTGGTACTGTGTGCTTTGCAACACGTATTCCGTACCCCAGTGAGGGCAGACAACCACAAAATCTGATACCGTTTTTGCATATTCAATATCTTTTGCAACTTTTTCTTTGTTAAGTAAATTGACCATATATTCCTTGCCGCTCGGCAGGGGCATACCGTTTGTGCCGTAGGTATAATTGAGTATTGCAACCCTTATTCCACCTTTTGTGTAGACGTAAGGATTTTTCTCGCTGTAATCTTCAAAACTGCTGTGTATACCCAAAACTGCTACTTTTTTGTATTTTCCTCTCCAAAAATTGAGTGTGTTTTCAACGCCAACAGCGCCCATATCCATGGTATGGTTGGTGGCGTGGAGAATGACGTTGAACCCTGCATTCACCAGTGCATCGCCTATTTCCTGCGGACTGTTGAAGCGTGGATATGAGCAAAGCCCCAACTGCGTGCCGCCAAGGATTGTTTCTTGATTTGCAATTGCTATATCGGCGGCTTGAATATCGGATTTTACATTTTTGAAAAGGTGGTCAAAGTTATATGAACCATCGGCATTTTTGCCGCTGTTGTACACACCGTCGTGTATGAGCATATCGCCAACCATGACGATATCAAGCTTTGTTATTGTGGTTGTTTCCGTTGTTGTTTCAATCGTGGTGGTGACCGTTGTTGTGACATCCGCTTCCGATTTCAATGCACTTGCGGAAATAACCACATCATTGGGTTTGTTGTTGTAGGTGGCAATGTTTGTTTTAGCCTTAGCAACACCGAGAAAGGCAGCGGCAACCAACATTGCACCTATCACACCCCCTGTAATTATCTTCTTGTTTTTATCTCGTTCCGTTTTGTTTTTTTCATACCTTCCCATGATTTTCTCCCATTTTAAGTGTTTTTATCGGACATACAAATTCGGAAAAGTTCCATCACTCTTTCGCTGTCACCTTTAAGGTAAACGTAGCCGAAAAGAGCTTCAACACCCGTGGCACGTCTGTAATCGGTCACGGATTGATTTTTTGCTGTGGTAA
>CAZUXS010000152.1:0-4768 GCA_964624605.1 uncultured Lachnospiraceae bacterium | reverse complement strand
GAGGGTAGGGTGTGGGGCAACGCCCCACGCTGCTCCAAGAGCATTTTTTTGAAAGCCCGAAAATCTTTTTTTGCGATAGAAAAAAAGTTTTCGGAACTAAAAATAATCACTAACTAAAACGTTAAAGCATATAATCCTACACGCTTACGCCATACCACCATCAACAGACACAACCTGTCCCGTGATATATCTATTCTGTGCAAGGAACACAGCAAGCTCAGCCACTTCCTCCGGCTCACCCATTCTCTTAAGCGGAATATTGGCAAGTATCTGTTCCTTAGCCTTATCGGAAAGCACCTCTGTCATATCCGTAGCAATCATACCCGGTGCAATTGCGTTGCAAGTGATACCCCTTGCGGCAAGCTCCTTTGCGGCTGACTTTGTCATGCCTATAATACCCGCCTTGCTTGCGGAATAGTTCACCTGACCTATATTACCCGTGATACCGACAACACTGCTCATATTAACAATGCTACCGCTCTTCTGCTTAAGCATTATCTTAGCACTGTGCTTGAGCATATTAAACGCACCCTTAAGATTTGTGTTTATAACACTGTCAAAATCCTCTTCGCTCATACGCAACATAAGAGTATCCCTTGTTATGCCTGCATTATTCACAAGCACATCAAGTGACCCGAACTTTTCAACAGCCGCATTAACAAGCGCAAGTGCCTCATCAAAGTTGCTCACGTCTGCCTTATACGCAAGACAGCTTACACCCTTTGCCTCAATAGCGGCAACCGTTTCATCGGGTGCTGTACTTCTGTAATTGATTACTATATTGCAACCCTTATCCGCAAAAGCAAGTGCAACAGCCTTACCTATGCCCTTTGCCGCACCCGTTACAACAACGGTTTTACCTTTTAAATCAAACATTCTTTACCTCCGATTAAAGACCAAGTGCTTCGCAAGTCTTTTCAAGTGTCTTTATATCCTCAACATTATAAACGGCAACTTCCTTGCCTGCAAGTTTTGCTGTCTTTTTCACAAATGATGAAAGTGTTTTGCCGGGACCCATTTCCACAAATGTATCAACTCCAAGCTTCATCATCTTTTCAACTGACTGCTGCCATCTTACGGAATTCATAACCTGCTTTGTAAGTATGTCAATCACGTCTGACTTATCTGCAACAACATCACCCGTAAGGTTTGTGATAACGGGTATAGCCATATCGTTTATTGTTGTGTTGTGAAGCTCCGCATTGAGCTTATCGCTTGCACTCTTTAAAAGTGAAGTATGGAAAGGACCGCTTACATTAAGCTCCACTGCCTTTCTTGCACCCTTTTCTTTCACAAGCTCCGCAGCCTTTGCAACTGCATCTCTGTCACCTGCAATAACAATCTGTCCCGGGCAGTTATAATTAGCTATCATAGCTCTGCCGATTTCCTTTACCTCGTCGCAAGCCTCTTGAATAAGGTCTGCATCAAGATTCATTACGGCATACATAGCACCCTCGCCCTGTGGCACAGCCTCTGTCATGAAACGACCTCTTTTTCTTACAAGCTGCACGCAATCCTCAAAATCAAAAGTACCGCTTGCAACGTGTGCTGAATACTCACCCAAGCTCAAGCCTGCAACATAATCAGCCTTAAGACCTTTCTGCTCCATAAGCTTTGCAACAGCTGTGCTCATTGTTAAAATAGCAGGCTGTGTATACTCGGTTTGGTTAAGTCTTTCGTCCTCGGTAAAACAAATTTCGCTTATCTTAAGTCCGAGTGCCTCATCAGCCTTATCAAATATATCCTTCACGCAGTCAAAATTATCGTAAAGCTCCTTGCCCATACCGGCATACTGAGCACCCTGACCGCTGAAAATAAAAGCAGTTTTCATCATTATCCTCCGTCTTACTTAACAAGATTATTAAACTCACTCATAATTTCGTCAATAATTTCCTTACAGCTCTGTGTCTTATTTACCATACCTGCAATCTGACCGCTCATTACGGAACCGTTATCGATATCACCAAGCTTAACGGACTTCTGCAAAGCACCCGTACCAAGCTGATTGAATCTCTCCATATCGGGCTCAGCCTTGCTTGTTTCTTCCTTTTCTGCTGCAAGGAAAGCGTTTGCAAGCTTGTTCTTTATTACTCTTACGGGATGTCCCGTAATCTGTCCCGTTACAACGGTTGAAAGGTCATTTGCCTTTATAATCTTGTTCTTGTAGTTTTCATGTACCGTACACTCATCCGCAACAAGGAAACGTGTACCAATCTGAACAGCCTCCGCACCAAGCATAAAGCCTGCCGCCATACCTCTGCCATCGGCGATACCGCCCGCAGCCAAAACAGGTATATCAACAGCATCCACAACCTGTGGCACAAGTGCCATTGTTGTGAGCTTGCCGATGTGTCCGCCGCTCTCCATACCCTCTGCTATTACGGCATCCGCACCAAGCTTCTGCATCTTCTTAGCCATATTCACACTGGGCACAACGGGAATAAGCTTAATGCCGTTAGCCTTAAACTTTTCCATAAACTTTGCGGGATTACCCGCACCCGTAGTCAAAATCTTTACTCCCTCTTCGCAAACAGTTTCAACAACATCATCCACAAAAGGTGAAAGAAGCATAATATTAACACCGAAAGGCTTGTCTGTCAATTCCTTGCACTTTCTGATTTCACCTCTTACAACGTCGGCAGGTGCGTTGCCTGCTGCAATTATACCAAGACCGCCCGCATTTGAAACGGCTGCTGCAAGGCTGGCATCGGCAATCCAAGCCATACCACCCTGAAAAATAGGATATTTAATTCCCAACATATCACAAATTCTTGAATTCATATCATCTTTTACCTTTCTGTTTTAATAGTTAAACCCGTTCGACAATCGGGCAATTATAATTCAATCAGCATACTGCCCCATGTCAAACCACCGCCGAAGCCGCTGATAATGATTTTATCTCCTTTTTCAAGCAGACCCTTGTCATACATTTCACCAAGTGCAAGAGGTATACTGCCTGCTGAGGTATTGCCGTATTTATCCAGATTCATATAAAACTTGTCCATAGTTGTGCCAAGTTTTTTTGCAAGCACCTCAATTATTCTGTAATTAGCCTGATGAGGAACAACATACTTTATATCATCGATAGTAAGGTTCGCCTTTTCAAGCACATTGTTTATGCTCACACGCACGTTCTTTGTAGCAAAGCTGAATATGGCACGTCCGTCCATATTTATGTAGCGTGCGGCTTCATTTTCGGGTGTATACTTAAAGTTTTGAGGTAAAAACTCATTTGCGGTAAGTGACATTGCATCCTTACCCTTTGAGTGCATATCCTCCGCAAGCACACCGCAAGGCTCTTCGGTTGCCTCAATCAAAGCACCGCCACCGCCGTCGCCAAAGAGTACACAGGTACTTCTGTCACTCCAATCGGTGATTTTTGAAAGAATCTCCGCACCGAAAACAAGCACTTTTTTATATTCACCGCTTCTTATAAACTTGTTTGCTATGCTCATAGCATACACAAAGCCACTGCAAGCGGCACTCACATCAAAGCAAAGTGCATTGTCGCAGCCGAGTTCACCCTGCACAAGGCAAGCGGTACTCGGTGTGGCATAATCGGGTGTGAGCGTTGCAACTATAATCAAATCCACATCAAGCGGGTCTGTACCGGTTTCTTCCAATAATTTTTTACCTGCACCGATACACAGCTGTGACGTTGTTTGACCTGTTGAAACACGTCTTTCCTTTATTCCCGTACGAGATGATATCCATTCATCATTTGTTTCCACAATTTTGCTAAGGTCATCATTTGTGACAACCATATCGGGATAACAGCTTGCACAGGCAACAATCCTTGAATTATACATAATTTTCTCCTTAATGGTTTTTAACGGTAAGCACCGAATTGTGCTCACTTTAGCACAAAGCCGTCTTGCGGGCAAGAAAGCCGTTCAAACTGCTGAGTGCGTCTATAAACATTTCAGCCTCGTATTCCGAAAGATCAACTATAAGTGACTTTACCAGTTCCAGATGAAAACGCTGATGTGCCTTATAAAGCGCCCTACCCCTTTCGGTGAGGGTGAGCATCACCATACGCTTATCTTCATCACTTTTCCGTCTTTGCACATAGCCTTTTTTAACAAGGTGATTGATTGAAACGGTGAGCGTACCCATAGTTATTTCAAGCCTGCCCGCAACATCGGACATATTTTTGGGTACGTACTGACCTATGGCATCAACCGTGTGTGCCTCATTGACGGAAACGTCATCAAAGCCGCTTTCACGCAGGGCGTTCTGTTCCACCCTGCCGAGGTCGTTGAAAGCCTCGGATATGAGTTTATTTAAGGTATCCAAAGTATTTTCCATAAATAAATCTCCTTACTTCATACAAATATCGATCACACAAAATTTTCTGCGATCGATACCACACAACAAGAGTTGTACAAAGTGCAAAAGGACACAGTCCTCAAAATAAACTTTGATAATCAAAGTATATCGTTTTTTCGCCTAAAAGTCAAGTATATATCGGCAAAAATTGTATATTTGCAAAAAAATATCACTCCGACGTTATAACTCACGTCGAGGTGATAAATTTTTCAGATGATAAAGATTGTTCTTTTTTACGAAAAAAGAACCAAAAACGCTGGGGCGTTCGCATTTTGCGAAGCAAAATTGCGAATCCCTACGGGATTTCAAAATTACTTTGTAATTTTGAAACTAGATTCGCCCCAAACCCCTAACGGGCAGGGGCATTGTACTGCATTGACTCATCTATGTAAGATGCGGGTTGCCCCTGCACCCACCCGTTTGGGTGTGGTTTGAGTAA
>CAZUXS010000151.1:0-4780 GCA_964624605.1 uncultured Lachnospiraceae bacterium | reverse complement strand
ATTCAGCAACAACCGCCTAAGTCTCTGCTTGTTGGTTTCGGGCATACGCCCTACATAATTGTATTTTATCATAAAATGACAAATTATTCAATTTACGGTTTTGTTACACTTATATTTCAAATTAAGATAAAATAAAAATAAATTATTGACTTTATTATAAAAGTGTGTTACTATAAAATGGTAGGAATGTTTTCTTACGGTTTGTTCCTACGAAAGTTTTTGGCTCTTATAATTTTAAATCAAAAATAATTGCTTGAACTTTGGTAGAGTACTGGGACAATTATTTTTTTGCTGAAATTACTGTGAAAAAATCGGGAATGATTTTTCAATCATCCCCGATTTTTCATGTATTTTTATTATTTCTTAATGCTCACCGTCTTAGTTTCCTTATCCCAATCAACTTTCAAGTTAAGGCTTTCTGAAAGGAATCTTACGGGCATATAGGTGTAGCCGTTTATTATTTCGGGGGCTACGTCTGTTGTTACGAGTGCGCCGTTTAATATAACATTTCTGCTACCTATAGTAAGTTCAACTTGTGTGTCACCTTTTTTTGCAACTACCGTTTTTGTGGCTGCAACCCAGTTTACGGGCACATCAAGTGCATCGAAAAGCGGGCGCATAGGCACAAGAGTTCTATCATTCTTTATAAGTGGCTCGGCTGCACTGCAATCAATTTCCTTACCGTTTATAAAGAGGTTTATTCTCTGATTGTTTTCATCTTCCTGTGTGCTTTCTTCCACAGTGCCAACCGTAGTTGTCTCTGTTGTTGTTTCAACTGTTGTAGCCTGTGTTGTAGCTTCGGTTGTTTCGGCTGTTGTTTTTTCAATTGTTGTAGCTTCGGTTGTTTCAACAGTGTTTATATCCTTTGTTTTAAGACCTTTTTTTGCGGCAATTGCAGCAGCTCTTGAACCGGGTTCACAGATTACAACCGCATCCTTGCAATCATCGAAAATACTGTAGTCTATATCTTTGCAGGTTACTGGGATTGTAATTTCCTTTATGGATGTGCAACCCTCGAATACGTTTTTGTTTATCTTTGTTACGGAGCTTGGAATTGTGACATATTCAAGTGATGAACAGCCGTTGAAAATATTGTTTTCAAGTTCTGTCACGCCGTAAGGTATGTCAATGCTCTTAAGTGAGCTGCAACCCTTGAATGCTGAATCCTTAATATACTTAAGTGTTGACGGAAGAGAGATTTTTTCAAGGCTTCGGCAACCCGTAAAAGCATTTGTGCCTATTGTTTCTATGTTTTCTCCGAACTCTATGTTTTCAAGTTTACGGTCATTCATAAATGTCTGTGCTTTTATTTCCGTTAAGCTGTCACCGAGTGTTATGCTGTTAAGGGAATCACAGCTGTAAAATGCACTTTCGCCTATTTCCGTCACATAAGAAAGGTCGATGTTTTCCAGTTTATCACAGCCGTAAAATGCCTTTGCACCTATTGAAGTGAGTGTTGACGGCAATTCAAATGTTTTGATTTTGTCATCATCGAAAAAGCCGAGATAATCTATAAACTTTATCTCCTGTCCGTTTATAACGGAAGGGATTACAATATCGTAGCCGGGAACGCTGTAGTCCGGTGTGGTATCTGTCTTGTAATTGTAGGTGAGTGCATATTTCTTTATTTCGCCTGTGCCGTCATCATATTTGAATACGTAGTCGTTATCGTTTGTGCGGTATTCCTTGAATACGCCTGCCTGAACAGCGGATATTGAAGAAAAAACAAGTGCCGCAGATAAAGCTGTTGCTGTTAATTTTTTGATTTTACTTTTCATTTTCGGTCATCTCCTTTAAGTATGTGAGTATATGGTTTTTTGTGTTCTTGTTCGGATTCCTTAATATATAGTCAAGGGCGGCTGAAAGTGCCGTGCCTATATCCTTGCCGTGCAAGCCTATTTCCTGCAAATCGGCGCCGTTGATTGCAAGCTGTGATATTCTGTGACAGTTGCTACTTATATTATCGCATATTTTTCGTGCAATTTCAATATTAGCGGTTGATTTTTCATAATATTGACACATTTTATCTTGAAGCGTGAAAATTTCTTCACTGTAATCTGTCAAACTCAAAAGTTTTCCGCCGCTGTATTCATCCGTCACTTCAAAATTGAGGTATTTTACAATTTCGGAAACCTTTGCCGCCGTCTTGTTGTCGTAACGAAGTCTTTTCAGTATGTTTGAAACGGTTTTGCCGTCGATATCCCTAAACAGGAATGAAAGCCTGTATATTGGGTCTTTCGGCAGATTATCAAGGCAGGAATAAAGCCTTTTTGTGTTGCTTTCTTCTATTATATGTGTCAGTTCGGGAAGGAAGTGCTTTTCCATACCCGAATTTATAAGCAGGTCAAGTCTTTCGCAGTGTGATGAGGTTATGAGTTTTGTGAACTCGTCCCTTATTCTTTCAATGCTTATGTTTTTGATGAGGTCGGCATTTGCACAGAGGTCGGAATATGTCTGCTCTTCAATTTCAAACCCGAGCTGTGCGGAAAAACGCAGGGCACGCATCATACGCAGTGCATCTTCCTCAAATCTTTTTGCGGGGTTGCCGACACCTCTTATAATGCCTTTTTCAATATCATCTATGCCGTTGAATTCATCCACGAAGCCTCTTTTGGGATTATAGGCTATGGCATTTGACGTGAAGTCACGGCGGCTTAAATCGCCTGTCAGCTTATCTGTGAATATAACTTCCTCGGGGTGGCGGTTATCCTTGTATTCGCCGTCTATGCGGAAAGTGGTCACTTCAAAGCCCTCTTTGCCTATCATTACGGTCACAGTGCCGTGCTCAATGCCCGTATCTATGGTGCGTGGGAAAAGCTTTTTTATCTCCTTTGGCAGTGCGGAGGTGGTTATGTCCCAATCGTGTGGGGGTTTGCCCATGAGATAATCACGCACGCAACCGCCCACTATATATGCTTCGTACCCCGCATTTTCAAGTTTTTCAATCACTTTGAGGGCATTTGGGGCGATATCCGGTTTTATATTATCAAATTTTGACATTAGGTTCATTCCTTTCATGGTTGCTGAAGCAACCCTTTAAATAAGTATATCATCAATATTGCGGAATGTCTAACAAATTTTTTCCGTTTCTTTTCAAATTATTAAAATTTTGGTAAACCTATTGCAAAATTGTTGCATTTGTGTTAGTATTGTAGGAAAGATTTGAAATTTTCTGATATATATTTTTGAAAGAGAGGTAGGTTGGGAAATGTTACGGAAATGTTTCACCAAAGTGTTTGGGGAAAATGCAAAAGCAAAGCTTAAAAATTTGAAAGAAACATTTAAAAATCCAAAAACGATGCTTGTAAATTTCAAGCCGGAGTTTAAAGAAACGGTAACACGCATCAAAAATTACGAAATACAGCCTAAAGATTTGAGATGCAGCATAAAAACAACGGCGGCAACCTTTGCTTTCATGGCAGCGCTCATTGCAAATGTTGCAAATGCGAGTGAAAAGACGACGAACAGTGTCAACCTTATAATAAACGGCACAAACAATTATTATCAAACACATGAAAAGACCGTTGGTGACTTCCTTTCAAGCACGGGTGTTGAGTTTGATGACAGTGCGAAAATAAACGAGGACGAGTCCGCCGAGATATACGACAACATGGAAATAGTTGTTGTGCAGAACGAAGTGAAAGACGTTGAATACAAAGAAATACTTCAATATAAGACCGAGCTTGAATATTCCGATGAGCTTGAAGTCGGCACATCACAGGTGAAAACAAACGGTGTCGAGGGTGAAAAGAAGATAACGGTATCCACCGAATATACCAATGGTGAAGCGGGTGAGAGCACCAAGAAAGAGGAAATTGTGAAAGAACCCGTAAATCAGGTTATTGTTGTCGGAACAAAGAAGAAAGTCGTACCCGACACAAAATACGGCTATACCGATATAATGACGATGAGTGCAACGGCTTATGCCCCTGTTGTGGAGTGTTGCGGCAAGGATGACGGCATAACGGCAAACGGTTCTTATGCGGGAAGAGGCGTTGTTGCGGTTGACCCGAGCGTGATACCGCTTGGCACAAAGCTTTATGTTCAGGGTTACGGTTTCTGTGTTGCGGCGGATACGGGCGGTGCCATAAAGGGCAACAAAATAGACCTTTGCTACAACACATATCAAGAAGCGCTCAACTACGGCAGAAAAGACGTAAAGGTTTATATTTTAGGTTAAAATGTTAATTGTGCGGGGTAGCGCCTGTGGGGTGCTACCCCGTAATAATGTGTAAAAATAGGTGAATAGGTTTAAATATTACAAATAGTGATAATGTCAAGTTGCACAGTTGATTTTTTATCCCTTGTGCAAATTGAACAAAACAGCACCTATTATTTTTGATAAAGTGTCCAAAATGTGAAATCCATCTTAATTATGACATAAAAACGAGATATCTTATGGGCAAATGCACGAATTTTACAAAAACTATTGCATAATTGTTACGAATGTGTTAAGATAATAGCGTGGTGCAAGGGAGAAAATAATCAATTTTGAAACAAAAATGATTTGATATTATTTTCCTTACATTGCGATGAAATGGGTTTATTTACTCAGAAAAGTTACTGTTAGATGGGTTTTGGAAATATATATTATTCAAAAATATTATATTTCCCAACAACTTATATTTTTTACAAAAGTTCCCAAATTGTTACAAAGTTGTTGCATTATCCCTTGCCAATTTACAAAGTCCGACACAGGTTTTGTAGAATAACAATGGAGGAGAGAAACTATAATGGCACTAAGAAAGAGTTTTGGACGCAGTTTAAGTTTATGTACGGC
>CAZUXS010000150.1:0-4912 GCA_964624605.1 uncultured Lachnospiraceae bacterium | reverse complement strand
ATGTACTCATTATTGCGGCAACGATGGCACAAAGCAATATACCTGCTATGAAGCCCGGTGTAAGCTTTTGAACAAGTACCATAAATACTGTTTCGCTTGTTATGCTGTCGAGAGGTGTCATACCTATTTTTTCAATGTAGCACTTGCCTGTTACACCAACCATAACAGCCGCAAACAATGTGATTACAACCCAAATGATGGCAATTCTTCTTGATTTTGTAATCATAGAACTGTTTTTGATTGACATAAATCTAACCAAAATGTGAGGCATACCAAAGTAACCCAAGCCCCATGAAAGGTTTGATGCTATGTACTGCCAGCTGTAAACACCGCTTTCACCATGTGTCATACTGAAAAATTCCGGTGTCTGCTGTGCCATAACGGATAAATCAACCTTTACAATAGTGTAAGCTATAATCGGCACAGCCATAAGTGCCACAAACATAAGCATACCCTGGAAAAAGTCTGTCCACACAACTGCGAAATAACCGCCCGTGATTGTGTAGGCAAGTATTACTATAACGCCTATTGTAAGACCGATTTGATACTTAATGCCGAAAACAGTGAGCAAAAGTTTTGCCGCCGCATTGAAACTTGATGCTGTGTAAACAAGAAAGAACACAAAAATGATAACGGCACACGCAACTCTTATAACAGGTGTGTGTGAATTGAAACGATTCTGGAAATACTGCGGTATTGTGATTGAGTCGTTTGCAACATAAGAATATTTTCTCAATCTCTTAGCCACAATAAGCCAGTTTAAATATGTACCGAGTGCAAGACCGATAGCAATCCAGCTTTCGCCTACGCCACTTAAATAAACAGCACCCGGAAGACCCATCAAAAGCCAACTGCTCATATCGGATGCCTGTGCTGAAAGTGCGGTGAGCCAACTGCCCATCGCTCTGCCGCCAAGAAAATAGTCGGATACATTCGACGACTTTCTTGAAAAGAATACGCCTATGCCTATCATAAATAAAAGATAGGCAAAAAAAGCGAGTGCAACTGATAACTGCATAATTTTACCTCCATAAGTAAATTTAATAAAAAATTTAAAAAAAAGTGATATAACCGAATTATACCACTTTTTCATATATTTTGCAACTTTTTTAGTTTAATTATTCATTTTTGGTGAAATTACACCAAATCAAACATCAAAAAATCGGTTTTTACGAATTATTGCAATATAAATTATTGCAAAAGATAAGGATGTTCAAGCTGGAATTCAAGCATAGCTATGTTAAGTTTGTTGTCGTCAAGATTTTTCTCTGCATTTATTACGCCGAGCTTTGCCTGCTTAACCTGATATTCCGTTGCAAAACCGGAATTATAGCTTACAAGTGCTGAATTGTAGTCTGCAATAGCCTGTGTTATTGCTCTTTGATAAGTTTTGCTCATTTCCTGAAGCTGTAACACATTGTTGTAGCTTGTTCTTATCTTCTTTTCCATGTTATCCTGTGCATCTTTAAGTGCTCTTTGTGCGGTTGCGAGGTCGCTTTGAACACCTGCCTTATTTTCACTTTCGTAAACAATGTTTGTACGCACAATGTATTCATTCATTGTAACATTGTTTTTGAGTGTTCTTATGCTTGGGTCGCCGTTTGTTTTTCTTGTGATATACGCATCAAGTACAAGATTGTCAACAAAGTTATCCTCTGATGGGTCATACTCAATATAAACCGTTTCGTCAGCCTTTAAGCCGAGGAAAGTTTTAAGGTTCTGCTGTTCGTTTTTGAGTGTGAGTTTAAGTTCTTTAAGTGCGGACTCGCTTTCCTGCTGTGTTGTTTTTGCAGATGCAAGTGCTGTGTCACTCTCGTAACCCAAACTGTTTTTAATTTCAAGATTTTTAATATTTTCCTGTCCGAGTGCAACGGATTCGGTCAAAAGGCTGATTTGAGTTTCTGTATTTCTGATCTGTGTAATGTAGTTCATAAGTGAAAGTTCAAGTCCGTCCTCAATCATTTCCTTATTTACATCATTCATAGACTGCTGGAGTTCAACCTTTTTGATATTTCTTGCAACGGTAACAAAACTTTCCATACTGGACTGCATAGTCTGTTCAGCGGAAAGAAGCTGATCACTGAGTGTAAGTTTTGTATCATCGTTTGCAACTTCAAGTGCAGAATTCAAGGATACAATTTGATTGCCTATAACCTGTTCGTACTGGTTTATTTGGAAAATACTGTCACTCAAGTCACTTCTCAAAGATTTGAGGTAGTATATGGAGTCATCGAGAGATTTAAGGTCGCTGCTTCTCTTTTTTGCAAGCTCCAAAGCCTCATCATAAGTGAGAACCTTTGTATTTTCGTCTATTTCGGTTGAATTTGTGCTGAGCATTATGTAGCCGTTATCCTTGTTTGTGCTAAGGTCGATACTGTTTGTTTCCTTGTTCCAAACAACGCTCAAACCGAAATATTCGCCCACAACTTTCATAGGTACATAAACCGTTGTTGTCACTTTGCCGTTTTCGTCCTCTGTATCAACGGCATAAGGTGCTTTTGGCACAGATAATATTTTTGTTTCTTCAACGCCGTCCTCATTTGGGGCTGTGGCTGTGATTGTGCCTTTTAATGTGTCAATTTCAACACTCACATCGTTTTTTTGTGCGGTATAAACTTTTGTGTATTTGTTGAAAGAATGTTTTGCCTCCGCAAGGTCAAAAAGAACATCGGCATTAACCATTTCAACTCCGTCAACAGTGGTGTTATCAAGAGAGGTAATAGGTAACATACCGTCCACTTTAACCTGTGCCGCATACACCGGTGCAGATGACATAAGCATGATTGCAGCCATGACCGCAGTAAGTTTTCTCTTCATTTTGCATATCCCTCCGAATTTGTAAATTTGTTTTACTGTAAAACTATTATACTATAAAACAAATTTAAAATCAAGTGCTTTTATTAAACAAGGTGACATCTTGCTGACAAAAATAATTACCGCATCTGAACCTTATATGTAAAATATACACAGTTTAAATAATAAAACATTTAAAAAATTATGTAAAAAATTGTATTTTGTACTAGCTTTATTTGCTGATATAGGTTATAATGATTATATACGGTGCTTTTGCAAAAACCGTTCAAATAAGGAAGGAAGTGTATTTAATATGCTGACAACAGTAAATATGATGGATTTACAGCTCATTGTGAATGCAGGGCATGGAGATCCTCACACAGTGCTTGGTATGCACGAGTTTTATATTGATTCAAAGCAGTGCCTTGTGGTGCGTGCCTTTATTCCTCAGGCGGAGAGCATCACGGTTGTGGACTGTTCGGACAAGAATAAGTCCTACCTAATGGATATGATACACACAGACGGCTTTTTTGAATGTGTAATCGAGGATAGGCAAAAATGGTTTAGGTATATGTTCGAGATAGAGGGAAAGGACGGAAATAAGTGGGAAAGCTATGACCCTTATTCCTTTGCCCCCGGTATCAGCGGTGAGGACATATATTTGTTCAATCAAGGTACTCATTACCAAATTTACGAAAAATTGGGTGCTAATGTTACCGAGATTGACGGTGTAAAGGGTGTGCTTTTTGGTGTTTGGGCACCCAATGCAAGGCGTGTGAGTGTTATCGGCGAGTTTAACAGCTGGGACGGCAGAAGACATCAAATGCGTCTTTTGGCAAGCTCCGGTATTTGGGAAATTTTTGTTCCGGGACTTGAAAACTGCGATAAGTATAAGTTTGAAATTAAAACATCAAGGGGCGATATAATTCAAAAATCAGACCCTTATGCAAAGTTTGCGGAGTTAAGACCGAGTACATCATCACTTGTTTATGACATAGAAAAATATGACTGGCAGGACAAGGCTTGGTATGATGTGCAAAATTCAAAAACAACTTGGGAGGACAAGTTCAATGTGCCTATGAATATTTATGAGGTTCATTTGGGTTCTTGGAAACGAGTTGAAGATGAAGATAATCGCTTTATGAGCTACATAGAAGATGCGGAACAGCTTATTCCTTATGTTAAGGAAATGGGCTACACTCATATTGAGCTTTTGCCCGTGAGTGAATATCCTTTTGACGGCTCTTGGGGTTATCAGGTTACAGGCTACTATGCACCAACAAGCAGATACGGCAACCCTGCCGAATTTATGGAATTTGTGGATAAATGCCATCAGGCAGGCATAGGTGTTATATTGGACTGGGTACCTGCACATTTCCCTAAAGATGCAAACGGACTTGCAAAGTTTGACGGCTCTGCACTTTATGAGCACGCAGACCCAAGACAGGGCGAGCACCCGGATTGGGGTACTCTTATATTTAACTTTGGCAGAAACGAGGTTAAAAATTTCCTCATTGCAAATGCACTTTACTGGGTTGAAAAATTCCATATAGACGGCTTGCGTGTTGATGCCGTTGCTTCAATGTTGTATTTGGATTACGGCAAAAAAGAGGGTCAGTGGGTTGCAAATGAATATGGCGGAAGAGAAAATCTGGACGCTGTAGAATTTATGAAGCACCTTAATTCAATTATGCTTGAAAGAAATCCTCATGTGCATATTATTGCGGAAGAGTCAACTTCTTGGCCCGGTGTTACAAGACCTGCACAGGAGGACGGCTTGGGCTTTACTCTCAAATGGAATATGGGCTGGATGAATGATTTTTTGGAATATATGACAAAAGACCCGATATACAGAAAATATCACCATAACAATATGACATTTGCTTCAACTTATGCCTATAGTGAAAAGTTCATACTTGTGCTTAGCCATGATGAGGTTGTTCATGGTAAAAAATCTATGCTTGATAAAATGCCCGGCGATTTGTGGCAGAAGTTTGCCAATTTGAGGGCGGCTTACGGCTTTGCAATGACTCATCCCGGCAAAAAACTTTTATTTATGGGCGGCGAGTTCGGTCAGTTTATAGAATGGGACGAAAAACGTCCTTTGGATTGGTTCTTG
>CAZUXS010000149.1:0-4962 GCA_964624605.1 uncultured Lachnospiraceae bacterium | reverse complement strand
AGCTTGATGAAGCAGGCTTTGAAGAGGTAGTAGGCGAGGCTGTTTACAAGTATGAAAAAGAAACAGTAAGAAGAATGATTCTTAGGGATCACAAGCGTCCCGACGGCAGAGCGCTTAATCAGATAAGACCGCTTAGCGCCGAGGTTGATATTCTCCCAAGAACACATGGTTCAGCTATGTTCAAGAGAGGTCAGACACAGGTACTCACAGTTACTACTCTCGGTTCTATGAGCGAGGTACAGAAGCTTGACGGTCTTGATGAGGCGGCTACATCAAAGAGATATATCCACCACTATAACTTCCCCGGTTATTCAACAGGTGAAGCTAAGCCTTCAAGAAGCCCGGGCAGAAGAGAAATCGGTCACGGTGCACTTGCAGAGAGAGCACTTCTTCCGGTTATCCCTAGTGTTGACGAGTTCCCTTATGCAATCAGACTTGTATCCGAGGTATTAAGCTCAAACGGTTCAACATCACAGGCTAGTGTTTGTGGTTCAACACTTTCACTTATGGCAGCAGGTGTGCCTATTAAGCGTCCTGTTGCAGGTATCTCTTGCGGTCTTGTTACAGGCGAAACGGATGATGATTTCATCCTCCTTACGGATATCCAAGGTCTTGAGGACTTCTTCGGCGATATGGACTTCAAGGTTGCAGGTAGCGAAAAGGGTATCACAGCTATCCAGATGGATATGAAAATTCAGGGTCTTACACCCGAGATTATAAAGGGTGCTATTGCAAACACTCACGAGGCCAGAACATACATCCTCAACGAGGTTATGCTTAAGGCTATAGATGCACCAAGAGCAAATCTTTCAGCTTATGCGCCTAAGATTCAGTTCATGCAGATTAACCCCGATAAGATGGCTGAGGTTATCGGTTCTAAGGGTAAGGTTATAAACAGAATCATCGAGGAATCAGGTGTTGACAAGATTGACACAGAGGACGACGGCAAGATTTACATTCTTTCAGCCGATCAGGATGCAATCGATAAGGCTATGCAGATGATTGATATTATCGCAAATGACTTTGAAAAGGGCAAGATTTACACAGGTACTGTTGTGAGAACAATCGAAATCGGTGCTTTTGTTGAAATCGCTCCCGAGAAGTGCGGTATGGTTCACATCTCAAAGCTTGCTAAGGAAAGAGTTGCAAAGGTTGAAGATGTTGTAAACATCGGTGACGTGGTTGACGTTCTTTGCCTTGGCACAGATGACAGAGGCAGAGTAAACTTCTCAATCAAGGATTGCAAGAAATAATATAAAATAAATTTTTTGTCAAATAATGTCGGTGGAAGCGGAAGCTTTTACCGACATATTTTTTTGATTTATACACATACTAACAGCAAACAAAATTTAAGGAGGCTGTTTTTATGAATATGAAAATGTGGGATATAACCTCACTCACACTTGTTATCGTAGGTGCGATAAACTGGGGACTTATAGGCTTTTTTAAGCTTGACTTGATTTCACTCATCCTGGGCGGTCAAACATCATGGCTTGCAAGAATCGTCTACGCCGTAGTGGGACTCTGCGGACTCTACGCCATAACCCTCTATTCCAAACTAAGCAACACTGCCATGAACACAAGAACAACGGTAGGCCACCACTAAAAAAAGGGTTGCACCAATCACGGTGCAACCCTCATTTTTAATGAATTTCTGACACGAACTGGGGAACTATTCAAAAAATGAATGTATCATTCCCCGAGCTTTTCACCTCATCCGTCATTTTTGCAAAGCAAAAATGCCACCTTCCCCATAGGGGAAGGCTAAAAGCGGCTTCGCCGCTCACCATCACCCAACAGGTAGCGGTTAACCCCCGAGTACGGCTTCTGCCCCACCACACACCTCGCAGGTGGTGGTGACATCCGGGTACGGCGTAGCCCTACACCACATACGTGGTGGTTAACATCCAAGTACGGCGTAGCCGCTTGCCCCAACCACACCCACACGGGTGGGTGCAGGGGCAACCCGCCACCATACTACGGCGAGCCACAATCCTCCACCGCCCCTGCCCGTTAGGGGGTTGGGGCGAATCTAGTTTCAAAATTACGAAGTAATTTTGAAATCCCGTAGGGATTCGCAATTTTGCTTCGCAAAATGCGAACCACCCAACGTTTTTGGTTCTTTTTTCGTAAAAAAGAACAATCTTTCCCACGGATTTTGAAAAACCAATCTTACAAAAGCAATTCTCAAAATACACTTTTTACCAAAAAATCATCCCCAAACTAAATCTTCAACCCTTTTTCTAAATAACTTTTTTCCAAAAAGTTATTGATTATTATACTTCTCCCTAGCCTCGTCACCTGTCATCCCCAGCCAGCTTACCTCATATATATACTGCAAATATCCCCCCGAGAGGTCACTGTATATTCCGAGATTACTTTCAATAACCCAATTTCCGTCCTTTTTCACAAAGTTAAACACAACTTCCTTTTCCACGATATCATCCTTATGTGCCTCAACGGTATTCTGCACAACATTCTCCGCATCCTGTGACTTTGTGATATCGTTTATGACGTTATACATATTTATATTGCTGACATCTGTATAAATATTGGCTGTTTCATCATCCACCATATCCACCTTTGTGACTTCAAGCTTCAAGTTATCTGTCATTGTATTGAAGAGGTAGCGATTATTTTCGTTTACGTTATCCTCATCATATATACCGTCAAAATAGGCATATTCGTCATTTGTGAGGCTATACATTCCCTCAAAATCACAAGCTCTGAAATCCGCCACAAATTCATCAAGTATTTGTTCGGGTGTCATATCCTTTGTTTTTGCTCCGCAGCCGCAAAGCAGTGTAAATATCAGTATTATAGACGTTGCAATTTTAAATTTTCTCATTTATTTTCCTCCGTAATTAGTTTGATACAGCCAGTATACCACAAAAAACACAATACATCAATGCACCAAATCGAAAAAAAATAATAAAATAACAGTGAAACAAAACCCAAAGGAGGCAAACATTATGGATGAATTAAACTTTACAAACAATCGTGCCGTCAATGCGGGCAACCGCCCCAACGGTTTAAAAGACGAATGTATAATTGCCTTTAAGGTATACGATTCCTGCCGTCAGCAGGACTGCCTTACAAGCGACATTATAGGCCCTGCAAGAGCCGCTTCAACAGCCACTGCGACAGCGGGCACGGGCAACTGCGAATTTACGGTGGGAGAAATCATAACTCCGCCGTCCGATGCCGCAGCCGTAACCATCAGCAACCTCACCGTCAGCGATGTTATTGTTGTGAGCAAAACTCCCAACACTTTCCGCCCCGGCTACTGGGATATTGATTTGAAATATGTATTTTCATACACAATATCTTTCAGAAACATCAATGGCGAGGTAAACTGCACGGTCAATGCACAGTCCGTTTACAACAAGCCCGTCACCCTTTTCGGCTCCGTTGCCACGGATACCTCACTTGCTACCGACCTTTTGAACGGTTCAAGCGGCGGCGAGGAAACCACACTCAGCGGTGCACCGTTTGTGCTTGTGGAATCAAAAGCTGTTGCCCTCAAGGCAGAGCTTGGCTATGACAGCTGTTGCTGTGACAGCACCGACCCGACACAGGTCAATGTGACTATCGGTCTTTTCACTATCATAAAGCTTTACAGGCTTGTGAACCTCGTTGTGGAGTCAAAGGGCTTCTGCGTACCCGAAAAGTGCACGGACACAGGCGCTATCGACCCTTGTGACTACTTCGAAAACCTTGACTTCCCACTTGATATCTTCGACCCACCACAGAAAAGAGAGTTTTTTGCGGGCATAAGCGCAAATATCCCCGCCGAACCCGACAACGGCAATAATAACAACGGCTGTGGCTGCGGTTGCAACACAGGCAATCAGGGCAATTCAAACACAGGAAACGGCTGCGGTTGCAGAAATAACAACTAAAGTTGAAAAGGGGGTTGCCGCATAACGATAACCCCCTTAAAAACCCCCGCTCCGATGTTTCGGGGCGGGGGAAAAATTAAATTATATCAGCTGTTCCACTTACCGTAGTCAACAGAAGCACCATAAATACCAAGAGTATTTACATTGCTATCTGTTGTGTTAGGAGTAGCCTGACTTGTCAATAAAATACTGTCCTGATTATTAAACTGTGTAATACTTATTTCAGGATTGCTATATACTTTTTTCATTTTCAGTTTCCTCCTTTATCAATTAGCAGCCGGATATGTTATGACATCGCCATAAACAGTTTCGCCGCTTACAACAGTGAATGGAACTATGTTAAGAGTTTCACTATCAGAGTCACTCTTTGTTACCTTTACAGCTGCATAATACTTGCCGTCGGCAGCTGCAACAATCACATCATCACCATCTTTTACAGACTTTGCAACCTCTCTTGTGCTCATCTTTTCAACCTTGTTACCGTTTGCAATACCAACAGATGTGATATTTTCATTTGCAACATCATCGGCTGAAATTTCAGCGTAGATGTAAAGTGTACCGTTTTTTTCAACAACGTTTGCGTTGTTAAATGCAGATTCAACATCACTGCCGTATGAAACTACCAAACCCCCATTATCAACCTGACAAGTTGAACCTGATGGAATAGTATTTCCATTATCATCTTGGTATGATGATGGACTTGAGCAAACAATTCTATATGTTCCTGCCGGTAAATTATTTGCCGTAAATGTTTTTTGGTTATCATCAACAGTAACAGTTTCACCTGTAGTTATCACTTCTCCATTAGCATTTACAAGACTTGGAGTCGCTTTTTTATCTGATGTAATACCATTATCATCTGTGCTGTTAGAAGATGAACCACACTTATAACTAAATGTAACTGTTGCATTTTTGTTCAAGATAAATTCAAAATAACCCTTATCCTTAAGTTTAACCTGTGTGCCACTTACATTGCCACTATCAATAATAAAGTTAGGTCTACCTGCTGCAATATCTGCTGCACTGTATGTACCCTCTTTAAGTGCTTCTAAGTCTTTTA
>CAZUXS010000148.1:0-4970 GCA_964624605.1 uncultured Lachnospiraceae bacterium | reverse complement strand
ATACCAACAATTTGCAACTGTTATTTGAAATATATGCAAAAAACCTCAAGCGCCGTTTGGAACTTGATGTGTGATTATTTATCTTCTCATTCTGTCTCCGCCATAATTTCGCTTATCTCAGACATCACCTATATAATTCTGCTTGTGCAATCATTGATGTTTTGTGTTTGGAGTATAACCCTTACGAATCTTGTGAGCTTTGTGAGGAAAAGCTCCTTGAAAACTCGCACTCAAAATCGGCAATTATTACCTGCAATTGTGCATTTCATAAAACAATCCTACCACAAATTATATAGCACATCAATACATTTTGAAATAACAACAAAAATCCACTTATTATCCTTGTTTATTTTAGGCAATTTCACAGATATATTGTAATTTACCTTAAAAAAAACAACTATTACGAAAACCGCACTAAAATCATGATAACAAAAGCAAGCTGCAACGCCAAAATTGTCAAATTTACCAAATTTACATAAATCAACTCAAAATATATTGACAGAATTGCGTGTTATATTTATAATATAAATATAATATCGACTTGTTGTACTGGTTAAATTGCATTAATTTTTAGCCTAGACTCACAGTACAAAAGTAACAGGTGGACGGTTCTACTGTTCCATGGATTGTGGACGGCAGAACCGTCCACCTGTCGGGGTTGCGGATTTTAGCTATCACAACAAGTTAATATCATTGTTTTTTTCAACAGGTTGCACTTCAAAACAATCTTTTAAGAAAGGAGCTATAGTTTATAAAATATTTTGGCGCAACCGTATAAAAAGAATTTTCAGCAATAGTTATATTCTATTACAGTATCAATCAAAAAAGCAATAAAAAAAACAATAAAGGAGGAATTATATGTTTAAACGATTTTTTGCTTTTGTAATTTCTATGATTATGACAATATCCTGCACTATGATATCGGTATATGCCGATGATTCGGATTTAGCGGCAATATCAGCAGCTGAGGCTGCCGAGACAAAAATTAAGGCTGCCTCAAGTGATGACTACACAGGTAAGCTTGTTTACAAGACAGTTTCAGACAAGAGTGAATACACATCTGATGATGAAACAATCCACGTGGACTTCAAGCTTGATGAAAGCTACATGGATTCCGACTATAAGGGACTCAGTAACACAACTTTCTATGTCACATACAATCCCGATGTTGTTATAGCAAACAGTGCAACAAAAGGTGACGTTGTGTATACATCCGGAAATGGTGATGTTACTGCCTTTATATCCCCAAGTTTAGTAAACACACAAATTGCTATTAAACCCAGCGCAACAAACGCAGATTTCTCCGGACTTGGTGCAAATGGTCAAAAGACCGCTGCAGAGCTTGGTAAAATCAAGATTGTAGCTGCACCTTTGGTTTCACAGACACCTGCTGTTGTTGTAACAGGTGGCGAAACCTTCTTTGGTATAGATTTTAATATCGTTGGTGAGGGTGATGCAAACATACAAATGGTAGGTTTCGATAATAGCGGTATCCGTGCATACGGCAGACCTACCGATTTGGATGAAGATGACAATCAAATCTTATATCCCGTTGCTTTCGTTGGTCAGACAATCACCGTTGTTGAATCAACCACAAAGGAAGGCTATGACTTTATTGCTTCAGCAGCTGCTACAGCAAATGAAGTTCTTTACGATGGTAAAAAGGCAAGCGTCACAGCTTATCAGATTCTTAAGTTAAACGCAGCCAATAATACGGTTGGTGAAAATTCTTATACTTACAATCTTCAACCAAGTGCTACGAATACTACCACTCTTACCATAGACGGTGAAAAAGAGATTTTCCGTATTGCATTAAAGATTACCGCAAGGAAGGACACAAAGATTAAGATTGACCATAAGGTTGGTGCAAGCAAAACAAACTACATCCTTAAAGGTGATATTGCCAACGATGCAGTAGAGGTTGTTGATTCAAAGTCAAATAGCACAGACTCATCAATCTATGATACATTCACATTCAGCCTTAAGGCAGGCGAAACAGCATACTTTGCAGGCGTAGGCACAAACCCTGTAGTTTACGCTGTTGATGGTTTGGGTGATGTTATCGATTACAACACCAAGGTTGCACTTATCCTTAAGGACGTTGCAGGCATCAGAGATTTAACAAGTGATGAAAAGGATTCTTTTGGTATCACAGATGATGCAAGCTTACTTGATGCTGTAAAGATATTAAAGACAATAAATAACTAAAAATTATTACATAACAAAAGGGCTGTCGCTAATGCGACAGCCCTAAATTTATACCTATTTTCATACACATATTATTTTCTATCTTCAAGTAACTTGATAAGATTCTCAAAATACTCAGGCAAAGGTGATTCAAACTCCATATACTCATTTGTAACAGGGTGCACAAAACCAAGCACACTTGCGTGAAGCACCTGACCTTTGAGGTTAAACGGTGATTTCTTCGGGCCGTACACCTCATCGCCCAAGAGCGGATGCGCTATACTCGCCATGTGCACTCTTATCTGATGCGTCCTGCCTGTTTCCAGCCTAAACTCCATTAAGTTAAACTTCCCAAGCCTTTTAAGTACCTTGTAATGTGTCACCGCATTTCTGCCGTCGGGGCGAATAGCCATCTTTTTCCTATCATTTTGACTACGCCCAATCGGCTTATCAACAGTACCCTCATCCTCGTTAAAGCTGTTATACACTATCGCATTATACAGCCTTTTCATACTATGCTCCGAAAGCTGTGCGGTTAACCCACGGTGTGCCCTATCCGACTTAGCCACCACCAGTATACCCGATGTGTCCTTGTCTATCCTATGCACAATACCGGGGCGCATTACACCGTTTATACCCGAAAGCTCATCACCGCAGTGATACATGAGCGCATTAACAAGTGTACCGCTGTAATGCCCCGGTGCGGGGTGCACCACCATCCCTTGCGGCTTATTTATAACAAGCAAGTCACTATCCTCGTAAAGTATATCAAGCGGTATATCCTCCGCCTCTATACTGAGGTTCTCCGGTTCGGGCATATCCACAGCCACCGCATCACCCGCACGCAGTTTATAGTTTTTATTAACCGCCTTATCATTAACGGTTATACAGCCTTTCTCTATCAGCTTTTGCAAGGCACTCCTTGAACTGTCCTCTATCTCGTCATTAAGGAACACATCAAGCCTCTTACCCACATCCGCCTGTTCTATGTTATAATACTCCATTTATTCCTTTTCTTTCTTCTCGCTCTTCTTACTACTACCGTCATAAAAGATTGCCCACAGTATAATCAATATACCGCCGCATACCACGCAAATATCCGCTATATTAAACACAGGGAAGTTATACCCGAATATATTAAAGTCCAGATAATCAACCACAGTACCCCTGAATATACGGTCTGCTAAGTTACCAAACGCACCACCGACAACAAGCACCACACAGGTACGCAATGTCAGGTTCTTGCCCTTTTTCTTCTCACGTCTGTTGAGCACATAAAAAACAGCGATACACAGCACGGTTGTCAATATAACAAAGAACCAACGTGCACCCTGCATAGCACCAAATGCCGCACCGCTGTTCTCCACATAAGTAAGTGAGAAGAACCCGTCTATAACCGGTATCTGCTTAATAGGCATCAGCGAACTGACAGCCCACCACTTAGCCAGCTGGTCAATAACCGCAATTAACACACACAACCCAATCACAATAAACATAATCTCATTCCTCCTTCCGTGGGGTTCCACCCCACACCCCTTTTTCGCAGGGCTCCGCCCCGCACCCCGGTTAGTTCCGTTTTTTGCTTTGCAAAAAAGCGGAATCCCTACGGGATTTCAAAGTTGCACGCAACTTTGAAACAATTTAAAAAAAGCCGGGCAAAAACTTTTATGTCCCACTGAAAGCTACGCTTTCAGTGGGGAGAAAAGGAGTTAATTTAACAACTAATCAAAAAAAATTCCTCATAACTATAACTACTTTTAGTATGCCAACAACAGTGTTTTTCACCACACCTCATACGGGATGGGGTGCAGGGGCAACCCGCCACAGACTTCGACAATCTGTTGCAGTACACTGCCCCTGCCCGTTAGGAAGTTCACTTTTGCAAAGCAAAAGTGAATCCCGTAGGGATTGCCAAATTACTTGTAATTTGGCAACATGGGGCGAATCTAGTTTCAAAATTACAAAGTAATTTTGAAATCCCGTAGGGATTCGCAATTTTGCTTTGCAAAATGCGAACCACCCGACGTTTTTGGTTCTTTTTTCGTAAAAAAGAACAATCTCTTCCTAAAAGTTAAAGAAAATCTAAAAATCCAAAAAATATTTCTTAATCAAAAACAATCAAAAACACCCCCGATTAATCATAACAAAGTGATTAATCGGGGGTTCATAATTCAAAAATTATTCTTCGCTTTCTGTATCGTCATCATCTTCATCGTCATCAACATCTTCCGCATTATCATCGGTTGTTGATGATGCTTTTCTTATAAGGGTATTACCTCTACCCTTAACAAGTGTTTCACCCTTTGAATTTACTGTTGTCTTTTCCTTCTTTTCATCAACTTCTTCTGAGTCTGTCAAGTTACCATTTTCGGCAAGCTCGAATGACTTTGTTATATTTCTGATGATTGCAAGGTTTTCATCCTTATCCTTTGAAGTTTCGGCAACTACAAGGTAACATTCATCTTCATCTGTCTGAACAAGAAGATATGATGCGGCAACAAGCTCATTGCCGTCATGCTTTATAAGTTTAGCTATGAACTCTGTTTTCTTTGTGCCGTTTTCTTCCTTTGTGTTGAAGTTTGTACTGCCCTTTAATGTGTACGCTTCACCGAAATAATCGGCAATTTCGTCCTCTGTCTTTGGGAAAGAATCCAAAAGGTCTGTTGCATCATCATCTGTGAGATGAGATACTTTTACGTCAACGGGAGCAGTGTCCTCGTCACCCTCATATTCAAATGTCACTTCATCGTCGTCAACGTCCAAGTCAAAGTCATAATCTTCGG
>CAZUXS010000147.1:0-5026 GCA_964624605.1 uncultured Lachnospiraceae bacterium | reverse complement strand
AAGGCACGTGACTCTGACTCACGCATTCGGGAGTTCGAATCTCTCAACGGCTGTTTACGGATAAATAATTCCGTGTTTTATTTTTAGGAGATAGGCTTAAACCTATTTTTAATAAGGGGTTGTAGCCAAGCGGTAAGGCAGAGGGTTTTGATCCCTCGACTCGTAGGTTCGAATCCTGCCAGCCCTGTATTTTTAACAATTTTATATTTATGCAGTCGTGGCGGAATTGGCATACGCGCTAGACTAAGGATCTAGTCCGGGTTAACTGGGTACGGGTTCAAGTCCCGTCGACTGCATTATGCGCGAGTGGCTCAGTGGTAGAGCATCGCCTTGCCAAGGCGAGGGCCGCGGGTTCGAATCCCGTCTCGCGCTCTTTTTATTTCTTGCAGATTACTCTGCAAGATTTTTTTTGCAAAAAAATAAGGCCCCAAAGCCCTAAAAAAAGGGGGGGGTAGCCAAAGGCTTCACCCACCCGGTAAACATCTCCTTCGGAAATTACAGTATTCTTAAAAAGTCACGAAGCTTCTTTTTCTGCTCTAACGTAAGCTTATCAATTGCAGCTGTAAGATCTTTGTTAAGCTGTGCTTCTGTTTCTTCCGGTTCATCAAAAAAATCCTGCAATGAAATTTTGAGAGCCTCACAAACAAGCTCAAGGTTATCTACCGTAATACTCTTGTTGCAAAGTTCAACATCACGTATAAAACTCTGCGATAAACCTGACATATTAGCCAATTTGTTTGTTGTAAGATTTCTGTTCTTTCTGAAGTAAGTTATTCTTTCCCCTGTTCTCATGTTTCCACCTCTTCTGAAAATATAAGTATGCGCATTATATTATACTATAAAATAGTAGATTATACAACACAACATTCACTATAAATAGCATAACAGAAAATGGAAAAAATGATTACATTTATAACTATAAACGTTTGGTTTCATTGAGATTAAATAGATGTTTTTTTAAAATCTTTTAATGCAAAATTGCTATAAATATACGTTTACATTTTAAAAAGATTGTGCAGTAATTCTTTAATAGAAATACAGGTGCAGTATTAAGTCGGCAATTTTGGAAAATTGTCGGAATATGTTGAATTGTAAAATATATTTGTTTAAAAATAGTTTATTTTTGGTGTAGGTTGTGTTATACTTACATATATGGTAATTATCGGGGAGGTATGTCGGTTATGAAGGATATGATAATAGTACATGGCGGTGGGCAATTGGAAAGTGCCGTCATCCACAGGCTTGTGAGCTGTGGATTTAACGTATTGGTGATTGTCGGTGAAAATCCGTCATTTATACGCCGTGGTAATACTTTCTGTGAGGCGGCGTTGGACGGAGAGGCAAGAGTAGATGGTGTAGTTTGTATGCGTGTTCAGGATGTGAGTGAGGCGGAAAAAATATTTGCACTTGGCATGGCGGCACTTGTGATTGATGATGGTTTATTAAATATAAAGGCAGACATACTCATTGATATGCACGGTGGTTGTAATGTCGATGCCGATTATAAAATAGCTTTGGGTGGCGGATATCTTGTGGGTAAGGATGCGGATTGCGTTGTTGAGATAAGCGGCGATGATACGGGTAAGGTGCTTTACGAGGGCTATGCAAGAGCCGATATTTACAGAGATACCGATGGAGAATATTCACCGTCGGCAGGTATGGCGGCAAATGTGTTAAATCTCGGTGATGAGGTCAAACGTGGCAACGTTATCACAAAGATAGGATTTACGGACGTGTGTGCAACAAGAGACGGCTTTTTATCTGCAATCATAAGAGAGGGTTGTGAGGTAAGACCGGGTATGAAGGTGGCTGAAATATTGCCGTATAAAAAGGATTGTTTTTCGCTTTCAATGAAAAACAGATGTATATCGGGCGGTGTGTTGGAGGCTGTTGTAAGATATTATAAGGAGAGATTGAAATGAAAATGGTGTCGGTAATCGGTGTTGGAATGGGTAATCCCGAAAATATGACAATTGAAGCAAGGCGTGCCATAGATGCCGCAGATATTGTTGTGGGTTCTCAAAAGGTTGTGGAGCAACTGGGGCTTGCGGAGGATAAGCAGGTGTTTTTTGAGTTCAGAGCCGAAAAGATAAGGGCATTTATAGACAGTAACAAATATACAAATTATGCGGTGGTATATTCGGGAGATGTTTGTTTTTTCAGTAACGGAAAAAAGCTTCTGGATATATTGGATGAAAGATTATATGATGTGAGGTGCTATCAGGGAATATCCTCCGTTGCGTATTTTGCATCAAAAATAGGCATAGCATGGAGTAATGCTTATATTGTGAATGTGCGCAGTATTGATGATAATATTGCATCGGTGGTGCGAAGAAATAAGCGTGTTTTTGCACTTACAAACGATAATGCCGCAAAAATATGTTCCGTGCTTAATTCAAGGGGACTTCCCAATGTGAGTGTGTGTGTTGCGCAAAGACTTTCATATAAGGATGAAAAAATAGTAAACGGCTATGCCTGTGAGTTTATAGATGAGGATTTTGATAAGCAGAGTATACTTTATATTGAAAATCCGTTTGCTTATGATGGCGTACTCAGTATTGAAAGCAATGAATTTGTAAGAGGTAATTCGGATGTGCTCAGCAAGGAAGTGCGTGCCTGTGTTATGTCACAGCTTGCACTTAAGACTGATGATGTTTGCTACAATATTGGTGCGGGTAACGGTTCAATGGCTGTGGAAATGGCTCTTGCCGCATATAAGGGCAAGGTTTATGCGGTGGAGTGGAATTCACTCGGTATACAGCTTGTGCTTGATAACTGCGAAAAATTCAGCGTTGATAACGTTGCAATTGTAAAGGGTAGGGCAAGTGATGCAATTGCCGAGTTGCCTAAACCCGATGCTGTTCTTGTGTCCGACAGCGGCGGATTTCTGAATGTTGTGTTGGATACGGTGCTTAACAAGGGCGATAACATAAGGATAGTTATTGTAGCCTACACTCTTGAAGAACTCGGAAAGGCAAGCACGGTTTTTGCCGAAAGAGGTATGGAGGATGTAAGTATAAAACAGCTTAATGTTGTAAACTGCAAGGGCGAAAGAGATTCAAAGGTAAAGGCTGATGCTCCCGTGTTTATTATTTCGGGATATAAAAGCGAGGGTTAAACGGTAAAAAATAAGAACATTGCAGTTCCGTGCGGGTATTGCAATGTTCTTTGTATTTATAAGTATTTTTATTTATCCAATGGAAGATAGCCGAGTCTTGCAAGACTATCGTAGACATATTTACCCACAACCGTGTAGCCGTCATTGTTGAGATTGTTTTCATCCGAACGCAGAGTAGCTGGAACAATGCCTTTTTTTATGCACTCATTATCTTCCTCGGTAGGGCTTGCATCTATATCCTCAAGACCATGCTCAACGAGGTAGGACCTTGTGTTGAGATAATGCTCGCCGTATTTTCGGGAAAGTGCCGTTTCAATGGCGGCATTTTCATTTACACTGCCGCTTGCATACCCCAGTATTATATATTTGTCCTTGTTTTTTCCAAGCTTGTCTATGAAAGTGTCAATCTGGCTTATAAGGTCATCTGTACCGGTATAGCCGCCGTGCTGCCCGATACAGAGTATATTTATGTAATCCGTATACTGCATACCATTCGTTTCAATCACGGAACCGGCGGGGATTTCCGTGTCCTCACCGAGGGAGCTGCGTGAAAGATAGTAGCTGTTGAGAGATTTATCCTTGCTTGATATTATGTAGCCGTAAAATGTACAGTCAATGCCGTTCACTTTTACGGGGTTTATACCCGGATTGTTTGTGTGTATAAGCGGATGAACTTCATCGCCACGCACATTTCTCAGTTCAAATTCGGAAACATAGCCATTGCCGGCAAGAGTCATTTTCTCGGAAACAACAAAGGGGATAGCACCCGCTCTGCCAAGCACTTCAAGGCTGCCTTCATCTGCGATGCCCATATTCACAACCGGTATATTAATGCCGTTTTTCGTCAAGTGCTTTTGAAGCTCATCGGGATAGGTAACACCGCTGCTACCCTGTCCTGCTGTCATATCGTCACCCCAACAAACTATACCTGGGATCTCATCTAACAACTTTTGCAATTTTTTGTCCGTTATTTCTTTTTGTTCGTCCTCTGTTTTTTTCTGTGTTTTGTATTGGTCTATTTCATTTTGAGCAAATTCCTTTTGCTCGTTGTTTTTCTTTATTACGTTATATGAAAGCAGGCATAAAAGTGCAATTACGCCCACACAGGCGATACCTGCAATTATTTTCTTCAGCATTTTTTGCCCCCTATGTTGATTTTAAGTGATGATATAAATTGTTCGTAGGTGTCAGCCCAATCGTCTATAGGATAGGTTGCACCTCCGTTTGTGCTTTTAAGCAGATTATCGCACATTGTTTGATTCAATGCAAAAAGCTCACCGGGAGCAATAGGATATCCTGCGCTTGTAGCTATGTCACAAAAATCAAAAACAGGGTCTTTGGAATTTTCCGTTGCAATAAGTTTGTTTTTTAATTCATCATCTCGATGTGCTGCCGCCAAAAGACGTTCAAGCATATCTTCAATATTTTCCATATTCTCACTCCTAAATTAAACTACACTATTAGTATAATATAATTAAGTGAATAATGCAAGTTAAATTATTGACTTTTGGTGTCAAAAAGTTTATACTTAATCGGAAAGAAATATAAATATATTTAAAGAGATTTTAATATACTCTATCGGTATCATTATCATCGGCGCACGGAGAAATTTTGAAATTTGCAATAATTTTTGTGTAGCATTTTTCACACAGGTCGAAGTTATGTTGGCTGTTATCAAGGCTTGTGCCATAGCCCCAACGTTTTTCAATGCTGAGATAATCCGTTTTATCGGGGATAGGCTCGCCACAGCAATTACACCTTACGCTTTCAACAACGTATCTTTCAACCGATATTTTTTTGTAGCTTTTCATTGCTGCACCTCCCTTGCTATGTAATAATTATACTATAAAACAAAGCTTTTGTATAGAGGTAAAAAAAGGAGATGATGAGTTGAAAAACAAATATTTG
>CAZUXS010000146.1:0-5076 GCA_964624605.1 uncultured Lachnospiraceae bacterium | reverse complement strand
TCACCTTTCCCTCCTGCACAATAAAATACATATATCTATCCGATGACGTATCATACCTGTAAAGTGAGCCGTCACGTCTTGTTTCTTCACCGTACACTCTTTGCAAATCCTCTGCGGTTTTACCCACTCCCATACCTGCCGCCGTTGTAACATTGGCATTTGTAATTTCAATCTTATTTATGTAGTATACATTTTTTTTGGAATTTGCGCAAAGATTTACGCCGTCATAGCTGTATATTTTTGTTTCGTCAACCTTTTTTATATTGGATGAAGTTGCCACCAATTCAAGCCTTGACGCAACATCATCGGCATTTGCGCCAAGTGTGATATCAACGCCCTTATAATTGATATCAGCCCTTATATTTGTCTGTTTTTTCACGACGGGTGCCTGTACAGCCTTTGTTGTTGTTTCAACCCTTGCCTGTGTGCTTGACTCGGTTTCACTCTCCTCCTCTGTTTCTTCCTCCGTTTCCTCTTCGGTAGTTTCCTGAGTTGTTGTTTCAAAGGTTGTGAGCTGTGTAGTCACCTCTGTGGTTTCCTCCTCCTGCGGCTCTGTTGGTATTTCACCGTGGTCTATATGTGTGACAGGTTCTTCACTAACCTTTTCATTCTTTGCACATCCGCAAAAAAGCCCCATAAGCAGGACACATAATATTATTTTAAACTTCATATTTACCCCATCCTTCTATCGTATTTTATGGTATTTTTTCCTATTTAAGTATAATCAATCACAAAGCAAATGTCAAGAATATTGCCTTTTTTGTTTAAATCAACCATATTTTTGCATTATTTTATTAAATTTAGGTTATATTGTGTTACAATATATGTATGTGGGTTATTGCTTATATTTCATATTGGTAACGCACTTTACAAAAAAATTTCAAAAACATTACATTTTCTATTGACATTATATAAATCTTGTGCTATTATATAACTATAAAAGAGAGAATAACTCAGCAACTTAGTTCGTAAGATATTTTCACTTTCATTTTTCCTCATCAAAAAAGACCTTGATTCCGTTAATCGAGGTCTTTTTTATTTGCTTTTGCGGCTTTTTTATATCAAAAAGCCGCTTAAAATCCATACCAATTTTCTATCGTTTCCGCCATTTGTTCATCATAATCCCTCACTTTTTCAATGAGCTTTTTCCTGTACTTCACAATCTGCTCTTCCTTTTCGGGATTTGCTTCAAACAGCGCTTTTTCCATTTTTCTGTGATGTTCAAAATACATTTTGAATTTATCCGGATTCTTTTTGTATAGCTGTTTAGCTATTTTATAGCGTTTAAACTCCAGTTTTTTAACCACATCACGTCTGCGGATATGCTGTTTTTTTGCTATCTCCGCAAGATGAAGCTCCATTTGGCTCAAAACAGCATCGGCATCGAAAATATCCAAATTTTCAAGTGCATCATTGCCATCGGAGGTCACAGTGAGCAAACCATCCTTATTATCATCCATATTATTAATCACATCACGGGTATATTTTTCAAGCTGTGCCTGTGCATCCGTGCCGAATGCCCATTCAAATTCCTTCAATCTGACATCCTGCTCATCACTGCTCACACCCTTATGATATTTGTCGGAAAGCTCATAAGGATATTCCATACCTATACAGCTGAGTGCCCTGCTTATTGTGCGTCTGGTGACACCATCCGTTATAAGATGCCCCCAACCGCCCCTGCGAAGCTGGTCATTCACGGACTCTATATGCTCGGTTATATAAAACTTTATACCCCTTTTTGTAAGTGACTTATAGAGCAGGTCAAGTCTGTCACCCGCCGTGATATCTATATCGGTTATACCGCCCGCATCAACTATAATGCACTTTGTATCGGGTTCTATGCTTTCCTCTATGTCATTTATAAAACGGTCCACATTGGCAAAGAAGAGTTTACCGCTGAAACGGTAGAGCACCACCCCACGTATTTCCCTTGCATTATGATTTCTCTGCAAATTGAAAAATCCCTTTTGATTGGGTATGCAGCCCAAAAACGCACGAGGCGGGTCAACAGCCTTAATTATGATTGAAAGGAAGGAAAGTACCAAGCCTATGCCCACACCGTAAATTGTGCCAAGCAAAAGCACACAGGCAAAGGCAACCATAAATATGGCAAACTCATCACGGTTTGCTTTCCACAATCTTTTTGCAAGGTGAACCTCAACCACGCCCATAAGCGCATAGATTACAATTGCCGTCAGCACGGGCACGGGAAGATAGGCTATAAAATCGGTGCAAAACAGGAGCACGCAAACCATCAAAACTCCCGCAACCACGGAGGTAAGCTGTGTTTTGCCACCGTAAGAATTATTAACGGAGGTACGGGAAACACTGCCGTTTATAGGGCAACAACCCGTAAATGCCGCAGAAAAGTTACCCAGTGCAAAGGCAAGTATTTCAATATTATCCCTCAATTTGTAGCCGCCACGCTGTGCAAAATTATTTTCCGCAAGCAAAGTTTCGGACATAATGACAAGCGCCACAGGCAAACTTGCCTTTATGCACTGCATGGTATCAATCACAGAGAAATCGGGTATATGAACTTTGGGCAGACCGCTTTGCACAGCCGAAAGCATAACAACGCCGTATTTCTCGGGGTGGAAAGCAACACCCACAATTCCCCCTGCCACCATCATAATTACGGGCATGGGGAGTTTGGGCAGATATTTTTTGCATATCAGCATAATTATAAGAGTGCCGAAACCCAAAACGGGCGAAATCATATTTGTGCCTTTTACGGCTTCAATTATTTTTTCAATAAGCTCAAACACCTCACCCGTACCTGCCGATGCGGCGAAAAGCTTAGGCACCTGCATCAATATAATCTCACAACAAATGCCGCTTATGAAACCGCCCATAACCGGTGTGGATATGTAGCCTACCAATTTACCCGCTTTTAATATGAAGAAAAGCAACAGCCAACAAGCCGTAAAAAACGTTATCACGGGCACTACGGCAAGTGCCTTATCCCCCTCAACACCCATTGTGATTAGCACACTGCCGACCATTGCGGCAGGTGCGGCATCCACACCGAATATAAACTGCGGTGATGTGGAAAACATTGCAAATATCAGTATCGGCAAAACGGAGCCGTAAAGTCCGTACACGGCAGGCAACCCCGCAATTTGAGCATAACCCATTGAAATAGGTATTGAAAGTGCCGCAATTATAATACCCGCCAAAATATCATTTTTCAAATATCCGACCTTATAATTTTTCAGTGTCGGAAAAAAGGAAATTTTCAATAGCGCCGCCCCCTTTTAGCTGATAAATCGAATTCGCCCCAAATAAATACAGTATTATTATAACATTTATTAGCTGTATTGTCAATTTTATACCATTAAACAGCTCAAAAAATATATGTTTTTTTGTATTTTTGTGCTTTTCTTTTTTATTCCTTTGTGATATAATTAGATGATAGTGCGAGACCTTTTATGGTTATTAGCATTTTAATATATCAATTAAGGTATTTATATGATAAAATTATCTTTTTCAAGAAAGGACTTGCTATACTATGGAAAAAAATAAAAACATACGTAATATTTTATTTATTTCGGTAGTTATATTGTGCGTATTGGTTGCTTTCGGCTTATTTATAAAGGACAATGCAGTGCGCGCCAAAGATTTGAGTGTCGGCTCGTTGAAGGATTCAACCTATCAAACAGCCAAATCCATAGACGATATTTTTGACCAAGCTCAATCCTCACTTATAATAATGTCAACACTGTATGAAAATATGCTTGAAGACCCTTCAATAAGCATTGACGACTTAAGTGATTTAACGCAAAAAACACCTTTTGACCTTATCGAATTTGTGGATACAAAGGGCATGAACACAGCTCCGGACGGCACAATCACGGATGTATCCGCCGAAGATTATTTCAAATACGGTATGCAGGGCAAAAGCGGCGTTGATGTTGTGTTCAATCCCGAAAAATCGGGTGAAAACTTGGTGGTGTTTTACTCACCCGTTTACTACGATAACGAAACTTTCGGTGTTATTGCGGGCATATATTACGAAGAAACAATGAACAGTTTTCTTTACAACAGCTTTTTGGGTGAGGACTCAAGAGTTTTTTTGTGCACAGATGACGGTTATGTTGTATCTTGCAGTGAAAAAGTTATAACGGACAGCATTTTCAATGATGAAAGTTTTAACTCTCCGCTTGATGCCAACACAAAGAACGAACTTAAAAACGCCCTTTTAAATCACATTAAGTACGAATTTCAATATAACGGACAGACCGGAAAAGCAAACGCTTATGTAACACCGCTTGATAAATGCGAATGGAATCTTATACAGACTTTCCCGTCACAGGCAACTCAAAAGCTTGTGGTTTCCTCAAACCGTGCAGGTATAATTCTCCTTGTTGAGCTTATAGTTATATTTGTTGTATACATAATTATAATACAGATTTTCAACCTTATTCAAAAGAAGAAACTCGTTAGGGAAAGCACTGAAAAATCCTATATTATCGACGGCATAACACAAATATACGAAACGTTTGTGCTTATCGATTTTGAGGAAAACACCTACAAATACCTTGCGGGCACAAAATCAAATATGGATATTTTTGCTCCCGAGGGTAGCTATGATGATTTTAAAAATCTCCTCTTATCTTTCATTGTTGACGATGATGAGAAAAAGCGTATGGAAACACTGTACACAAAGGAAACTCTGCAAAGAAATATGGACGAAGATAACCCTCATCTCAGATATGAATATCGTATCAAGGGTGACAAGGAAAAATGGGGAGGCTTCAATATTTTCTGCCTTAAGCGTGTGTACGGCGTACCCACACAGGTGCTTTTCACCTATCAGGATGCCACAAACCTGAAACAGCGTGAACAGCAGAGCTACGAAGCACTTAAGGAAGCTTATAAGGCGGTTGAGGTTGCAAACAATGCAAAGAGCAACTTCCTTTCAAATATGTCACACGATATAAGAACGCCTATGAATGCAATAATGGGTATGACGGCAATTGCCGCAATGAATATAGATGACCCTAAACGCATAAAGGATTGCTTAAACAAAATCACGGTTTCAAGCAAGCACCTTTTGGGACTTATAAATGA
>CAZUXS010000145.1:0-5100 GCA_964624605.1 uncultured Lachnospiraceae bacterium | reverse complement strand
CAAACTCAATAAGTAATAGCACACATACAGTGCTTGATGTGTCACTTAATAATAATATACAGATATATGATAGAGTAATAACGGATACATCAAATATCCAAAAACAACAAAAAGTCTATAGCTAAGACCGTGGGGGAAGACCGTGGGGCGCTGCCCACCACCCCGGTCGCTTTTTGAAAAAAGCAACGCAAAAACTTTTATAACCGAAAAGCTACGCTTTTCGGGAATCGTTCTAGGGTTAACAGCGGCGAAGCCGATAGAAAAGTTTTTGCCCAGCTTTTTTCAAAAAGCTGGTAGGGTATGGGGCAATGCCCCATGCTTCCGCCAAGAGTATTTTTTGGAAGTTTGAAACCTTTTTTACGATAGAAAAAAGGTTTCAAGAACAGGAACTAAAAGCTAGAGTTCAAACCTAGATTCAAAACTAAGGTTTCAAGACTAAACAAGGTGATTAAAATGAGTATTGCACAAAACATAGAGCAGGTAAGGCAAAACATAGCCCTAGCTTGTGAGAGAAGCGGCAGGAGTGTTGATGAGGTGCTTTTGCTTGCTGTATCCAAGACTGTGGAAGTGCCCAAGATAAAAGAGGCTGTTGCGGCGGGCTTAACGGAACTCGGCGAGAACAAGCCACAGGAGATAAACCGTAAGTACGGTGAGTTAAGCGGTGTGAAATGGCACCAGATAGGGCATTTACAGACTAATAAAATAAAGTATATCATAGACAAGGTTTGTCTGATACATTCTCTGGATAGTTTACACCTTGCACAGGAGATAAGTAAACACGCTGTGAAGGCGGGTATAACAATGGATGTGCTTGTGGAGGTTAACATAGCAGGTGAGGAGGCTAAGCACGGTGTGAAGCCGGAGGAGGCTTGTGAGCTTGCTGTTGAAGCATCTAAACTGGATGGTATAAGTGTGAAAGGCTTGATGACGGTTGCGCCTTTTGACGAAAATCCGGAGAATAACAGGAAATATTTTAAAAAAATGCACAATTTATTTGTTGACATTAAGTCAAAAAACTATGATAATATAGATATGAAGTATCTTTCAATGGGTATGACAAATGATTATGTGGTAGCTGTTGAGGAGGGTGCTAATATAGTAAGGGTAGGCACAGGTATTTTTGGTGCAAGGAATTACAATATATAAGCTAATATTGCATTTGGGAGGAAAAATGAAATGGAATGGATTAAGAGAATTAAAAGCGTAATCACGGGTGAAGATGCGGATTATGAAGAAGATGAAATGGGTTATGAAGAAGAAGGCTACGAAGAAGAGGAAGAATATGAAAGCGGCAGGTTAAGAAATATTGCCAATGACAGACCAAGCTATTCACCTTCATACAGGACAAGCAGCAGTTATTCAAATCCTTATATGAGAGGCGGCAGAAGAATAGGTGCGCCTACTCAGCAGAGCTTTAACGTGAACACAAATGTGAATATGCAGGTTATAGTTACTGCACCAAAGACCCTTGAGGAGGCAGGTGACGCCTGCGAGAACCTTAAGGAAAAGAAGACTATTATTGTAAACCTTGAGGGCATTGAAAAGGCAGCTGCACAGAGAATAACAGACTTTTTCTGCGGTGCTTGTTATGCACTTGACGGCTCAATACAGCCTGTTTCAAGCAGAATTTTCATAATCGGACCTTACGATGTGAATATTTCCGGTCAGTTTAAGCAGGAGCTTGAAGCAAATGGCATAAAGCTGCCCAGTTCTTCAATGTGGAGGTTATAATTTCTACATAACAGAGGTGGAATATGCAGAGTTTGGTTTTATTGATACTTCAAGCACTCCGTATTTTTATAGAGCTTTTGGACCTTCTTATATTGGCAAGGTGTATTTGTTCATGGATTCCCGCCTTGTATGGTAATCCGCTTGTGAGATTGGTGTATAGGCTCACAGAGCCTATACTTGCGCCTATAAGGAATTTGCTTTCAAAATCACCGCTTGGCGGTGGTATGGGTGTGGATTTCTCACCCGTTATAGCGGGCTTGGTACTTATGGCGGTGTACAGAGTGGTTGCGGTAGTGCTGATTGCGTTGGTATTTTAATGATTAATAAACAGAATTTTTTAAAGTCAATATTGAACACCGAGGAAAAGATGCTTTTTGCCAAAGCACTTGACAGGGCGGCTGTTGCCGAAAAGACATACACGGAGGGTTTCTCCGATTTTATGGATCCGTATAAGGCGCATAAGCTTTGTGACGCTTTCAAGCACGATAGTTTGACGGCTGTTTGCTACGGCGGCTTTGAGGAAAGTGAACGTATGCTTGTCGGGTTCTTTCCGGAATACAGTGTGCCGGATGGTTCGGATATGGCGGCATACCATGCCTTGTTTCCGATACGTGCCGTAGAAATTGCATATAATGCAAGATACAGCAGGACACTCACCCACAGGGACTTTCTGGGCTCTGTGCTGGGACTTGGTATCACAAGGGAGAAAACAGGCGATATAATGCTTGAAGAAAGTCGTGCCGTTATGTTTGTGAAAGACGAAATTGCGGATTTTATAGTCGCTAACCTTGAAAGAGTGGGGCATACCGTAGTGCAAACAAAGGTATTGAATGACTATCAACCAAAGATAGCCGAGAGCACGGAGAAGAAATTCACTGTGCCGTCACTCAGGCTTGATGCGGTCATAAGCGATGCTTTTAATATATCCCGTGGCAAGGCTGCGGACTTGATAAAGGGTGAAAAAGCATTTTTAAACTGGCAATGTGAGGTAAGCACATCAAAGCAGGTGGCTGTCGGTGATGTGATAACCCTGAGAGGAACAGGCAGGGTAAAGATTACGGAGATTGTCGGAGTTACAAAAAAAGACAGAGTACTAATAAATACAATAGTATATAAATAAAAAAGCAAGTGCGGAGGTTTCGGCTTACGCATATATGAGGGGGACAAAGAGATGATAACACCTGTAGATATCGAAACAGTAGATTTTAAGAAGGTTGCACTGGGCTATTCTCAGGATGAAGTGGACCTGTTTTTGGATAAGGTCATTGCGGAGATGGAACGCCGTGATAAAGAGATTGCAAAGCTTCAGGATAAAATCTCCGTTATGAACGATGCACTTAAGTATTACAAGGATATGGAAGACACAATCAAGAATTCCATTGTAACAGCCGAAAAGAATGCAGAGGGCACAAAGCACAATGCGGAAGTTGAGGCAAGCCAGATTATAAAGACTGCCGAGCAGCAGGCTAAAGAAGTGATTTTGGATTTAAACAAGCAGAAATATCAGGTTGAAGCCGAAATTATGCGTGCTAAGACACAGTATGAAACCGTAAGAGGTAAGATAAGGATTTTACTTGAAACGGAGCTTAATGTGCTGGATAAATACAGCGAGGAACTTGGTTTATCCGACGTTGAGGAATAAAAAACGTGAAACAAAGAGGTAATCGGGATGAAGATTTTGGAAGTAAAAACAGCAGCCGAGAAGTATCCCATCTATATAGACGATAACTATGATGCGCTTATGACGGCTTTTGAAAAGGCGGGGCTTACGGGCAGAAAAATCTGCATTGTGACGGATAGTAATGTTGCGCCTATTTATCTTGAAGATATAAAGAACAGATTAGGCGATAACTTTTTGAGTGTCAGCTCATTCACCTTTGATGCGGGCGAGGGAAGCAAGCACCTTGGCACTATTTCGGCTATGTATGAGCATTTTGTTGCCGAGCAGCTTGACAGAAAATCCGTGCTTGTGGCACTTGGCGGCGGTGTAGTCGGTGATATGACCGGTTTTGCGGCAGCTACCTATATGCGTGGCATTGATTTTGTGCAGATACCCACAACCCTCCTTGCACAGGTGGATAGCAGTGTGGGCGGCAAAACGGGTGTGGATTTTATGGGCAATAAAAATATGGTTGGTGCTTTCTATCAGCCTAAGTTTGTTTACATAAACACGGCAACACTCAAAACATTGCCGTATAACCAAGTGGCGGCAGGTTTTGCCGAGGCTGTTAAGTACGGCTATATAATAGATGCGCCGTTCCTTGATTACTTTAATGCGAATAAAGAAAGCATAAAGAATCTCAGTGCCGAGGAAATAGGCACTGTTATATATAAGTCCTGTGCGGCTAAGGCGTATGTTGTGGGTGAGGACGAAAAGGAGAACGGCTTAAGAGCTATCCTTAACTTCGGGCATACCTTCGGGCATGCGGTGGAAACACTCTCTCACTTTAAGCTGTTGCACGGTGAGTGTGTTGCAATCGGTATGGTGGCGGCACTCTATTTTTCCGTACAACGTGGCACGGTGACAGAGGCTGATTTAAAGGCGGCTGAAGATATACTCACTTACTTTGAATTGCCGATAGGTGTGAGTGACTATGATGCGGATGCCGTTTATAAGCAGATGTTCTACGATAAAAAGACAAAGAACGGTAAACTGAATATTGTTGCACTTGAGAAAATCGGTAAGGCGTATATCGAAAGTAAAGCCACCGCCGATGAGGTGAGAGCGGCAATAGAGTATGTTTCCGGAAAATGAAGATAAAAATGTAAAAGTGAAAAAGGGGCGGCTCGTAGGGGTTGCCCTTTGTTGGAATTATGGGAGTTGAGGGGTTAGCCTCTTGAAAACTTTTTTTCTATCGCAAAAAAAGTTTTCAAACTTTCAAAAAAATGCTCTTTGAGCAGCATGGGGCGTTGCCCCATACCCCACCCTCCTTTTGAAAAAGGAGGGGCGAAAACTTTTCTATCGGCTTCGCCGGGGTGTTAAGTTGATGATGGTGCTTAATTCCTAAAAGAGTTTTTGTTAGGGTGAATGGTTTGTAGCCTTCCCTTCTAGGGAAGGGGGACCGCTTTAGCGGTGGATGAGTGGAGGTAGAAAGGTGAATTTGGGTGAGTCACTATCCCTCGTTTTACGCCTCATCCGAGGCTGTTGCAAGCAACAGCCCCACCTTCCCCGTAGGGGAAGGCTAATGAACGGATTCGCCGCTGCTGTAGAGGGAATAGTGCTTAATTTCTAAAAAAAGTTTTTGTTGGGGTGAGTGGTTTGCAGCATCCCCTCCCGAAAAGCGTAGCTTTTCGGATTGAAAAGTTTTTGCGTCGCTTTTTTTAAATTGTTTCAAAGTTGCGTGCAACTTTGAAATCCCGTAGGGATTC
>CAZUXS010000144.1:0-5338 GCA_964624605.1 uncultured Lachnospiraceae bacterium | reverse complement strand
GAAGGTGGCATTTTTGCTTGCAAAAATGACGGATGAGGCGAAAAACTAAGGAAAATGGTTGCCTTTAGTTTATAACCAATTTAGTTTGGGTTAATTGATTTAAAATATAAATAAAATTTAAAGTTATATATAAGGAGAATTTTTATGTCAGAGAAAAATGCAAAACTTTGGGGCGGCAGGTTCACAAAGTCAACGGATAGTTTTACGGATCATTTTCACAGTTCCATTTCATTTGACAGTAGGATGTACAAGGAAGATATAACGGGTAGTATTGCTCATGCCAAGATGCTTGGTAAGCAGGGGATAATACCACAGGCGGATTCCGATTTGATACAGAAAACATTAGCTGAGATATTGGTGGATATAGAGGACGGCAAGGTTAGCTTTAATGAAAAGGCCGAGGATATACACATGAATGTGGAAACTATCCTTATTGAGAGGATAGGCGATGTGGGTAAGAGGTTACACACGGGCAGAAGCCGTAATGATCAGGTGGCGCTTGATATCAGAATGTATTTAAAGGAACAGATAACGGATATTCAGGCACTTGTTAAGAATTTATTGACTGTGCTTAATAACAAGGCGGCGGAGAATACAAAAACCATAATGCCGGGTTATACGCATTTGCAGAATGCACAGCCTGTTACATTTGCACATCATCTTTGTGCGTATATTGAGATGTTCAAGAGAGACTATGACAGGCTTTCCGATACATACAAGAGGACTAATGTAATGCCTCTTGGCAGTGCGGCACTTGCGGGCACAACTTATCCTTTAGACAGACAGTTTGTGTGTGAACAGCTTGGGTTCTCCGGCATTACACTTGATTCAATGGACGGTGTAAGTGACAGAGATTTTGTGATTGAGCTTTTGAGCACACTTTCAATGGTAATGATGCACCTTAGCAGATTTTGTGAGGAGCTTATACTTTGGAGCTCACAGCAGTTTAAGTTTGTGGAGATTGATGATGCTTATGCAACAGGCAGTTCAATTATGCCACAGAAGAAAAATCCCGATATGGCTGAGCTTATAAGAGGTAAGACAGGCAGAGTTTACGGTCATTTAATGGCTATGCTCACCGTTATGAAAGGTATACCACTTGCGTATAACAAGGATATGCAGGAGGATAAAGAGGGTGTGTTCGATGCCGTTGATACCATCAAAATGTGCTTGCCTGTATTTACAAATATGATTGATACAATGAAGGTTAAGACCGATAATATGTACAAGGCGGCTAAGGGTGGTTTTATGAATGCAACCGATGCTGCCGATTGGCTTGTTAAGCAGGGGGTACCTTTCAGAGATGCACACGCAATTATAGGTCAGCTTGTGTTCTATTGCATAGAGCAGGATAAGGCACTTGATGATTTGACACTTGATGAATACAATCAATATAATGATAAGTTCAACTATGAGTTCACAAACGATATATATGATGCAATCAGTCTTGAAACCTGTGTAAACAGCAGAACGGTAGACGGAGGTCCATCCGAAAAATATATCAGCGGACTTATTGAAAAGAACAAAGAAGTTATTTCAAAGTTATGAAACCAAAGAAGAAAAGGTATTTGGAGATAACAATTGCCGGTGTGGTTGTTTTGATTCTTATTGTCACGGGTTGGGCTTTGAGCAAAAAACGTCTTGAAAGCAGACGGGAAAATATGAAAAATCAGGCTTATATAGCTTATGTGTTGCTTAATGACGAGGTTATGCTCGCAACACAGAGAACACAGCTTGATGATATAACGGCTGATAAAATAATAACGGAGTATGCCGTGGGTGCAAGCTCAGAGGATAAGTCCGACAATGTTTACATAACAGCGGTGATAAATGCCGAAACCGAGGATTATTATATTGAGTCATTTAATTTTTATGATGAGGATATAAAGACGGTTTTTATATACAACAGTGAAAGTGACGAGATGGAGACTATTTCAACAGTAAGAAATAAAAAATATATTACGGATAAATCCGAAATAACAATAAAGGAATAAAAGATATGGAAGCTCCGATATATGAAACGATAAAAAAATTGAATAAAGAAAACAATTATCCGCTCTGTATGCCGGGGCACAAGAGAAACAAGGCTTTTTTTGTACCGGACATTGAAGATTTGGATTTTACGGAGATAGGGGATAATGATAATTTGCATCACCCGACGGGTGTTATAGCACAGGCACAGAAAAATTTTGCAAGCCTTATGAACTGTGATGAGTGTATTATGCTTGTGAACGGCGCAAGCAGCGGAATAATCACGGCAATCACGGCAACGGTTAAAGATGGTGATTATGTGCTTGTTGCCTCAAACTGTCACAAGAGTGTGACAAATGCGCTTGTGATAAGCGGTGCAAAGCCTATATATATAAATCCCGAGGTCAGTGAAAAAGGCATTGCGGGTGGTATAAGTATTGAAAAGGTGAAAAAGACCTTTGAAAAATACCCCATTAAGGCTGTTATACTTGTTTCACCGACCTATGAGGGTTTTGTGTCCGATATACGAGCTATCTCCGAGGTGGCTCATTCACATAATGCGATTGTTATTGCAGATGAGGCACACGGTGCACACTTTGCGTTTAATCCCGTTTTTCCGACACCTGCGATACGTTTGGGTGCGGATGTTTCAATAGAGAGTTGGCATAAGACGTTGCCGACTTTCAATCAAAGTGCTTTGCTTTGTGTGAACACCAAAAGAGTGGATTTTGACAGAATAAGACAGGCTTTTTCAATTTCCACAACCACAAGTCCGTCATATATTATACTTTCACAGATGGACTATACACTCAAAATGCTTATGGAAAATAAGGAGTATTTTGACGATTACGTGAAAACACTGATTGAAATAAGGTTGTATCTTTCTTCTTGCAAAAATCTTGAGCTTGTAAGGCTTAAGGGTGACTACGGAGTTTTTGCCGAGGATATAACAAAATTTGCTTTTGTTATAAATTCCGACATAACGGGCAATGAAATAAGTGATATACTTAAGGAAAAATACGGTTTTCAATTGGAACTTGCCGCACCTCATCACATAATAGCAATGACTTCAATTGCGGATTTTGATGAAATGCTGTGGAGCTTTGCCGATGCCATAAAGGAAATAAATGATTCCTTGGAGTATAAAGAATACGGTATTGAATATACCGAAAAAGAAGATATCATTTGCCCCGATATAACACCGAGAGAGGCTTTTTATGCAAAAAAGAAGCTTTGCAAGTTATCCGAGGCAGAGGGTGAAACGGCAGCGGAGGCAATAACACCGTATCCTCCCGATATTCCGCTTATTGCTGTAGGTGAGCGTATAAGCAGTGAAAAAATAAGCCGAATTGAAGAATATTTGGAAAACGGCACGGAAGTTTTAGGTTTATATGACGGCTGTGTGAAGGTGATAGATAATGATTGAACCGAATATATTGTTTGAGGATGAAAATTTCATAGCTTTTTCAAAGCCTCATGGATTGCCGTCACAAGCCGATAAAAGCGGCGATGAAAGCATTGTTTCAATTGCCGAAAAGTATACAAAAAAGGAATGTCACATCATAAACCGTCTGGACAGACCGGTTGGCGGTGTTTGCCTGCTTGCCAAAAACAAAAAGGCGGCAGCCGAAATGACAAAGCTCATGCAGGATGGCGGCATTGAAAAATATTATATTGCAATCACCTGCGGGATAGCACCCGAAAAGGCATATTTTGAGGACTACCTTATGAAAAATCAAAGGGAAAATGTGTCAAAGATAGTCAATAAGGGAAACGTGGGTGCAAAGATTGCAAAGCTGGAGATTGAAAGACTTTCACACAATGACAAATATTCTCTCGTCAAAATAAAGCTTTTGACGGGCAGACATCATCAAATACGTGCACAGCTTGCACACCACGGTTTACCTCTTTACGGTGACACAAAATATAACCCGAAATTCAGGTTCAAAAGGGGTGTGAATGTGGCTTTGTTTGCGTGTGAGCTTGATTTTACACACCCGTTCACACACGAAAAAGTCAGCATAAAGGCAGAACCAAACTTTGATACAGATAGTTTGTAAAGGAAGTAATGAATAATGAATATAAATGACCTGCACAATGAGTACAGACAAATCATAGAGGAAAATATGTCTGCCTGCCGTGAAACATCACAGCTTGCAAAGCATTATATGCAAAACTGTTCAGCTCGTTTCAGACCGGGTGTATATATAAAAACACTTGCCATACCGAAGCTTTATACAAGTGAATACTTCGATTTTTTCAACGGTGAAATGAAAACTTTGTATGGCATATTTGAAAAGGTGGCTGCGGAATATAAAACAAATTCCGAGTTCAGAAAAAAATTCGGCTTTTCAAAGGAGCTTGAAGAGCTTATAAACAGGAAACGTACATATAAAAGCCTTATTCCTATTGCAAGAATAGACCTTTTTTATAACGATGAAACGGGCGAATATAAATTCTGTGAGTTTAATACGGACGGTTCAAGTGCCATGAACGAGGACAGGGAACTTAATAACGCACTTAAGCTTACGGAGGGTTACAAGATTTTTTCCACACGTTATAAGCTTTCCACATCGGAGCTTTTTGACAGTTGGGTGGAATGCTTCAATAAAATATACAAAGAGTTTGCCGAAAATACGGGCAAGGAAAACAAAAAGCCTAACATAGCCATAACCGATTTTTTGAACGGCGGCACAAACAGCGAGTTTGAGGTTTTTAAGGAATATTTTGAAAAAGCGGGTTATTACACGGAAATTTGTGATATACGTGATTTCAAATACGAAAACGGAAAACTCATATCCCCAAGCGGAAAAATAATAGATGCGGTATACAGGCGTGCGGTTACGGTTGATATAATGAATAACTATGAAAGTGTTCAGCCTTTTATAAATGCCGTAAAGGATGACAATGTGTGCACAATAGGCGATTTCCGCACTCAGCTTGCACATAATAAAATACTTTTCAAAATACTTTGGGATGAGGATGTGCAACTTTTGTTCAATGAGAATGAACAAGAGTATATAAAAAAGCATATCCCGTTCACGGCATTACTTACAAAGGAAAATGCCGATAAATTCGATTTGAAAAACAATAAGGATAAATGGATAATAAAGCCACAGGATAGTTATGCTTCAAAAGGGTTTTATTCGGGGGCGGCTTGTGCGCAAGCCGACTGGGAAAAAGCAGTGGATGAGAATATAGATACCTGCTATATTATGCAGGAATTTTGTATGCCTTATAAATCCGATAATATAGATTTGACGGAAGAAAATTCAAAGTTTAGACCGTATACGAATTTACTTGGACTTTTTACTTATGACGGAAAGGTGCAGGGGTTGTATACTCGTTCGTCTAATAAGGATATTAT
>CAZUXS010000143.1:0-5349 GCA_964624605.1 uncultured Lachnospiraceae bacterium | reverse complement strand
CTCGAAAGATATAAGACCGACTATTTTGTTGTTGTCGCTTTCATCTCTTATGAGGCATTGAATAACGGAAAGTATGTTTTGCATACTCAGTTTTTCATAAGCCTCAGGTGAGTACATTTGAAGTATATCAATTTTTTCAAGCACGTTAAGGTTGTTTTTAATGAAATACTTCTCGTAGTTTTCATTGAAAACATAGCTAGCGGTTGTGTTCTTGTTAGGCACATTTCCGCTGTAATATTTAAGTGTCATATCATCACCGAGGAATATTTTGGAGCTTGAAAGCCCGAATTTTTCATTTATCGCTTCAAGCACAACAGGTATAGCCGCTTCACCCTCGTTGAAAAGTTTTTGATTTATTTCATAAACAAAGTTCATATTTTCCGTTACACGACTGCTTCTTTCCATACCAACGGAAATATCTTTGCTTATGTTTTTCTGATTTCTTTCATCAAGTATAATATATCTGTTTTTGCCGAATTCCTTTGCAAGATACAGGCACTTGTCGGCAAGTGAGAAAAGATTGTCGTAGTCTGTGCCGTCTGTAGGACAGCTTACACAGCCCATTGAACAGGTTAAGCTGACACCGTTGCCGAGGTTTTTGAACTCTGCCTCAACATTAGTTCTGATTGAACGCAGGAAATTTCTCTTCTCCATTGAATCTGCTATATCATCGAAAATAACAAGGAACTCGTCACCGCCGAAACGACCTACAGCACCGTTATCTCCCACAACGGATGTGAGAATTTCGGAAAACTTGATAATAACTGTGTCACCAAAGGAATGACCGAGATTGTCGTTTACTTCCTTGAAGTTATCCATATCAACTATGGCTATAACAATGTTTTCATCTGTACGGGCATTTATCTTATCCTTGGCATACTGTATTATTGAAGTTTTGTTCAAAAGACCCGTCATAGGCTCTTTTTCATAATGAATGGTATCCAAGGTTTTAAATCTGTTGCTTTCGCTTGTGAACGCACCCATTACAAGCGTTTCCTTGTTGTTTCTGTAAATGGTACTGCCAGTCACGATATCCATAACACTTCTGCTGCCGCCTGAAGAGAGTGAGTTGAGAATGTTGTAGCTGAAATTTGAAGCACAGTTTTTAATATCTCTAACCATATCTCTGAAAGTTGCCACATAGTCAGCCTGTATAAGTCCCCTCATAATGAAACTTTGTGAAAGCTCATCTATATTGCCCCTGTAAAGTGTGCGTCGCAGGTTTGTTTCCAAATAATAGAATGTTATTATTGAGGTTGTCGGGTCGTACTCGAAAAGCATATTTTGATAAAAACTTATTATGTTTCTCAAACCCTGCATGTGAACCTCAATGTCGTTAAGGTGCGAATAGGCATCCTCAATTTCCATCATTTCAAATTCAATTCGTTTGTCGTCCTCCGCATTTGTGTTGCTGTTGATGTATCTAAGTCTGATATACACCCAAACATACTTGCTTTCGTAGTTCTGCATCATAAGCACAAGAGTACGCACTTCATCGCCTTTAAGACTGTTTACGGCATTCTGCACTGTTTGATAATCTCTTTTATGCACCATCTTCAATATGGAGGAATGATTTGTCGCACCTACGAATTTGAAAAATTCGGGACTGCCTGTCAGTATATTTAAGTATCTGTCAAGTGTTGCAAAATTAGTATACATAATTACTCCTTTCCGCTTTGTAGGTGGAATAAACGAGAGTTTTGTTTAATTTTGTTTTTTGTTGCTCTCTTGTTTAATTTGTTGCGTTTGCCAAATTATAATATTCTTTCAATTTCTTCATTACCGAGTAATGAACGCTTCCACGCGGATAATTTCCTTTGTTGTTTATCTCTCCGGCTTTTTTATTCATCAAAAGCTCTATTCCGTCATCTATATCTGTTATTGAATAAATATGGAACTTTCCGTCCTTAACGGCATCAATAACCTCATCTTTCAATGTAAGGTCTTTTTCATTCTGCTTAGGTATTATAACACCCTGCTTTCCGGTGAGGCCTCTTGCCTTGCACACCTCGAAAAAGCCTTCTATTTTGTAGCTTACACCGCCTATAGGCTGTATTTTGCCTTTTTGGTTCATACTGCCTGTTACGGCAAGTGACTGATTTATGGGTATTCCGCTCAATGAGGATATGAGTGCATAAGTTTCCGTACTGGATGCACTGTCACCGTCAACTCCGTTGTAGCTTTGTTCAAAACAAATTCTGCTACTGAATGAGAGTGGAAAACTCTGTGCGTATTTTGTGCCGAAATAACCGGTAAGCACCTGTATACCCTTATCGTGTATAGCTCCGCTCATTTCAGCTTCTTTTTCTATGTTTACAATACCTGCCTTGCCCAGATAACTGCTTGCGGTAATTCTGGTGGGCATACCGAAAGTATGCTTTCCCGTATCCAAAACGCAAAGACCGTTTATCTGTCCCACTTCACTGCCTTCGGTGTCAATCATAATTTCACCGTCGGTTATCATTGAAATGTATTTTTGCTGGTATATGTTTACTCTGTTTTCACTTTGAACTATTGCTTTTTTTATGTATTCCGCCGTAATTATGTCTTTTCCGTCGGATTTCGCAATACTGTCGGCTTCTATAAGTATATCCTTTACTCGGCTTATTGCCGTTGTAAGTTTATTCTGATTTTCGGCACTTCTTGAAGAATATTCAATAAGTACATTGGTTGCACTCATGTCAAAATCAAGTATATTTTTGCGTTTTGCAAAATCTTTCAGGAATGCTATAACAGCCTTGACATTTTCGGCTGTGTTTGGCATTTCATAATCAAAAATTGATGTCACCTTGAAAAGTTTTGAAAATTCGTCATCAAATTCGTTAAGCAATTCATAGTGATAATTACTGCCAATAAGTATAACCTTGAAATTTACATGTGCCGCCTGTGGCTGTATGCTTGTTACGGATATGTTGCCGAACTGATATTCCTTTATTGGTTCAATAATAAGCTCGCCCGTTTTAAGCACTCGCCTAAGCGTTTCCCAAGCATAAAAGTTGTTGAGCAAATCGTGCATTTGAAAAACAATGTAACCGCCGTTTGCCTTGTGGAATATACCGGGCTTTATTTTCATAAAATCGGTTACAAAATTGCCGTTTTCGTTGTCGTATTCAACTTCGCCAATCAAATTTGTGTAGGTTGGGTTGTAGTTTATAATTACCGGTGCACCCACCTGTTCGCTGTTGTCAACAATGAGGTTTACCTTGTATTTTATAAGTACATCGTCATTTGGTTTTTTAACCATCCAAGGCATAACCATTGAAAGAGGGTCGTCGCTTTCGCTGTCATCTTCAAATAAGAAGTCGTCCGGATTTGACAATATGCTTTCCTTTGCAAGGGCGAGATATTCGCTTACAGCTTTGTTATCGCTGTATTTTTCTTGCAGGGGAACAAAATAATGTCCCACTGTGAAAAGTGCGAGGTTATAATCCATTGCATCGATAGCTTCTTTATTTTTCTTGTCTATTTCCTTTATCTTTTTCATAGCCTTGGAGCACAAGTCCTGAACTTCATCTGATACTTCGGAAATTGACTCCTTTACTTCGTCGGAAAGCTCTTCAAAACTCTCCTCGTCCATCGTTTCACCATCTACGATAGGCAAAAAGTAAATTCCGTTGTTGCTCATTTTTATTGAGAAATTAAATTCCTTTGCATCGGCTGTGAGCTTTTTTATAATTTCATCCTTTTTCTTCTGCGTAAGGCGGAGTTTCTGGCTTTTTTCATCGTCATAAGCTCTGTCATTAAATCGCTTTGGCAATTCATTTGAGAGTATCACTATAAGCTCTTCCATATCCTCACGAAAAAGTTTGCCTTTGCCTGCATCAAGAGTGAGAAGCATAGGCTCTTTGGGATTTTTGAAATTGTGTACATAGCACATATCGGGCGGTACGGGGTCATTTAATGCAACCTCTTTTGCAAATTTCTCCGTAAAAGTGGTTCTGCCTGTGCCGGGAAGTCCCGATACATATATGTTGTAGCCTTTGTTTTTTATTCCCAAACCAAATTTGAGAGCTTCCGCTCCCTTGGTTTGACCAACTATTTTGTCGGATGCTTCGATAACATTCATATCAATGCCATCGGTGATATTTTTCATTTTAAGTTCGGTATAATCAAGTTCCTTAATCAAATCAATACCTCCTTTTTTATTTCATACCCGCTGTTGTGATTTCATCTTCGGGAATGAAATATCTCCACATTATAAGAGCATCCTCCCTGTTATCCTCGTAATATTCTTTTCTTATACCTTCAAGTTTGAAACCGTATTTTTTATATAAAGAAATTGCTGAGGTGTTGCTTTTGCGTACCTCTAAGGTTAAGCCAAGCATTTCCAGTTCTTTTGCTTTTTCTATGGCACAGGCCATAAGTGAAGATGCTACATGTTTTCTTCTGTGTTTTTCGGCAACGGCTATGTTTGTTATGTGTCCCTCATTCACTACGTGCCACATACCAAAATAACCCATTACCTCGTCACCGTCAACGGCAACAAAATATATTGCCATTTTGTTTGTTAATTCTTTTTCAAAAGCTCCCTTTGTCCAAGGGATTGCAAAGCACTCGTTTTCAACTTTGACAAGTCCGTCAATGTGCTTTTTTTCCATTTTGACAATCTGCATATACTATCTCCGAATTTTGCGGAAATCAAGCCTTTCCGCCGTTTTTTTCTTCTCTCTCTCTTTCTGCCTGTGATTTACGCAGGTAGAGTATTTCAAAATCATTGCAGTTTACAGCCGTTTCGGTTCTTTGCAGTGCAAGTGCCGCAACAGATGCCGCCCTTTGCATATTTACAGACGGTGGGGCAAATTTGAAATCTGCGGAACATTCCGTAATCTTGTCTTTGAAAACGGGAACACCGTCACCCAAAAAACAGGCGTCTTCGCTGTAGCTTGCCACAAGGTCAAGAACGGTGTTTATGTCCTCTGCCATATAATCGCTTAGTCTTTCAAGCTTGCCGTCTGCCGTGTTTTGGTATATTGCCGTGTAAACCTGATTTCTTCTTGCGTCCATTATAGGCACAATAAGTCCGTTTGCTCCACACATATTGTATGCAAGTGCATCAAGTGTGGGAACGGGAATTATTTTTTTATCAAGTGCGTGTGCAAGTCCCTTTGCTGTTGCCGCACCTATACGCAAACCGGTAAAAGAACCCGGACCGCAGGCACAGGCTATGTAATCAAGCTGTGAAAGGTCAAGCTCCACCGTATTTTTGAGATATTCAATCATAGGCATTATTGTCTGCGAATGAGTTTTTTTGTAGTTTGTTGTAAATTCCGCAATAGTTTTTTCTTCATCAACAAGGGCGGTGCTTGCCACAAGCCCCGTTGTGTCCAATGCTAAAATTTTCATTTAAGT
>CAZUXS010000142.1:0-5388 GCA_964624605.1 uncultured Lachnospiraceae bacterium | reverse complement strand
TGTGCAAGTATGGCATCAAGCACTGCATCTGAAATCTGGTCACAGATTTTATCGGGATGTCCCTCTGTAACAGATTCTGAAGTAAAAAATCTTTTCATTTACAATCTCTCCTTTTTAATACTATAGCAATTCAAAAAATTGCATTGCAAAACACACAATAGTTATACCGCATTTAAGGATATTTAACCGAATTTTGTTGTTTTGCCGTAACCGTAATTTTCAAAATAAAAAAAGCCCTTTTGGGCTATTCTCGAATTCTTTCATGAACTCATCTTTCGGAATACACCCGTGGGAATTGGCACCGTACATAAGCCGGTTGCCGGGTTTCATAGGGCCCAGTCCCTCCACCTCTCTGGATAAGCGTTTTTTATTTTATTTCTATTGCAACAATCAATATAACATATTTATACGGCTGTGTCAATACATTTTCTCAAATAAATATTTTTAATCGCAACTGCGGTATATTTCATAGTCCCTTTAAGCATTTTTCATAACCTGTGAATTATATTAAATCCGAATTTTTCCGTCTTTAATATAATTCACATTTGAGCATTGTAGTATTTTATAATTTTACAATATCATTGCTTCAGGCTGATATCAAGTATATTTTTCCCGTCATATCGGTGCTTTGCCTCCGATGTAAGCCGCCTTATAACCAACATTGAAAGCTCATCCTCTTCATCCGTTTCAAACGGATTATATTTTTCACCACCGTAAACAAAACGTATCTCTGATTTGCCGTCAACTTCAAAATAACTTATCCTTATTTCAATGTCATCCGTCTTTTTCAAAATATTATTAATAACAACCTCTTCAATAATAAGTTGCAACCTATTAATCTGTTTTGTGGTGAGGAATCTGTATCTTCCGAACTCCTGCACTTTTCCGTTAAGCTCATAAAAATCAAAATCCGCACTATGTATACTGTATTCCATGGTGTGCAAACGCTTCACAAAAGCACGAGTTTTCTCTTTTTTTGGATTATTGAATATTTCTTCGGGAGTGCCCTCCTCGTAAACAATACCATCATCCATATAAAACACACGGTTAGCTATTTCTTTTGAAAACTTCATATCATGGGTTACAATCATCATTGTCAACCCATCACTTGCAAGCTTTCGTATAACTGCCTGAACTTCTCCCACCATTGCGGGGTCAAGTGCGGATGTGGGCTCATCAAACAATATAATCTCGGGGTGCATCGCAAGACATATTGCAATGGCAACACGCTGCTTCTGCCCACCCAAAAGTTCATCGGGATATGCATAAATACGTTCTCCCAAACCAACAGTTTTAAGATATTTAACGCCATCCTCAAAAGCCTGTTGACGACTTATCCCCAACAAATCCACAGGAGCCATCATAACATTTTCAATCACCATTTTGTGACTGAATAAATTAAATGATTGAAAAACCATCCCTATTTTTTGTCGTATTTTGCGTAAATCCGTCTTTTTATCGGTAAGGTCAACACCATCCACTATAACCTTTCCCTTTGTCGGCAATTCAAGCATATTTATGCATCTAAGCAATGTGCTTTTACCCGTGCCCGACGGACCTATCAACGAAATAACATCGCCCTTGTTTATTTCCGCATTTATATCTTTGAGCGGAGTGATGTTATTATAAGTTTTTTCAAGATGCCTTATACTAATCATTAACATCAACTCCTTTCACTTTTCTCGCTCTGCGTTTAGGTTCAAGCTTTATTTCAAATTTCTTTATAATTGCAATAATGATATATTCAAGCAAAAAATATATAACTGCAACAACAACAAGTGGGAAAAAAGCCTCATAGGTTCGACTTCTTATAAAATCGCCTGCCTTTGTAAGATCCACCACCGTAATATAACCAACTACCGATGTGCCTTTAATCAAGCTTATTACGGCACCGTTAAACTGTCCGGATACCTTTCTTGCCGCCTGTGGAAATATAATTTTCATAAATATCTGCCGCTTACTGTATCCCAAAGCAGCTGCCGCTTCAATTTCACCTTTATCCACCTCAGAAATACCCGAGTTAAGCAACCCTGCAACAATATTTGCAAAATTAAGACTGAATGCAAACACGCCGATTACAATTGGCGGAATAGGTGTTTCACTGAATATTACGTAATAGAAAATCATCAATATTATAAGTATCGGTATACTGTCAAACAATCCGCTCAAAAACCTGCCCAAGTGGGATACAAGCTTCTTACCGCTCCTTAACATAAAACTGAAAAAGAAACCCAAAATACTTCCGATAAACATAGAAGCAAGCACGATTACAGTTGTTGCTTCAAGTCCGTTAACAACGAGTTTCCAACGATTTTCCGTAACAAATGTCTTGCCAAAACTTTTTTCGATACCGCCAATGATGGTTTCTCTTTCACCCGATGTTCCGTAAAGCACGGCAACCGTCCCTCCGTGATAATCCGGATTACTGAATAATACCGACTCGGCACGTTCTTCCGTGATAGTTATGCATCCAATCGCCATATCATACTTGCCCGATATCACAGAAGGCAATTCCGCAGATGAATCTGCAATTGTAAACTCAACCGCATAACCCAATTTTTCGGCAATTTTGGTTATAACCTCAGCATCATAACCCACAATTTCTCCATCATTATAAAATGTGAAAGGTGCTTGGTCCGGAGTTGTAATAACCTTTAAAGTTCCTTTTGAAGTATCCGCATCGGGATTTTTCTCCACCGTGGGGTCACCGTCGGCAAGCTTCATCCATTTATTTTGAAGCTCTTCAATAGTACCGTCAGCCCACATTTCATCAAGAATATTATTTACCTGAGCACAAAGCTCGGTGCTTGACTTATTCATCATAAAAGCGTAGTCATCCTTGGTAATATCCTCATCTATGTAATAAAGAGACGGATTTTCCGCCTTTTGATATTCCGCAAGAGGCTTGTCGACAACGTATGCATCCAAGCGTCCTTTTTTTAATGACTCGATACCATCCGCAAAGGTTTGAAAATACACAATTTGAGATTTCGTCAACCTTTTTTTCACCGCTGTATCATAAGACATACCACTGGCTATTCCTATTTTTTTCCCATTCAGTTCCTCCAAATTCGATATCCTGCCCTTGTTGCTATCTTCATTGCTTACAGCAAAAACAATAACACCCGAAACAAAAAATAAAACTGTCACTGCAATACAAATAAGTGTTTTTACAAATACAGACAGCTTTGACATAAAACAACCCCTCCATTCTTCTTTTGCAGAATTCTTACTGTATTTTATCATAATTTTATATCAATTGCAATATTTATATGTATTTTTTCATAATTTAAGTAATATTTTTTTAATTTTATATTTAAAAATAATTTAAATTATGGTATAATAAATAGAATAGCTTGCCAAAAAGGCAATAAGTTGCTTTTCGGGCACGTATTTATATATAAAACAAATATTTCAGAGGTGATGAAATGATTGAAATGATTGTAAAAATGAGCCTTATCACTTGTCTTATGTGTTTATTGAATATAGTGATATGGAGGCTTACAAAAAACAAAAAACCGAATTTATACCAAAATATATATATAGGTATTGTTTTCGGTTTGGCAGCAATACTATCAACACATTTTGGAATTGAATACGAAAATATGGTACTCAACGTCCGTGATATTGCACCGTTATCGGCAGCTCTTTTCTTCGGTCCCGTTGCCGGCATTATTGCAGGCTTAATAGGCGGTGTTGAAAGATACATGGCAGGTACATTTTTTTCCGTTGGCGCATACACCACGGTAGCTTGCAGCATAGCAACCTGTCTTGCGGGATTTTTGGGAGCGATATTCAACAAATACATATTCAGAGGAAAGAAACCGTCACCCGTTTATGCACTCTTTCTTGGCGGCGTAACGGAAGTATTTCACATGTTATGTGTATTTCTTACCCACAGTGATGACATCAAAAATGCATACGCTGTTGTTGATACCTGTGCAATACCGATGATATTGTTCACAAGTTTAGGACTTTGTATATCTTCACTTTTGCTCTCTCTGCTTACGGGCGAATTTAAAAAGCTTCACCATCTGACGGAATCCGAAGTGCCAATCACAATAAAATTTCAAATGTGGCTTTTTGTATTTGTTGTTGTAACGGCAGCTTCAACATTTACGTTTTCGTATTCCATTCAAACAAGGCAGACAATGCAAACCGTACGCAACCAAATGGATGTAAAAACACAGGATATAATAATCAACCTCGAATATATGGATAAGAACCGTGATAATGCCGTTATCCTGACAAAAGCTCTTGCAATCTATTTCGGGCACGCACTGGCTAAAGAAATTGAAGACACCGGAGGAATAGAGAAAGTTACAAATGAACAGCTTAATGAGCTTCGCAATCTGTGCGGTATATATGAGCTGAATGTCATAAATTCATCCGGTTTCATTACAGCTTCAACCAATCCCAACTTCATAGGTTTTGATATGAGGCAGGGAGAACAATCATCAGCATTTATGGCACTGATTGACGGCACAAAGGAAGAACTTGCGCAGGATTATATGCCCATAACAGCCGATGAAAACATATCCGTAATGTATGCAGGTGTCAGGCTTTCGGGTGGAGCAGTACAGATTGGCTTTGATGATAACAACATTAAGGCTTTCTCCGATCTTGCAAACTATATGGATACGCTTGTCAACCAACACGTCGGCGAAAACGGATATATACTTTTATCCGATATTGACGGTACAATACTGACAGGTGAACTGCAAAATAAAAACTTAAAGGACTACGGCTGTTATCGTGATGACGGAGTATATTTTTCCACAAATTTATTTGACACGGAATATTACTGCCTTTCCACACTGACGACCGATAATCGCATAGTTGTTTTAATACCGTATGAAGAGGTATATCTAAGCCGCAACATTTCCGCATACGAAACGGCTTTTGCGGATATTCTTATTTTTGCACTGGTATTTATATTGATATATGTTTTGGTTCAAAAAATTGTTGTAAACAATCTTGACAGAATTAACACCTCTCTGGATAAAATAACAAACGGTAATCTTGATGAGGTGGTATCGGTTCACAGCTCTGCGGAGTTTGCCTCACTTTCAAACGATATAAATGCCACTGTTGCAACTCTTAAAAGATACATAAAGGAAGCCGAAAACCGCATAGCGGCGGAACTGGAGCTTGCAAGCAGTATACAAACCTCTGCACTGCCGCATAATTTCACATTCCCGAACAGAGATGAGTTTAAGCTTTATGCCTCTATGAATCCTGCAAAAGAAGTCGGTGGTGATTTCTATGATTTCTTCTTTGCGGATAACAACAAACTTGCTCTTGTGATTGCGGATGTTTCGGGCAAGGGTATACCTGCCGCCCTCTTTATGATGAAGAGTAAAGCAATAATAAAAAGTCTTGCCGAAA
>CAZUXS010000141.1:2300-5513 GCA_964624605.1 uncultured Lachnospiraceae bacterium | reverse complement strand
GTGGATATGGGTTACAGCTACAGACACATCACAAGGCTTCACGGCTATGCCTTAAAAAGTTTCAGCGAAAAGGTGCTAATCCCGAAAGATGTCCTTGAATGTCCTATTAAAATGTGATATAATAGTAACATAAAATATTGTATGAAAGCACTTTGGTGAAGCGGAAAGATAAATCCGCCCGCCGCAGGCGGCTTTTGCGATAGCAAAAGTTCTGAAAACAGGTGAACCTTTGCGGAACACTATTGGTCACTGTGCTTTTTATTTAGGATTGCGGCATAAGTTTGCGGACTATGCTTAAAGAAGTCGGACGAGTCCGGCTTTTTTTATTCTAACAATATTTTTCATAATTATTTTTACCTCCTTTCGGAACGGCGTGTGAAACCCAGAACGCCGTTTTTTGTTGGAGGTATTTAGGAGGTGAGCGGTTTATGGGTTACGGTTACGGTGATTTGACTGCTAAACAACAAAAACTTATTGACGGACTGATGAACGGGTTGCCGAAAGCCGAGGCTTATAGACTGGCTTATCCCGACACGAAAATCAAAAATGTAACAAGTCAAGTTGATAAAATGATAAATAACGCAAACGGCAACTACCCAAAGTTTACCGTAGTTTATGCGGAAATGAAAGCAAAGGCAACAGAACAGGCAGAAACGAAAGCGGAACTGGGTATTGCTTCACGGCTTGAAGTGTTAAAGTTTGCTTCAGACGGTATGCGAGGGCTTATAAAAGACACGGTTTTGAAAGCCGATAAAGACGGAAATTTTCAAGAATTGAAAGTAACACCGCCTTTAAAGGATAGGGGAAAATGTGCCGAAATGTTGGCTAAGTATTACGGTTTGTTAACCGAAAAAGTAAATGTAAGCGGTGGCATGAGTGTGAGCAATCCGTATTCGGATTTAACAACGGAACAGCTTATGAAGTTGGTTGGTGATGCCGATTGACACGACAGCTTATAATAAACGGTGCAAAATGTGAATTGGCAAGGCGGAGATTTTTTTATTATTGCAGGCTTAAAGCTCCCGATTTTTATAAATCGGAAAGGGCGTTTCTTGTAAATTTTTGTGATGAATTGCAGGAATTTTATGAGGGTGACGAAGAAGTTCTAATTGTGAATATGCCACCCCGTCACGGAAAGTCACGCACAGCGAGCTTGTTTGTTGAATGGGTACTGGGCAAAAATCAAAGTGAAAAAATAATGACCGGTTCATATAACGAAATACTTTCAACCACATTTTCAAAAACGGTGCGAAATGATATTTCCGAGTGCAAAGCCGATGAAAATAAACTTATATTTTCTGATGTATTTCCCAATGTATCAATAAAGCGTGGTGACGGTGCTATGAATATGTGGAGTTTGGAGGGTGGCTACAACAATTATCTTGCAACTTCTCCGAGCGGCACGGCAACGGGTTTCGGTTGTTCGCTTATGATTATAGATGACCTTATTAAAAATGCGTCTGAAGCCTACAATGAAAATATACTTGCAAAACAGTGGGATTGGTTCACAAACACAATGCTTTCAAGATTGGAAGAGGGCGGAAAAATAATAATTATTATGACCCGTTGGGCAACGGCGGATTTGGCAGGCAGAGCACTGGAACATTATATGAATGAGGGTGCAAAAGTACGCCATATAAGCCTTAAAGCGTTGCAGGACAACGGCACTATGCTTTGTGATGAAATACTGTCCCAAAAGTCTTATAACTCCAAAATAAAGGCTATGGGGCTTGATATTGCTTCCGCCAACTATCAACAAGAGCCTGTCGATGTTAAGGGCAGACTTTACACTAAATTTAAAACCTATACCAAATTGCCTGCCGATAACGGTGGGCATTTGTTATTTACGGAGATAAAGAACTATACCGATACGGCAGACACGGGCGATGACTATCTTTGCAGTATCAATTACGGTGTGTACAACGGTGAAGCCTATGTGCTTGATGTGCTTTATACAAAATCGGGAATGGAAATAACAGAGCCTGCAACGGCTAAAATGCTGAAAAAAGACAATGTGAATATTGCCGATATAGAATCCAATAACGGCGGAAGAGGTTTCGCACGCTCCGTTGAAAGAATAATGAAAGATGAACTTCACACAAACCATACTGTGTTTAGAAGTTTTCATCAATCGAAGAATAAGCAGTCACGAATTCTTTCAAACAGCACTTGGGTTATGGAACACATCTACTTCCCTGTGAATTGGAATGACAGGTTTCCGGAATATTTTGAAGCTATGACAAAATATCAAAAAGAGGGCAGGAATGCACACGATGATGCACCCGATGCCACAACGGGCATTGCCGAAAAAGTGAATGTGGGAAGTGCTTTCAGTTTTGATTAAAAGGAGGAAATTGAGGTGATAGATGCCTTAACCGTAAAAATGCTTAATTTAATAATTCAAGGTGCAACAAACAAGTTGACGGATACTCAAATTTTGGAAAAGGAAATTGCAAAATGGATATACAGCCCGGAGCGAATAATGCAGATAAAAGGGCATTTGTATTATGACAATGAACATGATATATTGCACCGAAAAAGAACGATGATAGGTGAGGACGGCAGTTTGCAGGAAGTTGACAATCTGCCGAATAACAAAATAATAGACAATCAATACGCAAAACTTGTGAATCAGAAAGCTAATTATCTACTCGGTCAACCTATTGTTATTGAGGGCGAAAACACGAAATATGTTGAACTGTTGAAAAACATATTTAACAAAAGATTTATGAGAACTCTCAAAAATGCAGGAAAAGCGGCTTTAAACAGCGGTATTTCTTGGCTGTATCCTTATTACAATGAATTTGGCGAGTTTACTTTCAGAATGTTTCCGGGTTATGAGATACTGCCTTTTTGGCGAGATAGCGAACACACGGTTATTGATTGTGCGGTAAGGCTGTATCAGGTTTTAAGCTACAAGGGGACAACGGCAACTATTATTCAAAAGGTCGAAATATTCGATACAAAAGGAATACATTGTTATATACTTGACGGTGGAAAGCTTATTCCGGATTTAACCGTTGATGATTATGAATGTGCTTATGTGACAGCTAATAATCAGCCTGTGAACTGGGCGAAAATACCGCTTATACCAATCAAATACAATGAAACGGAAACACCGTTGCTGAAGAAAGTGAAATCCTTGCAGGACGGCATAAATGCAATGCTTTCGGATTTTGAAAACAATATGCAGGAAGATGCAAGAAATACAAT
>CAZUXS010000141.1:0-2200 GCA_964624605.1 uncultured Lachnospiraceae bacterium | reverse complement strand
GCGGAAATTGAAAAACAGTATAAACAAGCTCAAAAGGAAATTGAAAGCAAGATTGCCGTATGGTATCAGCGTTTTGCGGATAATAATAAAATCACGCTTGCAGATGCTAAACAGTGGCTTACTGGTAAAGACTTAAAGGAATTTAGATGGGATATAAAGGATTACATAAAATACGGTGAAGAAAATGCCGTAAACGGAAAATGGATTAAAGAACTTGAAAATGCTTCCGCTAAATTCCACATATCCAAACTTGAAGCCTTGAAAATGCAAACACAGCAGAGCCTTGAAACAATGTTTGAAAAACAGCAGGGCACGGTAAAAAATACAATGTCCGAGGTGTTGCAAAACGGATACCTTAACACGGCTTTTGAACTTCAAAAAGGTTTCAATGTAGGGTTTAATGTTTCGGGCATAAATCAAGAGCAGATTGAAAGTATTTTAAGTAAGCCTTGGGCGGCTGATGAATACAATTTTTCGGAAAGAATATGGAAAAATAAAAATAAACTCATATCCGAACTGCACAGCGAGCTTACAAGAAATGTTATGCTTGGTGAGGACCCTCAAAAGGCTATTGACAACATCGCAAAGAAAATGAATGTGTCAAAAACCAATGCAGGCAGGCTTGTCATGACAGAAGAAGCATATTTTTCGAGTGTGGCACAAAAAAGCTGTTTCAATGATTTAGATGTTGAAAAATATGAAATTGTTGCAACTCTGGATTCCCATACTTCCGATATCTGTCAAGGTTTGGACGGACAGGTTTTTAAAATGTCCGAATACGAACCCGGTGTGACAGCTCCACCATTCCATGTGAATTGCCGAAGCACCACTGTACCGTATTTTGATGATAATTTCGGGCAAATAGGCGAAAGAGCCGCAAAGGACGAGGACGGTAAAACCTATTATGTGCCGGAAGATATGAAGTATGGGGAGTGGAAGAAAACTTTTGTTGACGGTGAAAAGATTTCATCAAGTGATGTAACGGAAAATGTTAAAAATTATCGTTCTTTGTTATTGGGTGAAGCTAATGAAATAAAAAGAATGGATAAGGATATAACAGTACATAGAGCCGTTGAATTTAAAAATAAAATTTATATTTCGGAAAATGTTAAATTAAAACCAAAACAAGTACACAACATAAATAAAAATATAAATGCTGCCCAAAGAATATTGGGTATTGAGAATGAACCGAATCTTCCTAAAATTTATATAATTGCACATGAAGAAATGCAAACATATACTCTAGCTTCGTGCAATCAGAGAGAAAATATAATACTTTTAGATGAATATTTGGGGTACGAAGAAAAGGTACGCTTGATACAGAAGCAGTGTGTGTGCCCTGATGATGAAAGAAGTACTTATATACATGAATTTATTCATTGGAAAGATAGTAATGATTACATAAAGAGAGGAAATAGTATAAATACCACAGAAGATTATAAAGTTTTTGATACAGAATTTAAAGAAAAGTGTAAGAAAAAACTTGACGAACTCCAAAAAAAAGGCTACAATGTAAACGGTATAAGTACTTATGCGAGTCAAGCGTATGATAAGGGAGATTATGATGAAACTTATACTGAGTACAGAACAGGGAAAATATTGGAGGGAATGAAAAAAGAATGAGGATTTTTGATACTCCGGAAATGACTGAACTTAAGAAAATTTATGAACCTTATAAAGATGAAAATTATAAGTTTATTGAGGGTACACCGCAAGAGGCTATTGATGCCTATAATAGGTATCTTGACATAATGGAAGAAATAAGACAGAAAGAAATAAAATCTTGGTTTGAATAAAGGCACTCTGAAAGGGGGTGCTTTTTTAGTGAAAAATTTTTTCAAAAATTTTCAAAAAAGGTATTGACTTTTTGAGTTCCAAATATTATAATATATTTATCGGAACTCAAAAAGTGAGGTGAAAATATGAGTCCACGCACAGGCAGACCGAAATCTGAAAATCCTAAGAGTAATGACATTAAGGTAAGACTTGATGAAGATACTCACAATAGGTTGTTAAAATATTGTGAGGAAAACGGCATTACTAAGGCAGAAGCCATAAGAAAGGGTATACATTTGGTATTGCAAGACGAAAAAAAATAACGGAAAGTTCCCACCAACCAAAGCTAGAACAATCCGTTATAGGTATGAAAGAAGTATCTTTCTGTAAATATTATAGCATACAGATTGACTTCTTTCAAGTG
>CAZUXS010000140.1:0-5527 GCA_964624605.1 uncultured Lachnospiraceae bacterium | reverse complement strand
TTGCTGTTCTCGAATGAGATACAATCCTGAAGATAGTGCTGAACTGCAACGTTCTCGCCGCCCATCTTGAAACCGTTGTGACCGCCTTTGCCGTAAGCCTTTTCTGTGCCGTCTTCATTGAGCTTGTAGCCCTGCTTATATGAAATACAGTTGATAAGTGTTACAGGTCCGATTGCACCTGTACCTGTCTTTGTGAATGTATCCCAACCATCATCAAGGTTATGGTGTGAAACACAGCCCTCAAATACAGTACCTAAACCAACAGTAAGTTTAGCACCGAAACCATCGGCATTGATACCTGATGGGTCAGCATTGTTCCAAGATTCGCAGTTGATAATCTGGTTGCCCTTAGGCCAGTTGTCGATACCCTCGGCATCACCTGTACGGCTTACCTGGAAACCTGTATCACCGTTATCATGGAATTTACAATTTTTAACTATATCATAGTTACCTGAAAGGTCGAAAGGTCTTTCATTGTCAGCAGAATTGATAAATTCAATTCCGTTAATCTCCCAATAGTCACCTATGAGAACTACACCGTTGCTCTTCTTCTGCATATCGAATACAACTTTTGCACCGTCATCTGCAATAAGACGCTTGTAAGCTGATTCAAAACCACTGTTAATCTTAGGGATTCTCAATTCTGATGTAATCGCATAAGTACCCTCAAGAAGAACAATAGTCTGTCCCTCTGCACAAAGGCCTACAGCTGTACGAACATCAAGAGGATTAGCTCTTGTGCCGTCGCCGTCTGCTGTGCCGTCCGGTGAACAGTAGATAACCTCTGTATCGGGAACGTTTTCACATTCTACGATATCGAAACGAGTTACAACTGTATCGGAAGATGTAAGCAAGTCACCTGAAGAAGGTGTGTATGAAACGGTTACTGTATTAGTTGTGTTCTTTTCAAGTGTAAGGTCAAACTTACTGCTCTTCTTTGTGATTGAAACACCTCTGTAAACGAGCTTATCGTTCAATCTGATGTCGGCATTACCACCGCTTGGGTTGTTAGCCTTGAGCATAAGTGAATAGTTCTGCTTTGAAGAGAAGTTAGAAGATTCAAGAGATACACCAGGTGCATACTCTGTTTCTGTCTTAACTGCAAAATATTCATCTGTTGATGGATCTGTTTCATAACAGCTGTAGTTTGAAACAGTTATCTTTGCATATCTTGATGCGAAGAAACCAACAAAAATATCACTTGAGTTCTGGTAAGTAAGGAGCTTTTCAATAGTCTGTGTAGACTCCATCTTCTTAGGATTACCGTTTTCATCGAGTGTCTGATAATCCCAGCAAGTTGCATGGTAAGTGTCACCAACTTTTTGAAGTGTAACTCTGTATCTGTTGCCTACCTTAGGGAAGGTTGAAGATACAGCCCATGGACCCTGCTTTGTGCCTGCACCTGATTCGGGATCGGCAACGCCTGAACGAGCGTAAAGGTTAATTCTGTTTCTGTTTGCATATTTCTCATAGTTAAGAGATGTTGCACTTGGCCAGCTCTGACCTGCGGCTGTACCACCCACCATAACCATATTTGATGAGAATGTTACGCCCTGCATACTTTCTGATGGTATTGCAACGCCGTTCTCATCCTTATTTGCATATTGTGAGTAGATTGTATATGCACTGCCGTCAGATGCCTGAAGAGGTATAATATCTCTTGCCATTATACCGAAGCCTTCCTGACCGTTTCTCTTTGTATCATCGTTTGTGTCGTTAAGGTAATAATCAACAGTGATTTCTGCATCAACAATGAAGTTATTGCTTGCATCTACAGTTGTGTAGTAGTAGCACATACCATCATTATCGTTTGTCATCTTACCGCCGCCGTTTATAGATGCTACGGTTACGGAACCGTCACTGTTCTGCTTTACAGTGTTGTTTGCTCTCTTTGCAGAAGCACCGAAAACAACATCTTTCCAAACTCTCTCTGTTGTTGAAGCAGGTCTTATTGTAAGATCAAGATTAACATCAGCGAGGTCTGCAAGTGCCTCGTCTGTTGGGTGAATAACAAGTGTTTTCTTAACGCCTGTCACCTCAACATCATTGTCGGGGTCACTGTCATAGTTTTCAGGATACTGTGCCTGAGCCAAAGCATTGTACTCGTCTGCATCTACGGAAAGTTTAGCAGCATTTCCGTCTGTGTCGAGTAAAGCATACTTTGTTGTTACAACATACTGGTTGTTGCTGTAAAGCACTGAAACAACCATATCATCAAAGTCAAAATCTTCGCCTACTTCATAAGTAAGACGTGGATAGTAAGTAACCACGTAATCAAGTGGGTTTACATCCTTTACTCTGAGCTTTTGAGTTGTTGATATGTTAGGATAATCAACAGATGTGATTGTGATGTAAATTTCGCCTGCTTTTGATGAATCAAAGCCTGAAATTGTGTACTCATCGTCCTTAAGAGCAGAGAACTTGTTGCCATCTGCACCGGCATATATAGCTCTTACTCTAAGACCTGATTGGTCAAATTCATCACCTACTGAATATTCAACCTTTGTAGGTGCTGTGTAAACATACAAAGAATCGATTGTGTAATCAAGCACATCAATCTTATAACTGCCTACTGCACTGCCTGTGTCATAAGAAGCATCTGTAATTCTCTTTATAACAACATTGTGCTCACCAACCATAGATGAAGTGAAGAGGTCGCCAACACTTATAGGTGTTGTGCCGTCAAGGTACAATTCGTACTTATCCTCTGTGAGTGTTTCCTCACTGCCGTCCGGATAATGTGCCTTTACGGTAAGACCTGTTGTTTCAAATCTTGTGCCGATGTAGTATTCATTTACTACAGGCTCATAAACAATTTCAATGCTTTCAGGTGAAATACCTGCAACTGTATAGTTGATATCAGCTGTAATATCACCCTTAACGATAGTCATAACTTTGTCACCCTTTGTAGTTGTGTCAAAGCCTGAAATTGTAAGGTCGTCATTATTTAAAATTTCTGTTTCGCCGTTTGAGTAAGTAGCCTCAACTTCAAGACCTGTGAGGTCGGGACCGTCCTCATTTACGGTATAAGATAATTTGTTTGGCAAACTGTTTATCTTTAAATTTGTAGCAACTCGTGAATCCAAATCAAAGTTGATATCTGAAACTGTGATTGCCGCATTTCTTGCTACGAAGAAACCAACATAAACACTGTCATTTGTGAAAAGAGTGCTTGCATCGTATGTCCAACTCTTGCCGTTGCAAGTAAGTTTGTATACTGTGCCTGACTTTTTCACTTCGAATGGGAAACTACCAAGGTCTGTACCGCTTGCAGTTTCAAATTCGGCATAAGTGATTTCGGGGTCGGCAAAGAGCTTCTGAGAAGCACCGCCTCTTACAAAACCGCCGATAGCTGATGTAGCTGCGGAATTGCTTGTTTGGAAACCCTGAATCATAAGGTTGTTTACATTAGTGTGAGTGTCCTTTACATAATTTGGTTCCTCAGTGAACACACCGATACCATAACCTGTCTGACCGGGATTTCCGTCACCCGTAAGGTTATTGTATCCGTCCACGTTGAGTGTACCTGTTAAAGTAAAGTCACTCTGTGCAGAAACTTCGTGCAAAAGCATTGCAAGGTTTTCATCTGTACTTGTTTTACTACCTGTTGCCTTACCTTTGCCCGCTTTTAAAATTTTAAGTGTTGCGGAAGTGTCATTTTGAGTAACACTGAAATCACTGCCTTCTTCAAGGGCAGAGCTTACAAACCACTGACCGTCGCCTATTGCCATTCCTTCGACTGCGACATCATCTACCGAAACCTCCTCAGGTGCTGTATCCAAGGATTCGCCTTCGGTATCAATATCAATAGCAGATTCACTTGTAACAGCATCTTCAGAAGATTCGATAGCGGTTGCCTTTACTTCAGCTTCTTCTGCGATGACTGATTGAGGCACAGCAGAAAAGGTCATAGCGGCTGAAAGCAACAGTGCTACCATTCTTCTTTTTTTCATTAAATAGATTTCTCCTTTCTATATTTTGAGAGTGCATTCACTACAAGCAGTCATGTGTTATTTGTATTTGACCGCATAGCACTCCCCAAGATAATATAATTATACAATATCGCCGTTATAATTGCAAGCAAAAATTATGTTTTGAATAGTCAAAATAAAATAATTAATTTTTATTTTATTTTTTTGATGTGTTTTATTCCGTTTTTTGGTAAAAGTTTTGTTAATTTTTTGTAAATGATAGACAAAAATCAGTGATAAAAAAATTAATGTAAAAAAACTCCCCTACAATGCGGTAGGGGAGTGATGTCATCGGTAAGTTTTTATATGGTGAGTTTGCACTCATTACAGCGAAACGATTATTTTTGCGATATCCACAAGTTTTTTTCCGCTGTCCATACTCTTTTTTTGTATATATCTGTGTGCCTGTTCCTCGTTCATATCGTAACGGTCTATAAGCACCCTTTTTGCTCTGCTTATGAGTTTATCATCGGCAACGGATTTAGTTGGTACTTTTCCGTTTGCGTTGTCAACGCTTATAAACATTTCTACAGAGCAAATTAAGTCGTTTTTCTTTAGGGGTAGGGCGAGTTTGAACACTCTTTCATCGTGACAGGTTGCAAGCTGATTTATGTTGCCTATGAGTATAACATCAACATCGTCCGATACATCTTCAAGCAAATCGTCCACTGCCATAGAGCAAAATCTACTGCCCATAATAAGTATTCCGCCCTTATAGTAGGAAAGAATTGTTTTAAGGTGAATTAAATCCTTTGCCACACCCGCAACTTCGTAACCTTCGCTTATTATCATTTTTGCAATGGTATAAGCCGTTTTTTTGCTGTCAAAAGCTATAAATACATTGTTATCTTTCATAATTCGTCCACTCCAAAATTGCAAAAATTCAACTGCAATAACAATATAATTTAAGCAAAAAAGCCCTGCTTTAACGGGCAGGACTTTTTAACGCATTTATAATTAATAATTAGCGATGTAGCTGTCAAGTTCCCACTGGCTAACGTACATTCTGAAGCTATCCCACTCTTTTCTCTTAGATGTGAGGAATGCCTTGTATGCGTGCTCGCCAAGAACTTTCTTAACAAGACCGTCTGCTTCCATAGCCTTAAGAGCCTGATTCAAGCTGCCCGGAAGACTCTTAACACCGAGAGCATCTCTCTCTTCCTGTGTTGAGCTGAAAAGGTTGATATCAACACTTTCGGGAGCAGGAAGTTTTTCCTTAACACCTTCAAGACCTGCTGCAAGGCAAACTGCAAGGCAAAGGTATGGGTTTGTAGCAGGGTCTGGGCTTCTAAGCTCAACTCTTGTTCCCAAGCCTCTTGAAGCAGGGATTCTGATAATATCTGTTCTGTTAGATGCTGACCAAGCAATGTAGCAAGGTGCTTCATAACCTGGTACAAGTCTCTTATATGAGTTTACAAGAGGATTTGTGATGGCTGTAATACCTGCAACGTGCTTAAGTACACCTGCGATAAAGCTGTAAGCGATATCTGAAAGCTGGAGCTCACCTGCATTTTCATCATAGAAAGCATTCTTGCCATCCTTTGTGAAAAGTGACA
>CAZUXS010000139.1:0-5530 GCA_964624605.1 uncultured Lachnospiraceae bacterium | reverse complement strand
CCTTTGCAGCATTGAAAAGCTCATCCTCATCCATATTTTGAACTCTCTTTATTTCGCTGTTTATCATTCTCATGTGACGTACAGCCTGAACAACGTCACCGGTGCCGGGTTCACCCTTTGTTCTAATCATTGAAGCACCCTCTGCAATTCTTCTGAGTGCTTCACCCAAGTTTTTTGCACCACAGACAAAAGGCACATCAAATTTCTTCTTATTGATGTGATATACGTCATCGGCAGGTGAAAGCACTTCACTTTCATCTATATAATCTATCTCTATAGCCTGCAATATTTGAGCCTCTGCAATATGACCGATTCTAACCTTAGCCATTACGGGTATTGAAACGGCTTCCTGAATACCCTTTATCATTTTAGGGTCACTCATTCTTGAAACGCCGCCTGCCGCTCTTATATCCGCAGGAATTCTCTCCAAAGCCATAACCGCACAAGCGCCTGCCTCCTCGGCAATCTTAGCCTGTTCCGGTGTTGTTACATCCATAATTACGCCGCCCTTAAGCATCTGAGCAAGCTCACAATTTAATTCATATCTTGACATCGTATATTTCCTCGCTTTCGTATAAAAAAAATTAGAGTTATCACACAAAACCTACGTGATAACTCTATTATACACTTATCTGATTATGATAAAATAGCCAGTTTTAGATTATTTACTAATGTCAGTTGTTTCTTCCGTAGTCTGCTCTGTCTTTCCGTCAAAACCACCGTTTTGTCTGTCACCGCCCGGTTGACCGCCGCCGAAACCACCGTTCTGCTTATCACCGCTCGGTTGACCGCCGCCGAAACCGCCGTTCTGTCCGTCACCACTCGGTTGACCACCACCGAAACCGCCGTTCTGCTTATCGCCACCGTTGCCGCCTCTGCCACCGCCGAAGCCTTTTGCACTTGCATTGCCTATTGTGGTTATCGTGCTTTCAGCCGTTGCTGTGCCGAGAGTTGTGTCACCGACCGTAACAGTGTAACTCTTGCCGCCGGTTATATCCGGTGATGTGAACAATATTGACTGTATGCTCTTTGTCGGAGTGATTGAGAAAAGCTCATTGCCGTCACTATCCACAGCCTTGATTTCACTGCCCTTTGAACTGCTTTCAAGTCCTATGTTGAGTACGTTCTGATTTGATGTTTCTTCGGGCAATTCAAGCATACCCATACTGCCTGCACCAAGTGCCCAACCACCGTTCATTTGGAATATACCGTCCGTATCAAATGCGGAATCCGCACCACCCTCCGAACCGTAAACAAGCACCGTACCGCCGTTTATATAAAGTGAGCCGTTTGAATCTATGCCGTCATTTGTTGAATCCACGGTAATGTTACCGCCGTTTATAACAACACTGTGATTCTTGTTGCTCTCGTCCGTACTTTTGCCGACACCAAGACCCGTGTTACCACCTGCATTTATGCCGTCCTCATTGGCAACAACGTTCAAATTACCGCCGTTGATAACCATAACGTGTTTTGTTTCAACGCCCTCATATTCGGTATTTACATCTATGTTACCACCGTTTATAAACAAATCGCCCATAGCCTTAATACCCTTTTTTATACTTGCGTTTATATTTATTGTGCCATCCTCTATGGCAATCATCTCTCCTTTAATTGCCGTATCGGTTGAATTTATGTTTATATCTCCGCCGAGTATTGTTATATTGCCGTCAGCCTTAATACCCTTACTGCTTATTGAACTCTCATCATCATCGCTGTCGTTTGCCTTTTCGCTTGACTTATCCGTTTGACCGCCCTGTTGTCCATCCGGTGCCTGTGGCATTTCGCCACCCTGCTGTCCGTTCGGCATCTGTGGCATATCTCCGCTCGGCTGTCCGTTTGGCATCTGCGGCATATCTCCGCTCGGCTGTCCGTTCGGCATCTGCGGCATATCTCCGCTCGGCTGTCCGTTCGGCATCTGTGGCATATCTCCGCCCTGCTGTCCGTTCGGCATCTGCGGCATATCTCCGCCCTGCTGTCCGTTTGGCATCTGCGGCATATCTCCGCTCGGCTGTCCGTTCGGCATCTGTGGCTTGTCACCATTCTGCTGACTGTCGGACTGCTTATCATCTCCACTCTGCTGTCCGTCACCCTGTGCGTTGTCACCACTATTGTCGCTCTTCTGTCCTCTGTTGCCACCCATGCCATGACCGCCGCCCATAGGCTCGTCACTCTTAGCTTCTTCAACTTCGCCCTTTGTTGTGATGTTTACAACAGTACCCTCGGCTATCTCCACATATCCCTCGGACTGTATACCATCATTCTCGGCAGTTATATTCACACTGCCGCCCTCAATCTTCACACCGTCATTGGCGTGTATACCATCATTAACCGCAGCATTTATCGTTATATTACCATTCTCCACAACAACCTCATCATTTGACGCTATTGCGTGCTTGTAGTTACCCTTTACCGTAAGACTACCCTTTCCCTTTATAACCAAATCATCCTTAGAGAAAAGCGCCGCCTTTAAATCCTCGTTATCCTTACTGTACTCGCTTCCATCCTCCAGAGTATTCTCCGTACCCTCCGTAAGCGTTATATAGCACTTGTCCGCATTCTTAACATATATAGCAGGTCCGTCCTCATTCTTTATATTAACACCCGATAACCTAAGCTTAACCTTGCCGTCACAATTAACAACAACCATGCCGTCATAGTCCCCCGTGAGCGTGTAGTCCCCCGCTTCGGTAATCTCCACCGTTGACTCCTTTTCCTCGCCGAGGTCTATACTCTTCGTATTCTCCTTCCACTCATCATCGGACTCCTTGTTATCCGTTGTGATTGTTATTACCTTGCTGTCCTCATTCCAATCCACATCAGCACCCAAAACATCGCCGACAGCACGAAGTGGTACATAAGTCTTTCCATCCACTATTCTAGGTGCCACGGAAAGCTCCGCTTGCTCCCCGTTCTTGGTATACGCCGTTTCCCCGACTGTCATCTTCAATTGCTTAGAGCCTTTAGTAGCATATATATTACTGTTAAGCCCCTCCCAGTTCACATTCATACCAACAGCCTCAAATATATCCCTCATAGCAACCATAGACACACCATCTTCAATAAACACCTGTGTATCCAAAGCCACACCATCCACAATAACACTAATACCATTAGCCGAAACACAAGCCCCCGAACCTATAACCAACCCTCCAACAATCGCACAAACCGCAATAAAAGGGAAAACTTTTCTTTTCATATATATTACCTCACTTTCGAGCATTTTTTTACTTTACACCGATTATAATAATCCAAAAGACTTAAAAGTCAATAAAACTAAAATTAAAATACGATTAGAATTAAAAATCAAATCCCTAACAATAACCCAAATCTCTAACCGCCAACCCCAATCCACCACCACGGCGAAGCCGATAGAAAAGTTTTCGCCCCTCCTTTTTCAAAAGGAGGGCAGGGTGTGGGACAGCGTCCCACTGTTTCGTACAAGAGCATTTTTTAGGAGTTTGAACCTACGCACCGACAAAGTGGTCGGCAAGCCGAAGGCTTGCTTTTGCCGCAAGGCAAAAGTGCTTTCCTTTTTTGCGATAGAAAAAAGGGTTCAAAAAGTAAGATTTCATCCCCAAATTCGAAACAAATCTCACCCTTAACCCCTTGACACCACAAAAAAAAAGTCGTATAATAAAAGCACAAGAGGAACGACAACTAACAGCGATTGTCGCCCCTGTGGCAAATTCAGTTATAAGAAAATAACCGCAACGTTTACCGGACAGGAGCGGTTATTTTTTTACGTTTACGAGTATTACCAATATAAACAAAACCAAAGTTAAGTACAGTATAGCTTCACTCATAAGTATCAATCCCCCTTTCATATAATCCCGAATTACGCACTAATATATCATAGGCATCACCCTTTCATATATGAAAGCCACAGGGGAAAAACAACCGCATATTAATTATACAATTCCTCTTGTGCAACACAATTATACCATATTCCCCACCAATTCACAACCAATTAATCATCAATTTTCTCAAAAAAATAAAATTTATTAAAAACTCTTGACAAAAAAAACACCCTATGTTATTATGATAAAGACGGTTTCCGTCTTTTTTTGGTGCACGGAAATTTGTCACAACAACATATATTATTTTAATTATTCGGGAAGTGAGGTGGATAATTTGAGAACAAGAATTACTTTAGCTTGTACAGAGTGTAAGCAGAGAAATTACGACACAATGAAGGAAAAGAAGTTGCATCCGGACAGAATGGAAACAAGAAAATATTGTAAGTTCTGTGGCAAGCATACTTTACACAAGGAAACAAAATAATTTGATTACTTGTGTTTTGTAACGGATTACCTTTTGAAAGGGGAAAGTGAAATGGAAGATATAGCAAAAACTCCTGTTTCACAGCCTGAAGTTAAGGCTGCAAAAAAGGACGGCAAGGATGGAAAGTCAAACGACGGTCTTGGCAGATATTTTAAAGAGCTTAAGGGCGAATTCAAAAAGATTATCTGGCCAAACGGCAAGCAGCTCAGCAGAGAAACTGTTACAGTTATTGTTTTATCACTCCTTGTTGGTGCAATCATAGTTGGTATAGACTGGGTATTCGGCTTCGGTTATAACCACTTGGTTACACTCATTCAGGGCTTGTTTAGCTAATTTCAGAACGAGGTTGATTGTATGTCCGGAAACAACGGTGATTTAAGATGGTATGTAATTCATACCTATTCAGGTTATGAAAACAAGGTAAAAGCCACCATTGAAAAACTTGTGGAAAACAACAATATGCAGGATCAGATACAAGAAATACTTGTGCCTGTGCAGGATGAAATCGAGTTCAAAAACGGTGAAAAGAAAGTCGTTTCACACAAGATTTATCCGGGTTATGTTTTCCTTAAAATGATTCACAATCAGGACACATGGTACAAGGTACGTAACACAAGAGGTGTTACAAGCTTTGTAGGTCCCGAGTCACATCCTGTTCCTCTCACAGATGAGGAAGTTATGGCAATGGGCATTGAAACCGCCGCTGCCGTTACAAATCTTAATTTTGCCGTAGGCGACCCTGTTACAATAATAGGCACAGCCTTTGGCGAAAACACAACAGGTGTAGTGAAAGAAATCAACACAAAGAAGTTGACTGCAAAGGTCACAGTTTCAATGTTTGGCAGAGAAATACCGGCAGAGGTTGATTTCAACCAGATTATGCCGCTGGATTGATATATACAGATATAGAAAAATCCAAAAACGATAAATGACGATGGAGGATTGAACCCAATCCTCGGTGGGAGGGAAAATCCCGCTAATTACCACATATTTAGGAGGTACCTTAAAATGGCAAAAAAAGTTCAGGGTTATATTAAGTTACAGATTAGCGCAGGCAAGGCAACACCTGCACCACCTGTTGGTCCTGCTTTAGGTCAGCACGGTGTAAACATCATGGGATTCTGTAAGGAATTCAACGAAAGAACTGCTAAGGATGCAGGTCTTATCATCCCTGTTGTTATCACTGTTTACCAGGATAAGAGCTTCACATTCGTGACTAAGACTCCTCCTGCTGCTGTTCTTCTTA
>CAZUXS010000138.1:0-5554 GCA_964624605.1 uncultured Lachnospiraceae bacterium | reverse complement strand
AGAGCGGTGAACTTCAAACTATAATAGATAAGTATATCTCAGCCGAATAATAAACTTGATTATGTAAGGGGTGTGTAGTCGCACACCCTTTTTAAAGAGGTAGTATTATGGATTTAATGACTAAATTGACTTTTCAAGAGCGTTTTGAAATGAACTTTATAAAGGATGACCGCTGGCTTTATCTTTGGAACGGTTTTTGCAGAACAATCGAAATAACGATATTTGCAACCGTTATAAGCCTGTGTTTGGGTGTCCTTTTGGCTATAATCAAAACAACTTATGCCAACTTGCACGGCAAAAAAACAGTAGGCCCTCTCCGGGCGGCAGGGCAGTTTTTGCTGAGCGTTTTTAACTTGATTGCCAATATTTACCTTACGGTAATAAGAGGCACACCAACTGTAGTTCAGCTCCTTATTATATATTATGTTATATTTGCAAGCGTGAAGATAGATAAAACATTTATAGCCGTTATCGCTTTCGGTATAAACGGCGGTGCATACGTAGCCGAAATAGTAAGAAGCGGTATAATGAGTATAGATAAAGGTCAGATGGAGGCAGGCAGAAGCTTAGGTTTCGGCTATATGGCGACCATGTGGCACGTTATTCTTCCACAGGCTTTCAAGAATATACTCCCCGCCCTCGGCAACGAGTTTATAACTCTGCTTAAGGAAACTTCCGTTTCCGGTTACATTGCACTTGAGGATTTGACAAAAGGTGCGGATATAATAAGAAGCTTAACTTATGACCCCTTTATGCCGTTGTTGACAATGGCGGCAATATATCTCGTCACTACGGTTTGCATAAGCTCCGTACTTAACTATGTGGAAAGGAGAATGCGAGCAAATGACAGATAACAACATTATAATAAGCGTGAAAAACTTAACAAAGGATTACGGCATAACAAAGGCACTTGATAACGTATCCGAGGATATAAAAAAGGGTGAGGTTGTTGCCGTTATAGGTCCGTCCGGTTCGGGCAAGTCAACATTTTTGCGTTGCCTTAATATGCTTGAAGAACCTACATCGGGAAGCATATATTTCCACGGCACGGATATAACCGACCCGTCAACAAACATAAATAAGCACAGACAGAAAATGGGAATGGTTTTCCAGCACTTTAATCTGTTTCCGCACATGACAATACTCAAAAATTTGACACTTGCTCCGATGAAGTTGCTTGGCAAGTCCAAAGCCGAGGCGGAGAAAAAGGCAATGGAATTGTTGGATAGAGTAGGGCTTGCGGACAGAGCAAAAAGTTATCCAAATCAGCTCTCGGGCGGTCAGAAGCAGAGAATAGCCATCGTGCGTGCACTTTGCATGGAACCCGAGGTTATGCTTTTTGATGAACCGACATCCGCACTTGACCCCGAAATGGTAGGCGAGGTATTGGACGTTATGAAAGACCTTGCAAAAGAGAATATGACAATGGTGGTTGTCACTCACGAAATGGGTTTTGCCAGAGAGGTGGCAAGCCGTGTGATATTTATGGAATCCGGCAAAAAATCGGTAACCGGTACTCCCGCCGAATTTTTTGACAATCCGACAAATGAACGACTTAAAAATTTCTTGAATACGGTATTGTAAATAAATGCAATAAAAATTCCCTCGTTTACTTGGTGTGTAAACGAGGGAATTTGCATTTTTTGCTTTTGCATTATTTTCTGTTGTCGATATAATAGTGTGCAAGCTCCGTTAAATCTTCAAACGTGAAGTTGTGATAATATGCGGTAATTGTATAACCGATACCATCTTCATACCAACATATTTTTTGCATACTTATAGCTTCATTCATTGTGTTGCCGTACATAATTTCGGCATAGCCGTCATCTATAAGCTTCTGTATGCTGTCATTCATTTCAAAATCATCCGGTACATAATAAAGAGTACGTGAGGCAAATGTAAGTTCCTTGCCGGCATAGTTATCCGTTTTCACATTGACCTTTGGACACTGTGCATTGTAATCATCTTCGGACATAATCTCTGCCTTAAGCATAAGTCTTTCGCCTGTTGTTGCAAGGTGAGTCTGATAGTAATATGTAATGCTCTTTTCGTTTTCACCATACTCATACTTTCTTAATACGTACTTATCGGTAAGGTTGTTAAGCTGCTCTATTTTTTCACCGATATTCTCCACCAATTCTTTCTTTTTGGGGAGTTTAATTGCCTCAACATCGGCTGAATTCTCGTCAACTGTCTGCTTGACACCGTTTTTAACCGTTGTGCCGATGAGTATACCAAGCACCACGACAATAAGCACGGCTATAACGGAATATATAATTTTTGATTTCTTGCTCATTTTGTATCTTCCTCCGTATGAAAAATTTATTTAAAATATTTATTCGTCGAAAATAACAAATAAGTTTGCATTTTCTCCTCACAAACATTAGTATACCACAAATGTGCCTGTTTGAAAAGTGGTATTTCGAAAATAAATTGACTTTTATTATGCCGTATGATAAAATGTACCCAATAAAACTGTTAAAAATGCCGATTAAAAAGGGAGGGGAGTTATATGAAATTGTTTTCAACGGCTGTTGCTGCGGTTGTTTGCGGTATTTTGGGGATTACGGCAGGTTGCATAATTAACGGCAATACAAAAACTCAACCGGAAGTTATAACGGAAACTGTGACCGAGGCTACAACCGAAGGTGCTGTTTCACCCGCAAATACGGCTTTGTCCGAGAATGCCGATTTTGCCATGCGTTTGAATGAGCTTATGCCCGAAACAGGCAATTATGTGTTTTCTCCCATAAGCATTGAATATGCCCTTGCAATGGCGGCAAACGGTGCGGATGGACAGACAAAGCAAGAAATACTCGATACCCTCGGCATTGAAAATTTGGACGAATTTAACACCGATGTTCAAAATTATATGAAGCAAATAAGCAAAAACAAGGGTGCTACACTCAATATTGCAAATGCTGTTTGGGTGAATGAGGATAGGGCACAGGGTGCAAAGTTCAAAAAAGAGTTCACCGATATAATAAAAAACTATTATAAAGGCGAGGCAAAAACCGTTAATAATAAAAATGCCGTTAAGGATATAAATTCTTGGTGTAATAAAAGCACGAACGGCAAAATAAATGAAATCATTGAAAATGCGGATTTTGTGAATTGCCTTACGAATGCCGTATATTTCAAAGGCAAGTGGGAAAAAGAGTTTGAAGAGGGTTGGATTAAGCCACTCCCATTCACGGACAGAAGCGGCAACACAACCGAAACCGATTTTATGCATCAGGTAGATGATTTTCGCTATATGGAAGAGGACGGCGTAAAAATGGTTGCCCTCCCTTATGCCGACAGCACAATAACAATGTATGTTGTGCTTAGTGATGATAAGCCCTTTGATTTTGAGGATTGCAAGGATAAATTAAGCAACTGCGAGGTCAATGTGGAAATACCTAAGTTTAAGTCCGAGTTCGGCACTGATTTGACGGCTATGCTTGAACAGCTTGGTATTAAAAAGGCTTTGAATATCAATACCGCAGAGTTCACAAATATGTTGGACGGAAAAGACGACCTTTACATATCACAGGTTCTTCACAAAACATATATAGATGTGAATGAACAAGGTACGGAAGCAGCGGCGGCAACGGCGGTTATGCAAAACGATGCCGCAGAAATTGAAAAAATTTACGATTTCGTAGCCGATAAACCTTTCACATACATAATAGAAGATGATAGTGCAAATGAGATATTGTTTATGGGTGAGTATGCCTTTGTTGAATGATTTACGGCTTAAAATCGGAATTAAAAAGGGATTGCCGCAATCGGATTTTACATCCGTTTTCGGGCAGTCCCTCTTTCGGTTTACAAGAATATAATCACCGGAAAACGGAAAAAACGGCACTGCTTAAATCTATAAAAAATTAAATTAATTTACAAATTCCTATTGACATAGTGGGAATTTTGTGCTAATATAATTCATATAAATCCTATTTATCAACTATGAATTATTGAATTTAACATAAAGGGGATAGAAAAATGCTAAACATTACAACGGAAAATTTTGAGGCAGAGGTGCTTAAAGCCGATAAACCCGTGCTTTTGGAATTTTATTCCGACAGCTGTATTCCTTGCAAGAGGATGTCACCTATATTGGCTGAAATAGATGAAGAAAACGACGGTATTGTCGTTGCAAAGCTCAACATTCGTTTTGGCGGTGATGTGGCAAAGCAATACGAGGTTAAGGCATCACCCACAATTATTTTCTTCAAAAACGGCGAAGAAGTGAACAGAGTGCGTGGCGTGGCTAAGAAAGCCGACCTTGAAACGATAATAGAGGAGGTATTGGCTTGATTAAGTTACCAAAGGCATTTTACGATACAATAGTAAAGACCGCAAGAGAGGGCAGACCGGAAGAGATCTGCGGCCTTATAGGCGGTGTTAAAGAGGGCGATGACAAGATAATAAAGGAAATTTATGTGCTTGAAAACATCGACCACACAAACGAACATTTTTCAATGAACCCAAAAGACCAGCTTAATGCGGTTAAGGATATGCGTAGTAAGGGACTTGTGCCCCTCGGTAATTTCCATTCACACCCCGAAAGTCCTTCAAGACCATCGGAGGAGGATAAAAGACTTGCGTATGATAAGACCGCAAGCTATATGATAGTTTCTCTTATGGATGATAGTAACCCCGTGTTGAAGTCTTTTCATATCGAGGGTACGGAGTCTTGGGAAGAGGAATTGGTGATTGAGTAAAAAAGGGTAGAGTGATTTATAATCGGTTTAGTAGTCCTGCTTACTTGTTGAGTAAGCGGTTAATCTTAAATCTCGCCCCTTTTTTCTATCGCAAAAAAGGGGCGAACCCCTAAAAAATGCTCTTTTAAGAAGCATGGGGCGTTGCCCCATACCCCACCCTCCTTTTGAAAAAGGAGGGGCGAAAACTTTTATTTCGGCTTCGCCGGATGTTAAGCGGAGTTTGGTGGTTTAGCACCCGAAAAGCGTTAGCTTTTCGGAAGTGAAAGTTTTCGGTCAAGCCTTTTTCAAAAGGCTTGCGGAGGTTTGGAGGCGGAGCCTCCAAGAACTTAAGCGGAGGTTTGGAGGCGGAGCCTCCAAGAAAGGAAGGTACATAATGGCAGTAGATTACGGCACATTAAAAAAAGGCGGTTTCATGCGCCAGAAGCAGAAGAATTGTTTTTCATTAAGATTAAAAGTAGTAGGCGGATATCTTGATGCTAAGCAGCTTGCGACTATATCCGATGTAGCGGAGAAGTATGGTGAGGGGTATGTACATCTCACATCAAGGCAGGGTGTTGAGATACCGTTCATTAAGCTCGATGATATAGAAGAGGTTAAGGCGGCACTTGCCGAGGGTAACTGTGAACCGGGTGTTTGCGGTCCCAGAGTACGTACGGTTACGTCTTGTCAGGGTAGTGCGGTCTGTCCAAGCGGCTGTGTTGATACTTATGCACTTGCACAGGAGCTTAGCGATAGGTTTTTCGCTATGGACTTGCCACATAAGTTCAAGTTCGGTGTTACCGGCTGTCAGAATAACTGTCTTAAGGCAGAGGAGAATGATGTCGGAATAAAGGGCGGTATTAAGGTAG
>CAZUXS010000137.1:0-5605 GCA_964624605.1 uncultured Lachnospiraceae bacterium | reverse complement strand
CCTTAAGTCTTATATATTCCACAACAACCTCGTTATCGGTAACGGGTTTTGTGTTTGGCATCGCACAAATTGTTGTGAAACCGCCCTTTGCGCCTGCTCTTGAACCTGTGGCTATTGTTTCCTTATGCTCAAAGCCGGGTTCACGCAAATGCACATGGAGGTCTATAAAGCCGGGCATAACCCAACAATTTTCGGCATCTACCACCTTATCGGCTGTTCTTTCAATGCCGTCTTTGACCTCTGCAACAACACCGTTTTCAACAAATACGTCCATCTTGGCATCAATGCCGTTTGCAGGGTCAAGCACCCTGCCGTTTTTAATAAGTAAGCTGCTCATAATATCCTCCTTATTTTTTGTGATTTGCGTCTGTAAGTAATTTGAGAATTGCCATTCTCACAGCCACACCGTTTTTAACCTGTACGTTAATTACGGAGTGCTTTCCGTCAATTACATCCGTGTCAAATTCAACACCTCTGTTTACCGGACCGGGGTGCATAACAAGCACATCTTCTTTCGCATATTTAAGTATGTCGCTGTTCACACCGAAAAGGCTTGAATATTCACGCACATTCGGGAATGGCATATTCTTCTGTCTTTCAAACTGAATACGCAGACCCATAACAACATCCGCATCCTTTATTGCCTCTTTGAAATCACTTGTGACCGTTGCACCGAGTGAAACCATTGAACTGTTCACAAGTGTTGACGGTCCGCAAAGAGTAACCTTTGCACCGAGTTTTGTAAGACCGAAAACATTACTTCTTGCAACTCTGGAATGGGATATATCACCAAGGATAGTAACTTTCAAACCCTTGAAACTGCCTTTTCTTTCAAGTATTGTGAAAAGATCCAAAAGTGCCTGTGTCGGATGTTCGTCCGAACCGTCACCCGCATTTATTACACTTGCTTTTACATTTTTTGCAAGTATGTGTGCCGCACCCGTAAGCTGATGACGAATAATCATAATGTTTGTGCCCATTTGATCGAGCGTCATACCCGTATCAATCAAGCTTTCGCCCTTTGAAACACTGCTTGTCGCAACGCCCAAGTCCTTAACTATAGCGCCTTGATACTCACCTGCAAGAGTAAAGGACATCTTCGTTCTTGTACTGTTCTCATAAAAGAGTGTAACAATACTGCTGTTTTTAAGATCGTCCGTTCTAAGCTGCGGATTGTCGATTTTTTGCTTCATTTCCTTTGCAAGCATCAAAATCGTCATAATTTCGTCCGCACTAAGGCATCTCAATCCAAGTAAATCCTTTCTGTTATACAAGAATATCCCTCCGTTCTCATGTTATATTCAAGAAAAAAGACAACAAAAAGAGTAATTAATAGATAACTCTTTCCATTGTCTTTTTTATACATTTCATAATATAACTGCAAATGGAAATGAAATAAAAACAGAATACCATATATATGCCAAAACCTTTAACTAAACGCACTTTATATGTCATAACCTGTTACCTCACTTTCCATTCTAATTTACTCATTCCGTATATTGTAACATTAAAAGTCAAAAATGTCAATGAGATTACAAAAAAATTACAAACTTTTTTCAATCGGGTATTTTTCATGCTGTACTGAAGAAAGTAAAATTTTTTCTGCTGTTTCCTTGCACACGTTCTGAGATAGAATAATAATACTGAGAATAAACTTTTTGGTACTAACTAGCATTTTCTTTTCTCTGTTTGAGAGAGACTTTATCCTTTCACGAAGGACAAGTGTTTTGTAAACCTGCATGGCTGATTTTAAATCCCCCGTTCTCAGCCTTTCTGCATTTTCTTTGTAGCGTGTCATCCAATTATTAGGCATACTGATTGGCTCTGTATCAGTTATTATCCGTAAAATTTCTTCCGCATCAAGAAGCTTTTGCAAACCCAAGTTCTCGATATTGTCTGCTGCAATCAGTATCCTCAAATCACCCAGACAAATATGCAACACAAAATATTTTGCTGTTTTTCCGTCAAATCGCTCGTTCTTTATATCCTCAATTACGCCTGCACCATACATGGGGTATATGACCCTGTCTCCTACGTTATACATTACATCACCCCCTTTTCTTACTGTCTGATGTCAACCGGATAATCATTTCATCGTTACATATATGATACCACAACTTTCGACTTTTTTCAAGTTTTTTATTGATAATAAACATTGTTTTTTGATATATAATTGTGATAGGTTTTTCTTTATTTTCCTATAACCCTCACCCTTTTTTTATTATAAATTCTTTTTATGGTCAATTTTATAAGCGCCGTAGTCGGCACGGCAAATATCATCCCCGTAATGCCGAAAAGCCTGCCTGCAACAGTAAGTGCCAATATAACAGCCACGGGACTTAGGCTGACTTTATTTCCCACTATTTTTGGAGATATTATAACGGAATCTATCTGTTGAAGCACTATAATTGCAATGCCCACATATAACATTTTTATTGGTTTTCCTCCTATGAGTGCCGCCGAAACTCCAAGCAAAAAACCTATAATTGCACCAAAATACGGTATAATGTTTGAAAAGCCCGACACAATTCCTATCAGCAGTGAGTATTTTATGCCCAAAGCACCCAAACTGCCGCTTATAAGCGCCGCCATAATAACCGCATCCAAAATCTGCCCTCTTATATAACCCGCAAAAACGGAATTTATATCTTTCAGCAACAACATAATATTTTGGTAAATTTTTTTCGGTATAAAAACCTTGCCCACATTTTTTAATTTTACGGTTATATTTTCCTTTTCCACCAAAAAATAATACGCACACACAAAACTCAAAAACGTTGTGACCGCAAGTCTGCCAAGTGATGAAAAAAATGACATACACCCATTCACCACCCTATCGGCAATACCCGAAACGGATGATATTATGCCATCGGAATATTTCAATATAAAATCCAAGTGATTCATTTTTATCCTTTTTCTGAATTCCCCGTAAAACTCCGTTATCCTTTTATAATTCATTCTTATACCGTTTGAAATTTCAAAACCGCTTTTATATGAAATCTTTTTTAATGCAAATGTAATTATGAATGCAACAAGCAAAATAAGGATTACATATATAATTCGCACACAAATTTTTCTGCTTTTGATTTTTAATTTGTTTCCCAAAATCAATACAAGGGGTTCAAGTATATATGCCACCGCAAAACCTCCTATAAGCACGGAAAAAACCGAAGCAACACCCTTTATTGCCGCCATCACGCCCGCATATATACCACCTGCGTTTGTAAATATATAAACAACGCCGTCTATAGCCTGCTTGAAGATATATATCACAACAAAAGTAAATATCACGTATAAACAAATTTTGAAATAATCTTTGTCCCATGGCAAGTGCATATATTTTCTCCCCTAAATTTTACCATAAAATAAAATATCCCAATCACCATTATCGGCAATCGGGATATAATTATACTTTCTATTTTCAATTTTTTAATTTATTTTAATTCCGCAAGCACATTGAGCACAAAGTTCCATACTCTTTCTATTGAAGATATGCTTGCCTTTTCCTTTGGTGTGTGAATATCATAAAGATTAGGACCGAAGCTTACCATATCCATATCGGGCACTTTCTCGGCAAAAAGTCCGCATTCAAGACCTGCGTGCACAGTTTCAACGGCGGGTTCAACACCGTATTGCTTTTTATAACACTCTATGCACACATCTTTAAGCGCTGAATTTGGGTTATACTCCCATGCGGGGTAATCACCCCTGTATTTAACCTTACCGCCGCAACGCTTAGCACTCATTTCAATCGCATCGCAAACATCGACTTTCTTTGTTTTTACGGAACTACGCACGGCACAAACAATTTCAACATCGTTTTCATTTGTTCTCACAACGCCTATGTTGTTGCTTGTTTCGGGCATATTAAGCTGAGTATTGACAGCAAGCACACCGTTTGGAATAAGCAATATGCACTCCGTAATATTTTCGGTGCTTACCTTTGTCATTACGGCACTCTCTCCGCATTTTTTTATGCTTACTTTAACATTGGGGTCTTGTATTGCAAGCTCATTTTTAATTGCCTTGTCAATATCCGCAACCAAATTTTCAACCTTTTCGAAATCCTCACAGCAAATTACGGCAGAGGCAAGACGAGGTATTGCATTATCCTTTGCGCCACCCTCTATGCTGCAAAGTCTTATATCGGCATTTTTAGCTATGTTATAAATTACCTTTGCAATAAGCTTGTTTGCGTTTCCTCTTTCTTTATTTATCTCAATACCGGAATGACCGCCCTGCAAACCGTCAATCGTTATCTCGGCAAAATCATTGAAAGGAGCATTTTTTTCAAATTCAACAGGGATTACCGTTGTTGTTTTCACACCGCCCGCACAGCCGACAGTGAATATACCCTCTTCCTCTGAATCTATATTGAGCATTATTCTGCCCTCAAGCAAATTGCAATCAAGTGATGAAGCACCAAGCATACCAACCTCTTCATCGGTTGTGAATACGGCTTCAATGGCAGGGTGAGCTATGCTGTCATCATCAAGCACAGCCAGTGCCATGGCAACAGCTATGCCATCATCGGCACCAAGGGTTGTGCCGTCTGCGTGTATGAAATCACCGTCATATATCATTTTAATAGGGTCTTTTGTGAAATCATGCACACAGCCCGCCTCTTTTTCACAAACCATATCCATGTGTCCCTGAATGATAACAGTAGGTGAATTTTCATATCCCGGAGTTGCTTTTTTCTTTATAATAACATTATTTGCCTTATCCTGATTTACCCACAAACCTTTTCCATTTGCAAAGCTTACAATATAATCACTCACAGCCTTTTCATTTCCACTGCCACGAGGGATATTGTTTATTTTTTCAAAAAAATATAAAACCTTATCACACTTCATATCTATTACCTCTCTGTTAATTTTATTTATGGCTATGTCACAACAAACAACCGATAAATAGTCCTTTTTATAGGGAGTTCAAAACTCCCCTATAAATCGGAATTTGTGGAGGTGTGAATTATGGAATCTACAGTTCACCAAGGAGCTAAGATATACCACTCACCCCTACACACCTAAATCGGGTGGGTGCAGGGGCAACCCGTACTAAACTCTGATTAACCGACGTAGCACACTGCCCCTGCCCGTTAGGGGTTCGGGGCGAATCGGAACGCCCCGACGTTTTTGGTTCTTTTTTCGTAAAAAAGAACAATCTTTTTCGATTTTGTTAAGCTCTTTTATATTAATTATGTTAATTATGCTGTTTCTTATCAAAAATCAACTATTCGTTGTGACATAGCCTTATTTATTAATTATACCACAATAAAATCTCTCTGTCAAAATTTTCGAGAAAACAAAAAAAGACAGGCATTCACCTGTCTTAGTGCGCGACCAGGGGCTCGAACCCTGGACCTTGTGATTAAGAGTCACCTGCTCTACCAACTGAGCTAGTCGCGCTTATTGCATTGACTTTCGTCAATTTTGTTTTGATGCGCGACCAGGGGCTCGAACCCTGGACCTTGTGATTAAGAGTCACCTGCTCTACCAACTGAGCTAGTCGCGCTTATTGCATTGACTTTCGTCAATTTTGTTTTGATGCGCGACCAGGGGCTCGAACCCTGGACCTTGTGATTAAGAGTCACCTGCTCTAC
>CAZUXS010000136.1:0-5676 GCA_964624605.1 uncultured Lachnospiraceae bacterium | reverse complement strand
GCAGTAACCGCCGTCACACATCATTTGCAAGCTTTGATATTATGCCGGAGCTTGACGACAGCATAGAGATTGAAATAAGACCCGAGGATATTAAGATGGACGTGTTCCGTTCAAGCGGTGCCGGTGGTCAGCATATCAACAAAACATCTTCTGCTGTACGTCTTACACATATACCGACAGGTTTTGTTGTTTCTTGTCAGAATGAAAGAAGCCAGTTCCAAAACAGAGATATGTGTATGAAAATGCTTAAGGCGAAACTTTATGAGAAGAAACTTCAGGAACAGGGCGAGATGCTTGAGGGTATCCGTGGTGAGGTAAGAGATATTGCGTGGGGCAGTCAGATAAGAAGTTATGTATTCCACCCCTACAATATGATAAAGGATCACAGAACAGGCTGCGAAACCGCAAATGTAAACCCTGTTATGGATGGCGATTTGTCAGCATTTATAAATGCTTACTTAAAATGGCTTAATTCCACTGATGATACGAATAATGGATGATGATAGAATTGTTTATTTTTATCATGGATTGTTGTAATAAAATGTGTATTTTTAAAAATATGTGAAAAAAGATTAAAAAAAATTAATTTTTTTGGCAAAAAATACTTTACAAAACTAAACCTTTGTGCTATAATAATTTCAACGAAGAGATGAACGAAATGTTTACCTCGGTATTAAAATTTATTTTGCCAAACTCTATTATTCATATACAACTCTCCACGATAAAAGCCAGCTTTCTCCACGCTGGCTTTTATCATTATATAAAAAACTATTTGAAATTAGGAGTGATATTATGCCTATCAAAATTAAGGATTCCTTGCCGGCAAGGGAAACACTTGAGGGTGAAAATATATTTGTAATGACGGAATACAGGGCTATGCATCAGGATATAAGACCTCTTAAGGTTATTATACTCAATCTTATGCCCACAAAAGTTGTAACGGAAACACAGCTTTTGAGAAAGCTCTCAAATACACCGCTTCAAGTTGAGGTGGAGTTTTTGCAGACCGCAAGCTATACACCCACACACGTTGGTTCGGATCATTTGGAATCTTTCTACACAACATTTGACAAGATAAAGGATAAAAAATACGATGGTATGATAATAACCGGTGCACCGCTTGATTTCATACGCTGTGAAGATGTGGATTACTGGGATGAAATTTGCCAGATAATGGAGTGGGGCAAGACTCACGTACATTCCACAATGCATATGTGTTGGGGAGCTTTTGCAGGTCTTTACTACCTTTACGGAATAGAAAAACGCGACAGAGTGCCAAAGCTTCACGGTATATATCCACACACAATGCTTAAGAAAAATTCACCTCTTTTCAGGGGACTTGACGATGTGTTCTATGCACCTCATTCAAGGGCAACCGAGATAACGGCGGAACAGATACTTGCTGTGCCCGAGTTGGAACTTATGGCTGTGTCCGAAGAGGCAGGCGTTGCCATAGTAAAAAGTACGGATAGCAAGCATTTCTTTATGACCTGCCACCCCGAATATGATGCCGAAACACTGGCACTTGAATACTATCGTGACAGAGATAAGGGTATGAACCCAGCTTTACCGGTGAACTATTTTCCAGATGATGACCCAAGCAAGACACCACTTGTAACATGGAGGTCAACAGGTCAGTTGATTTTCTCAAATTGGCTTAATTACTATGTATACCAGTCCACACCTTATGATGTGAGGGATATATAAGATTTTGTTCAATAAAATGAAAATGCCCCGTATATCGTTTTATAACGGTTATACGGGGTTGTTGTTATTAATAAATATTATTCCCAATATTCCTTTACGATGTTTTCCGCATCTGATTTAGACATATTAAACTTGGAGGAAATTTTGTCGACAGTTTCTGAAAATGAGGTACCAAATTCACGGTATACTCTAATCATTCCTTCGAAATTGCCCTCGGCTCTACCCTCAAGTCTGCCCTCTTCTCTGCCCTCGGCTCTTACACCTGCACTCAAATTACACATATCGTTCAACTCCTTTTTGATTTTAACTGTCGGTTCTATGTCAAAATCGTCATTTAATATTATTGTCTTCTTATTCGTGGCTATTCTGTCCGAAAGTAGGACTTTCAGCAATTTCAGTATATTGTTTTCACACTCATCTATATTTTCCGTGTTTTTATCCAAACACAGCATAACAACTTCCATTATATCATATTCGGATTTTTTTGCCTTTAAATTGCCCAAAACATTATTTATGCCGATACTAAATTCAGTTATCGTATTTTCGGCATAGTCGGGTGTGTTTGTGCAAATCCATATTGAATATACTTTTTTTATGTTGTTGTAATCACTGTTTGAAAATTCTGTTCCGTACTGTGAGGATATTAAACGACAGCAGTAATACAAGGCTCTGCGAATCAATGAATAGCCGAGGTTATAATTATTTTGAGCTTCCAGATTAATAATCAATTTAATATTCTCGTTTGTATCGGGTAAAACGGCAACAAAGCGTATATCAAAATACACCGTACCCTCGTTCATTGTTGTGTCCTCGTTGTTTGCGCCTATTATTTTAGGTGTGTTTTCGGTGTTTCTGTGGACTGCAACCTCCGAAACCTCGGGTGTGTCTAAAATACAATTTTTTGCTATAAAATCAGCATCGTAATTTTTAAATTCTCTTACACATTCTTTCATTATATGAGCAAGAATTATTTTATGTGTGAGCAGATTTTTACAATATCTGTCATACTGTGCGTCTTTTGATGCACTTAACAATTCATTTGTCAATTGGGTATTCATAACACACCTCCCGAAAAGTATCCCCTTATGTTAATTTTAGTATGAATATGGGAAAAAGTCAAGAATGAGAGTGTATATTTTATGATAAAAAATCCCACCGCAGATTTTTGCGGTGGGAAGTGAATTACTTATCGCTGAAAAGTTTTGTTGAAAGATATCTGTCACCTGTGTCGGGGAGGAGGGCAACTATTGTTTTGCCCTTATTCTCGGGACGGTTGGCAAGCTCTGTTGCTGCCCAAAGTGCCGCACCTGAGGAAATACCGACAAGGAAGCCCTCGTTGCGTGCAATTTCCTTGCTTGCACTGAAAGCTGCATCATTTTCAACCTTTATAATTTCATCATATATATCTGTGTTAAGTGTGTCGGGGATAAAGCCTGCACCGATACCCTGTATCATGTGAGGACCTGCTTTACCCTCTGAAAGCACGGGTGAACCCTTTGGTTCAACAGCAACTATTTTTACATTTGGGTTCTGTGATTTGAGATATTCACCAACACCGGAAATAGTACCGCCTGTGCCGACACCTGCAACAAATATGTCAACTTTACCGTCTGTATCTTCCCAAATTTCGGGACCTGTTGTTTCCTTATGGTATGCGGGATTTGCAGGGTTTGTGAACTGGCTTGGAATAAAGCTGTTCTCAATCTGTGAAGCAAGTTCTTCAGCCATTGCTATTGAGCCTTTCATACCCTTTACGCCGTCTGTGAGCACAAGCTCGGCACCGTAAGCCTTAAGAAGATTACGACGCTCGATACTCATTGTTTCGGGCATAGTGATTATTATTTTGTAGCCTCTTGCAGCTGCAACGGAAGCAAGACCTATACCTGTGTTGCCTGATGTAGGCTCGATTATTGTTGCACCCGGACGGAGCTTGCCTGATTTTTCGGCATCGTTTATCATAGCAACCGCAATTCTGTCCTTTACGGAACCGGCAGGGTTGAAATATTCAAGCTTTGCAAGTATGGTTGCATTGAGTGAATGAACCTTTTCATAATTTGTAAGCTCCAAAAGTGGTGTTTTACCTATAAGGTCTGTAATTGTTTTGTATATTTTTGACATGTGATTTAACCTCTCTCATTGTTTAATCTACAATTCCTATAAATTTACTATGATTTAATTATAGCACTTTTTTCGGCTTTGTCAATAGGTTTTTTTTATTTATGTAAAAAAAGCGTATTCACCGCCCGTTATATGATGGTAAATACGCACAACAATATCAATATTTTATAATTCCGCTTTCGGCTATGTTTTTAATTGCTTTTTGCAAAGTTTTTGTATTTTGCACCAGTGCCATTCTCACATAGCCCTCGCCCTCTTTGCCGAAAGATACACCGGGTACGGCAACAACACCTGCCTTTTCCAAAAGGTCAAAGCAAAATTTTTCGGAGGAGGTGTAGTTTTGAGGTATGGGAAACCATGTAAACATTGTGGAATCCGTAAGCGGTACTTTCCAGCCTATGTCATTCAAACCTTTGCAAAGAGTATCTCGTCTTTTTTTATATTCGGCTCTGTTTCTTTCAACTATATCCTGTGGGCCGTTGAGTGCGGCAATTGCCGCTGTTTGCACGCCGAAGCATATACCGTAATCAATCTGTGAACGGAAAGCCTTGAAACGGCTGATTATTTCACTGTTGCCAAGGGCAAAGGAAAGTCTTAAGCCTGTAAGGTTGTATGTTTTTGAAAGTGAGTTGAATTCAATGCCGACATCCATAGCCCCCGGTATGGATAAAAATGATATACCCGGTTCATCATCGTATATCATTTCGGAGTAGGCGTTGTCGTGAACCACAATTATATCGTATTTTTTGGCAAAGGCAACAAGCCTTATGTAAAAATCCCTGTCAGCATGGGCGGTTGTCGGATTGTTTGGATATGAAACAATCATCATTTTTGCCGCTTTTGCAATATCTTCCGGTATAGCATCAAGGTCGATTATGTAGTTGTTTTCTTTTTTGAGCGGCATATATTCAAGTTTGACATCCGCAAGCAAAGGGCCGAAACCGAAAATTTGGTAGCAGGGGTCGGGCACAAGCACAATATCATCCTTGTTGCATACAGGAAAGGCTATATGTGCAATACCCTCCTGTGAGCCGTTTACAGCCGTTATGTTTTCCGCTTCCAATTCAACGCCGAAACGTCTTTTATACCAACCTTTTACGGCAGAAATAAGCTCCGGACTTTCCGTCATACCGTATTTGTAGTTTTCGGGATTTTTAAAAGCTTCACTCACAGCCTCCATAACAAAGTCATCGGGTGGCATATCAGGTGTGCCTATTGAAAGATTGATTATCTCTCTTCCCTGTGCTTCAAGTCTTTTTTTTGCCACATCAAGGTCCATAAGTATATTTGCCTGTGACTTGCCGTATTTATCCGAAAAATTCAATTTTATTCACCTCTGTAAGTGCGAAAGGAATCATTCATCCTTAACTCGCCCTGTTGTATTAAAAACCGTTGTAAGATAAAGTTCCTTTATATGGAATTTTTGTCTTATATATTTAAGTGCTTCTATGCCGTCCTCGTATGTATTGAAAAAGCCGAAAACGGTGGGGCCGCTGCCGCTCATCATACTGCCCAGTGCATTTTTTTCAAGCATGGCGGATTTGATTTGCGCTATTATGGGATGAGCTTTTATTGTGACCGTTTCAAGCACGTTGCACATCTCACCGCAGATAGCGTTCAAATCTCTTTGCTTTATGAGTCCTATTATTTTTTTGTTGTCGGGATGTTTCAAAACAACACTTTCGTCAAATGCTTTGAAAACCGTTGCCGTGGAAACGTTAATAGGCGGTTTTGCAAGAAGAACATAGCAATCGGGGAAAGGTGGAAGTTCGGTGAGCTTTTCACCTATACCCTCTGCAAGTGCCGTACCTCTTTTTATGCAGTAGGGTACGTCCGCACCGAGTTCCTTGC
>CAZUXS010000135.1:0-5725 GCA_964624605.1 uncultured Lachnospiraceae bacterium | reverse complement strand
CTCAATCACAGCAAGCGTGACGACGTATCGGGACTTGAAAATCTGCCCGTGCTTGTTGCCGATGATGACAAATTTGCCTGTGAAAGTGCCTGCAACGTGCTCAATGAAATAGGTATGAGCGCCGATTGGGTACTCAGCGGAGATGAGGCCATAGCAAAGCTTTTGACGGCACAAAAAGCACATAACGATTATGCCGCCGTAATACTCGATTGGAAAATGCCGAATAAGGACGGCGTGCAGACAGCAAGAGAAATACGTGCAAAGGTTGGCAAGGACGTACCTATAATCATACTTTCAGCCTTTGATTATTCCGAAATTGAGGATGAAGCAAGGGAAGCGGGAGTAAATGCTTTCATATCAAAGCCCCTTTTCCGTTCAAGACTTGTGTACGTTATGAAATCTCTTATGTTTGACGGAGAAAAGGAAATTGAAAACATAAATCACTTGCAAAGCACATCATACAGCGGAAAGCGTGTACTGTTGGTTGAAGATAATGATATCAATATGGAAATTGCTCGTGAGTTGCTTATTCAAACAGGTGTTGAAGTCGAATGTGCGGCAAACGGCAAAATTGCTGTTGACCGATTGAATGAAATGCCTCCGAACTATTACGATATGGTATTTATGGATATCAAAATGCCCGTGATGGATGGCTACGAAGCAACGGAAGCAATAAGAGCCTCACAAAGGGAGGATTTGAGAAATCTGCCCGTGATTGCAATGACGGCTGATGCTTTCATAGACGATGTAAAGCACGCAAAAGCGGTAGGTATGAACGCCCACATAGCAAAACCCGTGGAAATAGATAAGCTTCTTAAGGCTTTAGCCGAATGGATGAAATAAAATCAAAAAGGACTGTTGCCATAAGTGACAGTCCTTTTTGATATGTCCGTGTATATTAAAGCGGCAAAGCCGCTCCTTAGCCTTCCCCTACTAGCAACGTCATCAACTTAACAAAGTTATAAATATTATAATATAAAGCTTTTATGATGTTTGCTTTTTCCTAAATCCCTAGAAAAAGATTGTTCTTTTTTACGAAAAAAGAACCAAAAACGTCGGGGCGTTCCGATTCGCCCCGAACCCCTAACGGGCAGGGGCAATAAGCACGGTAACTCATCGTAGCACGGTGGCGGGTTGCCCCTGCACCCACCCGTTTTACTCAGAACTTTTGCTACGCAAAAGCCGCTTACAGCTGGTGGATTAATCTTTCCGCTTTAAACTTGGCGAATTTCTCTTTTCGTTTCATTGGTGTGGTTGGAGCAAACTACTTAGTCACATATCAAAATCAAACCGGCATATATTTATTAATTTTATATTTGATATTTTTTACACAAAATGGTATAATTAATAAGGTAGATTTTTTCGGAGGTAGTATTATGTATGCAATTATAGGTCTGGGTAATCCCGGCAGGGAATACGAGTGGACAAGACATAATGCAGGCTATGAAGTAATAAACAAGCTTGCTTATGATTATAATATAGATATGAACAAAATGAAATTTAAGGCGATATACGGTGAGGGGCGAATAGGCAATCAAAAGGTGCTTTTGATAAAGCCAACCACCTATATGAACCTTAGCGGTGAAAGCGTGAGGGAGTTTGTAAACTTCTATAAGCTTGAACCCGAGAATATTATTGTCACCTGTGATGATATCAACCTGCCCGTAGGCTATATACGTATACGCTCAAAGGGCAGTGACGGCGGACAAAAAGGTCTCAGAAACATTATTGCTCAACTCGGTTACGACAACTTTGCAAGAGTTCGTGTGGGTGTTGGCGAAAAGCCGCCTCAATGGGACCTTGCAAAATACGTTTTGAGCCGTTTTTTGGACGAAGAAAAAGACGAAATAATATCCGGTATGACAGATGCGGCAGATGCCATCACTATGATAATAAGGGAAGAAAGCACTCAAAGTGCCATGAACAAGTATAACAAAAAAGCCGGTAAGAATGAAAAATAAAACGAAAATTAATAAGAACGAAAATTAATGTAAAAATCGGGTAATGAAATGAATATTTTTTATGACTTTCTGAAAGAAAACAAAAATTTTAAACGTTTAAAATCCTCAATAGAAACTTCCGCAACTCCTGTACTCACAACAGGAGTTATTGACACGCAAAAAATGCACCTTATAAGTGGCATTGAACAGCAGTGCGGAAGAAGCTCACTTATAATAACACATTCCGATGTTAAGGCAAAGGAAATTTGCAAGGACTTGAAATTTTTCCTCAAAACAAAGGTTCAATACTACCCTGCAAAGGATATTATTTTCTATTTTGCGGATGTAAAAAGTGTGGATATTATAAAAACAAGGTTTGAAATACTCTCAAAACTGCTCAATAAAGAGCCGGTTACGATAGTTCTCTGTGCCGATGCGCTTTTTGACAAAACAGTTTCTCCCGAGGTGTTTTCAAGCTTTGTTACCGAGATAAAAGTCGGCGACACGGTTGACATCAACGAGCTTGCCAAAAAGCTCACATTTATGGGCTACGAACGCTGTGATATGGTTGAGGGACAGGGGCAGTTTGCTGTGCGTGGCGGCATTATGGACTTATTTTCAACCGTGAATGAAACGGCTGTGCGAATTGAATTTTTCGATGATGAGGTGGACTCCATACGTATACTGGATTCAATGTCACAAAGGTCAATAGATAAAACCGACCGAGTGAAAATTTATCCCATGCGTGAACTTATGTACACAGACAAAGAGCGACTTGCCGCAATTGAAAATATACGACGTGAATTTGAAGCTGTCAAAGACCCTACGGATAAACTGCGAGAAGTGATTGACGAGGCAATTGAAAAACTCACCGAGCAAAGCGGCTTTTTCGGTGTTGAAAGATATATGCAATATTTCTATGAAAAGCCAAGCAGCCTTTTTGACTACCTCCCCGAGGATATGGTTATATACATAGATGAGCCTAACAGAGTTGAGGAACATCTTGATTTTGTATACAACGAATACAGCGAAAGTGCCTTAAACAGGATTGAAAAAGGATATATGCTCCCATCACAACTCCACATGGTATATGCGCCGAACGAGATATATCCCCTTTTCGGCAAGCGTGATGTTGTTTTGATGACAAGCGTGCTAAAAACAATAAAAACATTTAAGCCAAAGGATATTATAGATTTTAAGGTACGTTCCTCAACGTTGCCTAAAAACAACATCAGCGAAATATCCGAAGATTTGAAATATATGTGCGACAGAGGTTATCGCATACTTTTCCTTGCAGGCGGTCAAACAAGATGCGAGAGAATTTTTACGGAGCTTACCGACCATAAAGTTCACGCCGCACTTGTGGATTCCGTGGAGGGTACGGAACTTCAAAAAGGTATTGTGTACGTAACAAGGGGCAGCCTTACAAACGGCTTTGAATATATCAACGACAAGCTTGCCATCATTTCGGATAGTGAGCTTTTCAGCAATGAAGAGAAAAAACGCAAACGAGCAAACAAGAAAAAAGACAGAGCCGCCGCAATACTCAGCTTCAATGATTTGAAGGTGGGTGATTATGTTGTGCACGAAAACTACGGCATAGGCGTATATAACGGCATTGAACAGATATACAGCGAAGGTGTTTGCAAGGACTACCTTAAATTGGGTTATGCAAATGACAACGTGCTTTATGTGGATACAAACCAGCTCGGCACACTTCAAAAATACGTCGGCGGTGACTCCGTAAAGCCTAAAATCACTCAACTCGGCTCTTCCTCTTGGTCAAAGTCAAAGGCAAGAGCCAAAAAAGCGGCTATGGATATAGCCAAAGATTTGGTGGAACTCTATGCGGCAAGACAGGCGGCAAAGGGTTACGAATACGGCAAGGACACGGTTTGGCAAAAGGAATTTGAAGAAAGCTTCCCATTTGAGGAAACCGATGACCAGCTTGCCGCAATTGAAGATGTTAAAAACGATATGGAATCGGGCAAGGTAATGGATAGACTTATCTGCGGTGATGTCGGCTTCGGCAAAACGGAGGTTGCCATAAGAGCGGCTTTCAAAACCGTTCAAGAGGGCAAACAGGTTGCCTACCTCGTGCCCACAACCATACTTGCAAGCCAGCACTATTCCACATTCAAATCCAGAATGGCGGATTATGCCATAAGGGTTGAACTGCTTTCCAGATTTCAAACACCAAAGCAGTCAAAACAGATAATAAACGACCTCAAAGAGGGCAAAGTTGATGTTGTGATAGGCACACACAGGCTTTTGAGCAAGGATATAGGCTTCAACGATTTGGGACTTATAATTGTGGATGAGGAACAGCGTTTCGGCGTAACCCACAAGGAAAAGCTTAAGGCACTCAAAAAAAATTCAAACGTGCTCACCCTCACCGCCACACCTATACCACGTACTCTGCACATGAGTATGTCGGGCATAAGGGATATGAGTCTTTTGGAAGAAGCCCCGGGGCAAAGACTACCCATACAAACCTACGTTATGGAATACAATCCCGAATTTGTGCGTGATGCCATATTGCGTGAACTTGCACGTGACGGACAGGTATATTATCTTCACAACAGAGTTAACAACATAGACGATACCGCCGCAACACTTAGAAAGCTTGTGCCCGATGCGGAAATTGCCATTGCCCACGGGCAGATGACAAAAACACAGCTTGAAGACGTAATGACGGACTTCATAAACCACGATATAGATGTGTTGGTGTGCACAACCATAGTTGAAACGGGTTTGGATATCCCGAACGTAAACACTATTATAATACAGGATGCCGACAAAATGGGACTTAGTCAGCTTTATCAGTTACGAGGAAGAGTCGGCAGGTCTAACAGGAGCAGCTTTGCCTACCTTATGTATCAAAAGGATAAGGTAATTTCCGAAGTTTCCGAAAAGAGATTGCAAACAATAAGGGAATTTACGGAGTTTGGTTCAGGCTTCAGAGTTGCTATGAAAGACCTTGAAATAAGAGGTGCAGGCGACCTTTTAGGCTCACAGCAAAGCGGAAATATGGACAGTGTAGGCTACGAAATGTACTGCAAGCTTCTGGACGAAGCCGTGCGAGAACTTAAGGGTGAGGTGATAGAAGCCGATTTTGAAACGCTCATGGACCTTAAGGTAAACGCTTTCATACCGACAAATTATATCTCGGGCGAAGAACAGCGCCTTGAAATGTATAAAAAAATAGCGCTCATAAAAAATATAGAGGATTATTATGCCGTTCAAGAAGAACTTGAGGATAGATTCGGTGACCTGCCGAAATCCGTAATCAATCTCTTGGATGTTGCATACACAAAAGCCCTTGCGCATAAACTCGGCTGCGATAAGGTAAGCCAGAGAGGCAAAAAGGTACTGATATATTTCAAGGAAGATGCCCGCCCCGATGTTGAAAAAATTATGGCGGAAATTGTGGCAATGAAGGGAAAACTCCTCCTCACAAACAACGCAAAACCATACCTCACTTACGAGGTTGAAAATGAAATAAATCCGACAGCGGAGGTTAGGGAGTTGCTGGAAAGATTGATATAAAACAGTTAACAAATTATCAATAAATCAAGAAAATAAAACGGATTGATTTTTAATCCACTCTTGACAACAACTGTAAAAAGATTTATAATAAATACACAAGAGGAAATACAACTAATAACGGTTGTTACCCCTGCTCTAAAAATTTAGATCATAAAAAATGACCGCTGTGTTTGGAGACAGGTGAACTGACCCCAAAAGGTTAGACCTAAAAAATCTAACTTTTGGGAGGTCAGTTT
>CAZUXS010000134.1:0-5743 GCA_964624605.1 uncultured Lachnospiraceae bacterium | reverse complement strand
CGTCAAAAAATCCACTTCGGAATTGCAATTCAAAAGTTCATTTTTCTTATCGGTTGAAATAGTAAAATCATTCGTAATAATTTTCCCGATTTCATCAATCGCCTTTTTACAATCCGTCATTTCCGGCAAAAGATTTAATTCAATATCGTTGTGTAAATTTTGTTTGTGCTTGCTGTTGTAATACGCTTTCAACTCCGTCGGCAAATCTCTTTTACCACTGAGCCAACGGCTGATTGTGCTTTCATCGGGAACATACATTTTGCAATCCTCACTTGAAAGAAAGCTGTTAAAAATCGCATAAACAAAATCCGTTTTGTTTCTCGTCAAGGCTGTGTTACTGTACCGTATCAAAATATCCGCAATCGAATAAAAATTTATCATAAGCATTTTAACCTTCCCCAATAGATGTTTTTATAATTATACCATATCGTGAAGCAAAATTTAAGCCTACGGACAAACTTTTAAAGCACAAATTTTCAAAACTATGGTTTGTTATCTTGCAAGCATAGCCGCAGGGTAGACACTCGGCATTTTCGGTGCAGAAAAAATTTGCAATTTTTACTTTCCGAAAACGCCGAATTGTGTCAACTCTGCGACAGCTTGTTAGGGCTGAACCGCAAGAATGCGGTCGGCTGAAAGCCGACTTTTGCGAAGCAAAAGTTCTGACCATACGCCTTAATATCTGTTTGGTGGAAAATCCCCCAATCCCCCTGAACTGTTTGCTACGCAAAATCAATGCCATAATTCACATAAAACTGTTCTTTTAACAATCGTAAATTCACATTATATCCAAACAACATTTTTAAAGATTTTTGCCTAATAATTTTGCATATTTTAATGATGCAAACAAGGGGCTTGGGGAGTAATCACCAAATAGGTTTTAGGGCAATTTGCTCAAAACTTTTGCTACGCAAAAGCCACCTACGGTGGTCGCATATCTTTGCGATTTGTGTCAAAACTTTTGCTACGCAAAAGCCGCCTACGGCGGTCACACATCTTTGCGATTTGTACCTAACAAGAATTTGCAAGTGGGTGCCCACTTGCTATGCTTGCAAGAGATAAAAACAAAGGTTTTAAGTATTATACATTTTGTGTTGTTTATTGTATTTCTCTAAAAAATGTGATAGAATAAAATTATATTAAGTTTCGTTATAAAGACTTTTAGTTAAATGGCATATTTTTTCACCATTTAGTTTGCTATAATAAACCCGAAAGGAAGTGAATTATAAAATGGCATACCAAAGTGAAGCACAATTGGAAGAACAACTTATTGAACAATTAAAGGGACAAAATTATTCGTATGCGGATATTCCCGATTATGATGCACTATTAGCTAATTTTAAGGTGCAATTTGAAAAATTCAATAGTCAAAATCTTGCCGGAAAGGCATTAAGCAACAAGGAATGGGAACGAGTTTTAAATTATCTGAATGGTAAAAGTATTTTTGAAAGTTCCAAAATATTAAGAGATAAATATGTGCTGGAACGAGATGACGGTACAAAGCCATATTTATATTTTCTTGATGAAGATTTTACCAAAAACATATATCAAGTTACAAACCAAACAACCGTAATAGGCAAGTATACAAATCGTTATGATGTAACACTTTTGGTAAACGGACTTCCGCTTATTCAAATTGAGTTAAAGCGTAGAGGTATTGACATAAAAGAAGCCGTCAATCAAATAATGAGATACCGTAAACATTCTTATCAAGGTTTGTATCATTACATACAGCTTTTTGTGGTTTCCAACGGCGTTGATACGAAATATTTTGCAAACAGTGATAAAGATATTCTTTATTCACATACATTCTTTTGGACAGATGAAAATAATTCAAGAATTACAAATTTGAAAGATTTTTCAATCGTTTTTCTTGCTCGTGACCACATCACAAAAATGATGACTAAGTTTACCGTATTAAATGATACTGATAAACTTATGATGGTAATGCGACCATACCAAGTTTTTGCATCAGAAGCACTTATTCGACAAGCTACAGTTACCAATCGTAATGCTTATATTTGGCACACAACAGGTGCGGGCAAAACACTTACAGCATTTAAAACGGCTCAAATTCTTGCATCTAATCCGCTTATCAAAAAAGTAATTTTTCTTGTTGACAGAAAGGATTTGGATACACAAACAACAGAAGAATTTAATAAATTTGAGAGTGGCTCGGTTGATACAACAAACAGAACCGATGTTTTAGTAAAACAGATGAATGATAAAAATCGTCAGCTTATAATTACAACCATTCAAAAAATGGCTACGGCTGTTAAAAAGCCTCAATATTCAGCCGTTATGGATAACTATAGAAATGAAAAAGTGGTCTTTATAATAGACGAATGTCACCGTTCACAATTCGGAGATATGCATAAAGATATTGTAAGGCACTTTACAAACGCACAGTTCTTCGGTTTTACGGGAACTCCTCGTTTTGAGCAAAACGGAAAAGTTGACGGAAAAGTAGTTCAAACCACCAAATCTCTTTTTGGAGAATGTTTGCACTCATATTTGATAAAAAATGCTATATATGATAATAATGTTTTAGGTTTTCACATTGAATACATAAACACAATAAACGGTAATTATGATTTAGATGACAACACAATGACCGAAGCTATAGATACAAATGAGTTATATATGGCTGATGAAAGAATGAACTTGATTGTAAATCATATTATTCAAAACCACAAGGCAAAAACAAGAAACAAGCAGTATACAGCTATTTTTGCCGTATCCTCAATACCCGCCTTGATAAAATATTACGATATATTCAAGAGTATTGACCACGATTTGAATGTAAGCGGTATATTTTCTTACGGAGCAAATGAGGACTATGAAAGTTCCGATGAACACAGCAGAGATGCTTTGGAACGAATAATCGTTGATTACAACAAAACATTCAATACCAATTTTTCAACAGATACATTTTCAAGTTATCACAAGGATATAAGCGACCGTGTCAAGGGTAAGAAAACAAAACAGCTTGATATTTTGCTTGTTGTAAATATGTTTTTGACCGGTTTTGACAGTAAGCCTTTATCTGTGTTGTATGTTGATAAAAAACTTGAATATCACGATTTATTGCAAGCCTATAGTAGGACAAACCGTGTTGAAAAGGAAACTAAGCCGTGGGGCATAGTTATTTGCTACCGCAATTTGAAGAAAAATACCGATGAAGCATTAGCATTGTTTTCTCAATCTAACAATACCGAGGGCATTACCGCAAAGCCGTTTGAATACTATGTTCAAAAATTCAACGAACTGGTTGTTCAATTAAAACAGCTTGCACCCACTCCCGCATCTGTTGATAACTTAATGAACGAGGATGACCAAAAAACTTTTGTTGTTTTGTTTAAGGAATTATCGAAGTATTTGTTATCACTTCAAACTTTTGTTGAGTTTAAAACGGACAGGGATATGATTGAACTTACGGAACAAGAATTTCAAGATTATAAAAGTAAGTATCTTATGATATACCACAAGGTTGTTTCTCAAAAAGAAGTTGTTTCCGTTTTAAACGATGTGGACTTCTGTATTGAACTTATGGAAACAAACCGCATAAATGTAGCTTACATTATGAATCTTATACGAAATATCAATTTCAAAAGCAAGGAATCAAAGGACAAGGACATCAGTCATATCAAAACCGAACTTGACCGTTCCGACAACATTCATTTGCACAAGAAAATTGATATTTTGAAAGCATTTCTTGACGAGGTGGTTATGGGCTTTTCGGGTTCGGAAGATATTGATGCCGAATACAACGATTTTGAAAACAAAAAGAAAAAAGAGGAAATCGAAGCCTTTGCTACCGAACAGGATATAGACAAGAATATGCTTAATGAATATATTTCGGAATACTCTTTTTCGGGTGTATTAAATCAAGGCAGTATACGAGATAGAATTGAAAAACCTATGTCATTGTTGAAGAAAAAATCGTTGGTAAATAAAATTGTGGATTTTATAAAATCCCATGTTGAAAAATACAGTAATTAACACACCTTTTACACAAAGGTGTAAAAAAATAGTTAAAAATACTCCTCTTGTACATAAAAAGAGGAGTATTTGAGAGTAAATAAGGAGGTAATTATGGAAAACAGCATACAATTACACCAAAAAGAACTTTGTCAAAAATTGTGGGCAATGGCTAATGCACTCAGGGGCAATATGGAAGCCTACGAATTTAAAAATTATATATTGGGAATGATTTTTTATTACTATCTTTCCGACAGAACAGAGAAGTATATGGAAAATCTTCTTAAAGATGACAATATTGATTATCCCACTGCTTGGGCAGATGAAGAATACAAAGAGGCTGTTATAGAGGAGTCTTTGCGTGATTTAGGGTTTGTTATAGAGCCACAGTATTTATTCAGAAATATGGTCAAAATGGTTGAAAATCGTTCATTCGATATTGAATTTTTGCAGAAAGCCATAAATTCACTTATGGAATCAACACTTGGAAATGACAGCCAATCCGATTTTGAAGGACTTTTCTCGGATATGCAACTTGACTCAACCAAGCTCGGACAATCTGTTAAAGACCGTAGTGCGGTTATGGCTAAAATAATTGCCGCACTTGATGAAATAAACTTTTCGGTTGAGGATACCAAAATTGATATTTTAGGCAATGCCTATGAATATCTTATAGGACAGTTTGCGGCAACAGCCGGAAAGAAAGCAGGTGAGTTCTATACTCCTGCCGGTCCTGCCGAACTTCTTTGCCGACTTGCTTGTCTTGGACTTACAGATGTTAAATCAGCGGCAGATCCAACCTGTGGTTCAGGCTCACTGCTGTTAAGGCTTAAAAATTATGCCAATGTGCGTTTGTATTATGGACAGGAATTAACTTCAACCACATACAACCTTGCAAGAATGAATATGATTTTGAGAGGTATTCCGTATCGTAATTTTGAAATATATAACGGAGATACTTTGGAACACGATTATTTTGGTGAAAACACAAAATTCCGTGTGCAAGTTGCAAATCCACCATACTCCGCAAAGTGGTCTGCCGACAATAAATTCTTGGAAGATGATAGATTTAGTCAATATGGTAAGTTAGCACCAAAGTCAAAAGCAGACTTCGCATTTGTTCAGCATATGGTTTATCATATGGATGAAGATGGTCGTGCTGTTGTTCTTTTGCCACACGGTGTGCTTTTCAGAGGAAATGCGGAAGAAACTATCAGAAAGTACCTTATTGAAAAATTAAATGTACTTGATGCGGTTATCGGCTTGCCGGCAAATCTTTTCTTTGGTACGGGTATACCTGTTTGTGTTCTTGTTTTGAAAAAAGACAGAGGTTCAAACGGAGATAACATATTGTTTATAGACGCATCTAAGAACTTTGAGGCAGGCAAAAATCAAAACATTCTCAGAACTTCGGATATTGATAAAATTGTAGATGCCTACGAAAAAAGAGAAGATATAGAAAAATTTGCTCATGTTGCAAATATGGCTGAAATTGAGGAAAACGGTTTTAACTTAAATATCCCTCGATATGTTGATACTTTTGAGAAAGAGCCTGAAATTGATTTAGATGCAGTTGCAAGTGAAATTAGGAGTTTGCAAAAGGAAATTAAGCAGATTAACACAGAGTTGAAGCCGTATTTTGCTGAACTCGGTCTTGATTTTCCTTTCGATGAGGAGGTATGATTTTATGGAAAATGTATCCTCAAGTTATAGTCAAAAGGCGAATGTGCCTAAGCTGAGATTTCCCGAATTTGATGGGGAA
>CAZUXS010000133.1:0-5819 GCA_964624605.1 uncultured Lachnospiraceae bacterium | reverse complement strand
TTTAAGGAGGATTAGTAATGGCTGAATATAGAAAGCTTGGTCGTACAAGCAGCCAGCGTAAGGCTCTTTTGCGTAACCAGGTTACTAATTTATTATACCACGGCAAGATTGAAACTACCGAGGCTAAGGCTAAGGAAGTTAAAGCTATTGCTGAAAAGTTAATCACTGTTGCTAAAAAGGCAAAGGATGATTATACAGAGGTTACTGTTACAGTTAAGGTTCCTAAGAAGGACGAAAACGGTAAGAGAGTAAAGAAAGAAGAAAACGGCAAGAAGGTTACTGTTTTTGAAGAAGTTCAGAAGACTATCAAGAAGGATAACCCTGCTCGTCTTAATGCAAGAAGAAAGATTCTTGCTTACCTTTACCCTGTTACAGAAACACCTGCTGACGGTAGAAAGAAAAGAGCAAACACAAAGACTGTTGATATGGCTGCTAAGATGTTTGATGAAATCGCTCCTAAGTATGCAGACAGAAACGGTGGTTACACAAGAATCATCAAGAAGGCTGCAAGACGTGGTGACGGTGCTGAGGTTGTTATCCTCGAATTGGTTTAATTATCAATAAATATTTAATTATATAAAACGGACTGTTGCAGAAATGCAACAGTCTTTTTTTGCGCAAAAATTTAAAACAGGTTGACTTTTTGTGATTAAAGTAATAAAATTATAGTATAAAAGGGGTGTGTATTTTACGAAAGAGGGGATATTTGTGGTCAGCGAGTTATCAAATGAAATTGAAAGTGCGAGGATGGAAGCAAAGTACGATAAATATTGCAAAATCCTGCTTTCAAATAAAATTATACTGGCGTATATAATGAAATACTGCATAAAGGAATTTTCGGATTATGATGTGCGATATATCTCGGAAAACTGCATAGACGGAACACCTCAAATTTCGGGTATTCCCGTAGACAGAAACAGTCCCGAAAAGATAACCGGAATAAACACGGAGGATAAAACAGCCGATGAGGGAACGGTGTATTTTGATATACGTTTTGTGGCACTGTTACCACAAACAAATGAAAATGTGAGAATTATAGTCAACATTGAAGCACAAAATCAGTATAATCCGGGCTATTCATTGGTTAAAAGAGGATTGTACTATTGTTGCAGGCTTATATCCGCTCAAAAGGAAACGGAATTTACAAAAAATGACTATGACAACATAAGAAAGGTATATTCAATATGGATATGTACGGAAGCACCCCAATATGCAAGAAATACAATAAATCGCTATTGTATAAAAGAAGAAAATGTGGTGGGAAACTATAAGATAGATTCCGAAAAATATGATTTGATAAATATGATATTACTCTGTCTTGATAAAGACGGTGAGGATGTAAAAAACGGAAACAGCGAAATTTTAAAACTGCTGAGAGTTCTTTTATCCGAATATATGAGTACGGATAAAAGAAAGGATATATTGATAGATGATTTTGAAATAGACTATATACGTGATTTTGGAAAGGACGTGAATGTAATGTGTAATCTTGGTGAAGGAATAAGAGAAAGAGCAATGAATAGAGGCAGAGAAGAGGGCATTGCGACCGGTATCGAGAGGGGCATAGATACCGGCAGAGAATTGACGCAGATTGAAAATCTTAAAAATCTTATGACAAACTTAAAAATTACATTTGAAGAAGCGGCAACGGCATTGGGTTTGTCCGAAGCGGATAGGGAGAGGCTTGCGGCTAAGATATAAAATCTATAATTCTATATACAAAAAATGAGGATGTCGTTTTAAGCGGCATCCTCGTTTGATATTAATCTATTTTATTTATTGCGGCAACGGTTATGTTGTAATCATCCGTAACCTTATTTAAAAGTTCATCTAAATTTCCGGCTATATTATTTTCATCCCTCAATGCCTCGGTTATTACTTCGGCGGATTTATACAGTCTGTCGAATGAAAGATTTTGGCAGATACCTTTTATGGTATGGGCTGCACGAAATGCCTCCTTATAGTCATTTGATGCTATAGACGTACACAAAAGGTCATAGCTTTTATCGTTCGGAAATTTAAGTGCAAATCTTTTAACTCTTTCTTCCGTTGCAAAACGTGATAAAATGCTGTTGTAATCGCCACCTAAGGCGATATAAGCCTCTTTTACTGTCATCAGCTTACACCCTCCTCTTTATGGTATATATAATAGCTATGCTTACCTCTTTTTTTAGCTTCAAGAAGAGCATCGGTTGCTTTTTTGTAAATTTCATCAAAATTTTCGTTACTGCCACAGCACTTTGTAATGCCCATGCTTACCGTAAGATGAAGTCCCTTGTAATCACAATCAAGAGATGCAAATATTCGTTCAAAAAGCGGTTCCATACCATCCTTGTAATCGAGGAAGAGCATAAACATATCACCGTTACTCCTTGATATTATATCGTTGGAACGCAGGTTTGAGGTAAGTATATCGGATACGTGCACCAACACAGAATTTCCGAATATGTAACCGAGTTTGTAGTTTATGTTGCTGAAATCATCTATGTCAATCAGGAACATTATATATCTGCCACCCAGAGAAAGCTTCCTTTCGGCTAATTCTCTCGCTGCTTTCTGGTTTAAAAGACCTGTGAGCGAATCATGTGATGAAAGGCGCTTGAGGTCTGTGAGCTGCTTTCTGTCATCTTCAATGTCTATTGCTTTGCCTATTGAACCCGCATATTCATTGCCCTTTGCCGAATTCCTTATAGCGCGGCAGATTATCCTGAACCACCTGTAGCCGCTTTTTGTTTTCAGCATACAATCATGCTGAATAATTGGATTTTCAACGGAAGTCTTTCTTAACTGGTCGTGCAGGAATGAAAGATTTTCCTTGCCCATAACGTCCAAAAACTTAGGATTCTCATACGGCTCCGTTGTTGTTTCATCAAGCCCCAAAATCCTGACACCCTGTGGTGAAAGGCAAAAAAGCTGTGGCTTTGATGTGTATTCGAAGTATATGTTATCGGATACGCAGGCATAGAAATCATTCTTTACTCTTTCATACTCCAATTGATGAAGTGCTCTTTCGGAAAGACTCATTTCCTCATTATTGAGCATATCTTCGGCAACCGTGTGCATTTCACGGTGACCTGTGTTATTTATGGAGTTTACACTCATCTCTTTTTGTATCATTTCCGCAGATTCCACAAGGCACTCAAGCAAAAGCGGATTGAATGTGCCACATTCACCGTTCATTATCATATTCATTGCAACCTCGTGAGTGAAAGCCTTTTTATATACTCTCTCGCTTGTGAGTGCATCGTAAACATCCGCAATTGACACAATCTGTGCCGAAATAGGTATTTCCTCACCCTTAAGACCATCCGGATAACCCTTGCCGTCATATCTTTCGTGATGCCAACGGCAAATTTGATATGAAAGCTTAACAAGGGGTTCATCCTTGTGGAAAGGCAGGTCATCAAGCATTTGAGCACCAAGCATGGAATGTGTTTTCATAACAGCAAACTCCTCCGGAGTAAACTTGCCGGGTTTGTTCAATATCTCGGTAGGTATGCCTATTTTGCCTATATCGTGCAGAGAGGAGGCCATTTTTATAAGATTTATATCCGCTCTGCTCAGTTTATATTTATCTGTTTTCTGCACAAGTTTATTAAGCAGTATTTCGGTTATCGTATTGATGTGGAGAACGTGTAAACCGCTCTCATTATTCCGAAATTCAACTATGTGGCTGAGTATGGCTATCATGAGTGCACTGCTTTTTTCTTTTTCGTACATCTGCTCCGCAACCATACCTATCAGCTTTCGCTGCTTGGCATATACAAAAATTGTATTCACTACTCTTCTGCGGACTATAGGCTCGTCAAAGGGACGACTTATAAAGTCTGTTACGCCCAGTTCGTATGCTCTTTCAATAACCGAAATATTGTTTTCGGCAGAAATCATAATAACGGGAACGTCATCAATCCAGTGATATTTATTCATCATAGCCAGCACATCAAAACCATCCATCTTAGGCATAACGATATCCAGCAGTATAAGTGAAATCTCCGCACAGCGAGTCTGCAACAAACGTATAGCCTGTTCGCCGTCTTCCGCTTCCATAATGTCATAATCGTCAGAGAGCATATCGGCAAGGATAGCCCTGTTCATTTCGGAATCATCGACAATTAGAATTTTCTGAGTTCTGTTTTTTAGTTCTTTCATATATTAAGGAAAAATCCCAAATCCTCCCTTCACTTTATGCTTTTGTTCAAAGTAGCCTATGATAAGTTCAAACCGGCTCACTTTAAAAGAAAGTTTGATATTGAAAAGTATGTTTACCGGAGTAGACACTTACTCACGATTATTATAATATAAATGTGTGATTTTGTCAATCTATATTACCATATTTTATTGTTTTGTTAATATAATTTTAAAAACCATATTTTATCTTATGTTATATTTTTATGGTGCAAAATTTGTCTTTATGTGGTATACTTAACATATACGAAACTAGGAGGTAACTACTTATGAGAAAAAGAGCAGCATTACTTATTGCAGGTGCGGCGGTATTGGCAAATACTGTATTTGCATTAGCAGCCGACGTAAATGTAAAATATAACGGAACTTCCGTGGAGTTCAGCGTGGCACAGCCTCAGATTGTAAACGGCAGGGCTATGGTTCCTCTCAGAGGACTTTTTGACAATATGGGATTTACCATAGAGTGGCTTGCCGAGGAGAAAACGGCACGTCTCACTTCCGCAACAATGACACTTTATGCAAAAGACGGATATCTTTACGGCAACGATGCGGGTGGAAACGATTTAAAGATTGATGCCGATGTTATGCCTCAGCTTATAAATGAAAGACTTTATTTGCCTGTGAGAGCAATTGCCTCTTGCCTTGATGGCGTGGACGTTGTTTGGGACGACAACACAAAAACCGTTAATATGTACGATAATCTCGGGTTGCTTGAGGATTCCGATGAGGGTACTATGACTATGTCAGAGCAGACTTATATTGTGAATGTACTTAAAGACTTGCTGGCAATAAAAAATTGGGCAATTGACAATAAGGATGAAACGCTTTTGCGTTTCTTCGGCAGACGTGTTGTAGACGGCGAAATTATAACAGCTAAGGACAGTGACTACACGTTTGTGAGAAAGTATATGCAGGAGCTTAATGAAATGTACGTGCCGAACACAATGAAGGAATTCCATAAGCCTGTGTTGGAGTTTACACAAATACTCGATTCCATGCTTACCGAAGCGGAAAAGAACGCTAATGGTACAATAAGCGATGAAACTCTCACACTCAGAACGGACGAATACAGAGATGCAAAGGAAATTCTCTCTCAAAATCTGGGTATGGTTTGGAACAATTATTTTGTAAATCATAAGGTATATTATGAAGCTGTGTTCGGTGAATATACACTTGATATATTGAAGTAATCGGAGGCAATAATGAGTAATAAAGTTAAACTTGTGGCACTTGATTTGGACGGTACACTTTTTAATTCGGAAAAAAAGATAAGTGAAAAAAATCTTGATGCCATAAAAAAGGCTGTTGATATGGGGGTTGTGGTTTTGCCTGCAACAGGCAGACCCTTTGTCGGCGTGCCCGAGGCAATAAAAACAATACCGGAGATACACTATGTGATAACGGTCAACGGTGCGGCTGTATATGATTTGCATACGGGCAAATGCGTATATGAAAATCCCATACGCCATGAAACCATGGTTAAGCTTATAGATGAATTGGATAAGCTGGATATAACGGCAGATTTGTTTATAGGCGGACAAGGCTATATGGACAGCAAAAACAAGGGCTTTTACAAAAGAACCGGACTTAGTGATGCTATGATTGAATATCTTGTTTCAAGCCGACTTGTGGTG
>CAZUXS010000132.1:0-5832 GCA_964624605.1 uncultured Lachnospiraceae bacterium | reverse complement strand
GTTAGACTTTATAGCGTAGTAGTTTTAAGCTGCTACGCTATTTTTATGCGGCTTTGAAATTAAGTTTGTATTCTACAGGACTCAAACAACCAAGCTTTTCCTTTATTTGTTGTTCATTATGTCTATAGTTTGCAGGTGATAATGAGTAGAGCCGCTGCATCATAGTCCACAATTTTAAATTTACTATACTTAAACAATAAATACAATTTATAAAAGGATAAAGGTTTATTTCTGCATATAAATGCAATATATAAAAAAATTTAAAAAAAATTCATATTGAATTTTATTTTATTTGTGTTAAAATAAGAATATGGAACCTATTCATAGTAATTAAGTATGAATTAAGGTGATTCAAAAGCGTATTACTTATAAACGCAATATAAAATAACTGATTAGACAACTAAAGGTTATGTGGGCAGTTTGCTTGCATAGCCTTTTTGTTTTTTGGTTTACAAGGGGGAGGAAATTATGCTTGTTTCAAAAACACCAAGTCGGTACATTAATGAGAAAGGAGCTATAGAAAAAATAGGTCAATATGCAGAAGCTTTGGGTAAAAATCCGCTTATCATAGCAGGTAAAACGGCTTATGAAACCGTAAAAGAGGATTTGAACAAAGGTTTGTCCGACGTGGGGATTAACACGGAAAATGTAGAGATTTTTGCGGGATTTCCGTCTGAAACGTGGTTTAAGCGTTATTCGGAGACTGCAACCGATGTTAAGGCGGATTTTATCATAGGTATAGGCGGAGGGCGAGTAATTGACACATCAAAGGCAGTTGCTGATATAACGGGCTTACCGCTTGTGACCGTGCCGACCGTGGCGGCAACCTGTGCATCTTGGGCGGCAATATCAATACAATACGATGATGAGGGTTCTTTTGTTAAGGTTAGGGATAACAAAAAGTGTGCCGATTTAATTGTTGCCGATCAAGCTGTTTTGCTTAATTCACCGAAAAGATATATATATTCGGGTGTTGTGGATACATTTGCAAAGTTGTATGAAACACGTTCATCGTTGGATTTTGCAAAGGATGATACAACTTTGAGCATTGCACTTTATGCTTCGGATATAGCGTTTAAAGAATTGGAGGAAAGCACATTTACTGCAATTGAGCAGGCAAAAAAAGGTGAATACGGCAAGGCGGCAAAGGACGTTGTAGATGCGATTATATATCTTGCGGGTTTTGCAGGCAGTTTTCAACGTAACATACCGCATTACGGTTTTGCACATCCGTTTTATCACGTATCAACACGTTTACCCAACACAAGGATAAGGTTGCACGGCGAAAAGGTTGCATTCGGAATTATATCACAGCTTTTCCTTGAAAAATATTCCGTTGAAGAAATAGCGGATGTAATTAAGATTTTTCATAAATACGGCACAGCCTACACATTGGAGGATATAGGTATTAAGGAAAATATTGAAAGTGACTTGGATTATTTGGCACGTGAGATACCAAAGGTATTCCCTTATGTTAGCTACAGTTATGAGGAGATAAAAAGTGCTCTTATTGATACCGATAATTTAACGAAAAAAATTTTAAATAAGTGAGGGGTTAAAAATGAGTATTAAACCACGTAAGGCGGTGGAGAGTTTGCCTGTTTATACACCCGCAAGAAGTATAGACAGCATAAAAAGGGAATATAAGTTTGAAAAGGTTATAAAGCTTGCAGGCAATGAAAATACCTTGGGCTTTTCACCAAAGGCAAGGGAGGCACTTAAGGAAATCACATCCTATTATCCCGACGGTGCATCACTTAACCTTACCGAAAAGCTTGCAAATAAACTGAATGTAAGGCAAAGTCAAGTCATATTCGGAAACGGTTCATTTGAACTTTTGTTTTTGGTAGGTCTTGCTTTCTTGGAACACGGAGAGGAAACGATTGTTCCCGAGCCATCATTCAATTGGTATAAAAATGTAACCTTGATTATGGGCGGCAACATTGTTTCAGTACCGTTAAAGGATTTTAAAACGGATTTGGATGCTATAGAAGCGGCAATAACCGATAAAACAAAAATTATATGGCTCTGCAATCCCAATAACCCAACGGGAACAATAGTTACGGAAAAAGAACTTACGGCATTTCTCGATAGGGTGAGGGATGATATAATCGTTGTGCTTGATGAAGCCTATTACGATTTTGTGGTTGAAGAGGGCTATCCCGATTCAATAAAGCTTCTTGACAGGTATAAGAATATAATTATACTGCGAACATTTTCAAAGCTCGAGGGACTTGCGGCATTCAGAATAGGCTACGGTGTAGCGGATGAAAAAATAATTAGCTATTTAAACAAGGTGCGTATGCCTATAAATGTGAATGCGGCGGCACAGCTTGCGGCTTATGCGGCTGTTGATGATGAAGATTTCAGACAAAAAACTTTGACCAATGTACATAGCGGTTTACGGGAATATTATAAATTATTCGATAGGCTGGGTCTTAAATATGTGAAGTCCAACACCAATTTCATATTTTTTGATACGGGCAGAGACAGCGGATATATAGTTGACGAGTTTTTAAAAAGGGGAATTTTGATAAGGGGCGGTGAAGAGTTCGGCTACCCGACAATGCTTAGAATATCAATAGGTACACCCGAGGAAAATAAAAAAGTTTTTGAGTTACTTGAAAATATTTTAAATAAAACGGAGGAAAGTGAAAAATGAAAAGATTAAAAAAGAGAAGTTTAATGAAAAAAGTATCTGCAATACTTGTTTGTGCTTTGATGACAACTTGTATGAGTGCTTGCGGCACAAATAACGCAAATGACACGGAGAAATCAGCAGACGGTGCGACCGATGCAGGCGATAATGTCAGCTATGAGCTTTCAATTGCCGATGTTTCAACAAACAGGCTTGCATATCCTCTCAGTATGCTTGCGGAGCAAAAAGGATACTATGATGATTACAACCTTAAATTGAAGCACAACAGCCTTGACACAACAAGCGTATTTGAATCTATGAGTGTAGGCAAGGTTGACACAACCTATGTTCAGCTTATTTGGCCGTTGAGCTATGCCGCACAGGGTTCCGATATTGAGCTTTATGCAGGTACTCTTTCAGGTGGTATGTGTGTTGTTGCACGTCCCGAGGATGCCGAGGAGCTTAAGGATTTGAAAAACTGGAAAGGCAAAAAGATAGGCGTAATTCAGCTTTCAACTTCCGAAATGGTATCTAAGTATGTGCTTGGCAAGGAATACGGCTATAAGATAGGTGACGACCTTACTTATTCACTCATCGACGAATATCCGAACATTGCACTTGCCGTTGAAAAGGGTAATGTGGATATCGGCTTCATATCAAGTGAGTATCTTGAAACCGCACTTTCACAGGGACTTACATATCTCTTCCCACTTTCCGATATGATGACAGACTATGTATGTTGCCGTCAAAGTGCAAACAGAACATCTTACGAGGCAAACAAGGATGCTTACAAGGCATATCTTAAAGGTCAGATAAGAGCCTACAAGGATTACGTGCAGGATGAAGAGGGCACAACAGCGGATTTGGTTAAGGCTACGGGTGAGGATGAGCAGTTTATAAAGGACTACGTTTACAATCCCGAGGAAAGTGCCAACAGAAAGTATAACCCCGACCCCAACTATAACGGCACACTTGCCGTATATCAAACCTTGCTTGATTGGGACTATGTTGAAAAGGGTGTTGAGCTTTCCGATTTTTATGATTTATCAACTTATGCAAATGCACTTAAGGAGATAATTGAAGAATATCCCGATGAGCAGTTCTATAAGGATATGTGGACATACTTCAAGGAGAATAACAGCGATTCACCGCAGATAGGTGAGCTTGAAGGTTTAGTACAAGAATAATTGTGATTTTTTATAAGAGAGGGGGAGCAATATGCCGGAAGCAGTTTTAAAGGCGGATTTGCAATTTAATTCCGATACAGTGATAGAGGCAAGACATTTAAGTCTTGTGTACGAAACGGATAAAACAACATTTCAAGCTTTAAATGACATTAATCTTGAAATAAAAAAGGGTGAGTTTGTTTGTATAATAGGCCCGAGCGGCTGCGGAAAGAGTACATTTTTGAGTGTGCTTGAGGGGTTAAACAAACCAACTTCGGGTGAGGTGCTTGTGCAGGGTAAAAAAATACATGGTGCAGGCTCCGAGCGTGCGGTTGTTTTCCAAAGTTACTCATTGTTTCCGTGGATGAGCGCAAAGCAAAATGTTGCTTTTGCCGTGAGGGAATCAAGCAGACAAAAGGGAAAAATAAGTAAAAAAGAGTCATTGGAAATTGCTTCCGAGTATTTGAGCAAGGTGGAGCTTAATGACTTTGATGATAAGCTGCCGGGCGAGCTTTCGGGCGGTATGCAACAAAGGGTTGCAATTGCAAGGGCACTTGCCTGTCGCCCCGAGATATTGCTTATGGATGAGCCGTTTGGTGCATTGGATGCCAAAACAAGGGAAAATTTGCAGCAACTTCTTTTGAAGCTGTGGCGTGAGGATGAAGAAAAGAAAACAATTGTGTTTGTTACTCACGATTTGGATGAGGCTTTATTGCTTGCAGACCGTATTGTGTTTATGATACCAAAGGGTATACACAGCGTTATAGATGTCAATATTCCAAGACCTAGAAATAAGGAACAGCTTTTTGATAATGATGAATACAGACGACTTCATAATTTGCTTGTCAATCTGTTTTACAAAGAACATATATCAAATGCAATTGGCGGTGAGGAGGTGACCTTATGAGTAGTGATGTGGTTTATGCCAAAACAAGAGCAGCCGAAACGGAAGCGGGTGCAAAAGTAAAGACCAAGGATTTTGGCAATATATCGGAGTTGATATTTAATCTTCCGAATCTCTTGTTCGTGCTTATTTGGCTTTGCTTTTTGCTGCCGAGTAAGTATGCAGAAGAGATGAAAGTGGGATTAAAGGATATTAAAGCCTTTGCTTTCGTGCTTATATTGACAGAGGTAATATTTATTGTAAGAGCTTTAAATAAGAAAAAAAGACAGGCAACCAAGGATATTGTAGGCTTTGTGTATGTTGTGTTCTTGATTTGGGAGCTTTTGGTTTCAAGGCTTAATGTGTTGCCTTATGTTTTCATACCTGCACCCGAAAATGTGTTTTACGTTTATGTAAACGATGCGCATACATTGTTGACCGGCTTTTTAAGCTCCCTCTACCTTTTGGTTGTGGGTATAACAACGGCTATGTTTGCGGCTATCATATTAGGTACGTTTGTGGGTTGGGTGCCAAGGCTTACCAATGCGGTTTATCCCATCGCAAAGGCAATTTCAACGGTGCCACCGCTTATATACACACCTTATGTTGTGCTTATAATGCCGACATTTAGGTCGGCTTCACTGTTTGTTGTGTTTTTAAGTATATTCTGGGGTTCATTCATGGGTACAATAAACAATACAGCCTTTGTTGAAAAACGAATTATAAATTCGGCTAAGGTGTTGAATGTATCTACGTTCACAATGTTGTTTAAAATTATAATTCCGTTTAATATGCCGAGAATTATAAACTCCCTGCCTATACACTTATCAACCGCACTCATGACATTGACAGCCGCAGAACTGATAGGCGCAGACAGCGGCATGGGCTTCTATGTGCGTTCAGCTTTAAGCTATGCAAATTATACCAAGGCAATAGCGGGTATTATATTTATAGGCGTGGTTGTAACGGGGCTTAATGCAATTGTCAATTTAATAAAGAAGCGCTTTGTTAATTGGGACTATTAATAGTCGAATTATTCGGTGCAGGTGTTGCCTTGACCGTGGCTGCTTATGTTATGGATGAGGGAAGAAAGAAGTAATTACTAAGAAAGAATTGGAGATAGTTTGTATGCTCCGATTCTTTTT
>CAZUXS010000131.1:0-5869 GCA_964624605.1 uncultured Lachnospiraceae bacterium | reverse complement strand
TGTATAATAGTTTATGGGTTGATTTTTCATGACAGTTAAATTATACCACAAAAAAGGATTTTCGCCTTACCTAAGTAAAGTGAAAATCCTTTTTTCTGTTTAGAGGCTTTTTTCACAGCCCCTTATTTTTACCACAGTTGCGGTGGCAATGTTGCTTTCACTGCAAGTGGTGAGTGCAGCAGTTGAACCGGTAACTGAACCGGCTACGGATTCAAGTGGGTACTATCTCATTGGTTCCGCGGATGACCTCGAGTGGTTTGCAGAAGCCGTAAATGGTGGGCAAACAACAATCAAAGGTAAGCTGACAGAAAATATTGAGTTTAATGGGAGTGATTCAAACCAATGGACACCGATAGGTAATGATTCTAACATTTACACGGGTACATTTGACGGTGGCAATCACACTATAAGCGGTCTTTATGTTAATGATTCAACTAAAGAATATGTAGGTCTGTTCGGCTGTTCCGGTGGCACTATTCAGAATGTTGGTGTTGTGGATTGTACATTTAACGGTAAGACGAATATAGGTGGTATCTGTGGAAAAAATACTATAAGTGTAACTAATTGCTATGTAACCGGTAAATTAAGTGGCAGTTATGTAGGTGGTATCAGCGGAACTAATACGAATTCTATAACTAAATGTTATACATCGGCTACAATAAGTGGCACCGATAATTTAGGTGGTATTAGTGGAAGAAATGCGGGTACAACAAATAACTGTTATTCAACAAGTACCTTAAGTGGCACATCACAATATGTGGGTGGTATCAGCGGGTATAATTCTTCAACAATAAGTAACTGCTATGCAACAGGGACAGTAAGTTTATCAAGTACATATGGTTCTGTAGGTAGTATATGTGGACATTCCAGTACTTCAAGTGTAAGAAACAGCTATTATCTTTCCGGAACAGCAGGAAAAGGTATAGGCACCGGCTTAGGTACTTCCACAGCAAAAACCGAAGCCCAGTTTAAGAGCGGTGAGGTTTGCTATCTTCTTAACAGCAATAAGTCAACATACAATGTTGTATGGAAGCAGACAATAGGTGAGGACGATTATCCTGTGTTTAGCGGAGCTATTGTTAAGGCGTACACAGTAACAGGTGGTAAGCTTTACGGCAATAACAGTGAAATTAAAACAGCCGATGTAGGTGTTAAGGCTGTGGATATTACAACACTCGGTGATGTAACGATTAAGGCAGGTGTATTTAATAACTGCACTGCCGAAAATATCATTGTTTATGTTAAAGAGAATGATACGACAGAATTTGATAAAACCGTTACAAAGAAGTATGTTGTTGATGATGGCGTAAGCATTGACACAACGAGCGGTGAAGGCTACAAGCTTTCGGTTGTTGTTGATACCACTAAATTCGGTGGCACTAAAAAAGTTACCCCTTATCTTGATGAGGTTGATGTAATAGATAATGAAATCGGTGAAACTCAGGTGATAAATTACACCGAGGCTGAAAACAGTGATAATATCGAATTTAAGGTTAATTTCGATAATAATCCATCAAGTGCCACCACAATAAGAGGTCAGGTTAAAGTTCAGGAGTGGAAAGATAGCGATGAAGATACTCCAACGGGTGACACAATCTACTATGTAACCAAGACACACACCGTCAGCACAACAGGAACGGTTAAGTAAGGAGGCGAACCGATATGAAAGATTACAAGAAACCGACTATTGAAATAACACGAATTGATAGCGGGGAAAGTATTATGCAGGTTTCCTCCGCGAATATTAATACCGCCAATATTGTAAATGTAAAGGATATAAGCGGCACGGGTGTTAATACGATTAATTGGCACTCATAATTTATGATTAACGGAGCTTTCATAGACGTATAATTTTTTATGCGTTTGTGATTAGCTCCTTTTTTTACGGCTGTAAGTCTTGAAATTTATTGAAAAATAAGGCATTGCATAGTATTGCAAATATGTAAATTTTATTGTATAATAAAAGTAGATTTCAACTTTTCGGAGGAACAAAAAATGAAATATATTTCAGATTTACATGAGGGTGATAATTTTATTGAATTTTACCTTTGCAAGCAAAAGCAAACAATGAAGTCCAAATCGGGCAAAGCATATCTTTCACTTACTTTAGGTGACAAAACGGGTAATGTGAATGCCAAGGTTTGGGACTTGAATAGGAATATACAGGCGTTTGATGAAGGCGATTTTATAAAGATTGAAGCTTCTGCCATTGTATATAACAATGACATACAGCTCAATGTAAGAAAGATAAGAAGAGCAAACGAGGGTGAATACGACCCTGCGGAATACATACCAAAGACCGATAAGGATATAAACAAGCTTTTTGATACGCTCACACAGCTCATTGCATCCATAGAAAACAGCTATATCAAGCAGCTTCTTACGAACGTATTTATCAAAAATGAGGAGCTTTCAAAGGAGTTTAGGGTGCACACGGCGGCAAAGACAATGCACCATAATTACCTCGGCGGACTTTTGGAGCACACCATTTCCGTTGCACAGCTCTGTGATTTTATGTGCGGGCATTATGAAAACGTAAATAGGGATATTGTGATATCATGTGCGCTTTTGCACGATATATCAAAGCTTTACGAGCTTTCCGAATTTCCCAATATAGATTACACGGACGACGGCGAACTTTTGGGACACATAGTTATGGGCAGTGAGCTTGTTGGCAAAGAAGCGGATAAAATTGAGGGTTTCCCACATAAGTTGCGTTCACTTATGCAACATTGCATACTTGCTCATCACGGCGAGTTTGAATACGGTTCACCAAAGCTGCCAAAGACTATGGAGGCGTATATTCTTCACGTTGCCGATGATACGGATGCAAAAATAAAGATGTTTGAAACAGCAATTAAGGATAGTAACAATACGGGCAGCTGGGTTGGCTACAACAAAATGCTGCAAAGGAATATAAGAAAGTCTGATTTTTAATATGAAAAAAATTTCCGATATATGTAAAAACCAAAAATATATAATGACTATTGATGACATAGGCACTCAGGGTGAGGGCATAGGCAAAATTGACGGTTTTACCGTTTTTGTGGAAAATGCTCTGCCCTGCGAAGAGGTTGAAGTGCTTATTGTAAAACTTAAAAAAAGCTACGGCTACGGCAAACTTCTGAATGTAATTAAGGCTTCACCTTTAAGGTGTGAGCCTTTTTGCCCTGTTGCGAAGCAATGCGGAGGTTGCAGTTTGCAGCATTTGAGCTATGAGGGACAGCTTGAATTTAAGACAAACAAGGTAAGGCAAAATCTTGCCAGAATAGGCGGTTTCACGGATATTGAGGTCATGCCGACCCTTGGTATGGAACACCCCTATAATTACAGAAATAAGGCACAGTATCCCGTAAATTTCGAAAACGGTAAAATAAACATAGGCTTTTTTGCCGCCAGAAGCCACAGAATAATAAACGTGGATAGCTGCGGAATCGGCAATAAGGGCGATAAAAATATTATAGGTATGCTCCGTGATTTTATGGAAAAATATTCAATCACCGCATATAATGAGCAAACGGGGGAGGGCGATATAAGACATCTCCTCATAAGAAACGGTTACCACACGGGCGAGCTTATGATTTGCCTCGTTGTCAATACCGAAAATTTTAAATATAAAACACAGATGATTGAGCATTTTAAAGTGCTTGAAAATTTGACTTGTCTTGCCGTGAATTACAACACGAAAAAGACAAATGTAATTATGGGTGATAGGGTTGAAACTATATACGGTAAGCCATATATAACAGATTATATAGATAAACTCAAATTCCAAATTTCCCCACTGTCATTCTTTCAGGTTAATCCCCTGCAAACGGAAGTGCTCTATAAAAAAGCTTTAGAATTTGCGGATTTAAAGGGAAATGAAACCGTTTTCGATGCCTACTGCGGAGCAGGCACAATCTCTCTTTTCCTCGCTCAAAAGGCAAAAAAGGTCTACGGAGTGGAAATAGTGGCACCCGCAATAGAAAATGCCAACGAAAATGCAAAAATAAACGGCATAACAAATGCCGAGTTCTTCGTGGGAAAATCCGAAGAAGTTATCCCCGATTTGTATAAAAAGGGCATAAAAGCCGATGTGATGGTGGTTGACCCCCCAAGAAAAGGCTGCGATGAAAAACTCCTCGATATGCTTAAAAATATGCAACCGGAAAAAATTGTCTACGTCTCCTGCGATAGCGCCACACTGGCAAGGGATTTGAAAATTCTTTGCAATGAAGGAGATTATACGGTGAAAAAGGTGCAACCGGTGGATATGTTCCCGTTCGGGGTGCACGTTGAGACGGTTTGTTTGATGTCAAGGAAGGATAAATAATTGCCGAAATACCCAGTATTTCAGGGCTTTTTCGGTGTTAAACAAAATACCGAAAAAGTCCTTTTTCTTTTATCGGAATATATCTAAAGAAAAATGAGCGTTAGGGTTTAGGCTGCTTGTTAGATGCTGGGGGTTGTGGCATTAAGATATATGTTATCTATTATGGCAACTCGACTGTTTGGGGTATGGGTAGGCTGTGGATTAGATACAAAAAACCTACTTTTAAGGAGGTATGGCCATATGATACATATTAAGCATGATCCTATAGAAAAAACTGACGAATATAAGAGAGTTGTTGTTGAAGTAGATAGAAAAGCACAACAGCGAGTTGATGCAATGATACAATCACAAATAGATAATTATAAGGATGAGTATGAAAAAGAATTTATTTTTTCATTGCCAACATCACATCGTTTTGCAAATGAAAAGAAACAAATTCTAAAAAATGAGTATGGTATAGAGTGGAAATCTACTATTGATTTGAACCCTGACATAAATTTTGACTGAAAATAAATGAGGTGAAAATAAATGAGTATGGGAATAGGCACTTTTGCAAATAAGTTGCGAGAGGATGCAGATGTTGTTATTTATGAATATGGTAGCTATAATTTGAATGAAGTGGGATTTGAAAATAAAAGCCGTATATGTGATGGTAGCATCGCTATCAATAAGACTTGTTTTATTGAACCCGAGATACATAAAAAGTTAAAGAAAATGCCATGTGGACGAAAGAAAATTATTACAAAACGGATTCCCGTCTCTGTTGATTATATGACAATGATAAGAGATGGGTTAATAATTATTGAAAATTGCGGCAACTGTTGGCGAACGACAGATGACGAAAATTATATTGATGTAATGGCATCACGTCTTTTATTTTACATATTCAACAAGTATCAGAAATATGGTGAAATACCTGAACATATTAACTGTAATGTATGAAAATATAACACCCTTTCGATTATCATAGTCAAAAGGGTGTGTTGCTTGTGTCTTTTTATCTATCAATATCAACGCTTATTCCGGATTTCAACTCCACTGTGCAGTGGTCGTTCCAAACGGTTATTTGTTTCAACCATCGTCTGACAAGTGATTCATTAAAGCCGGTCAAATCAGTGGTTTGTTGCCTTATAAAATCTTGCAGGTCGGTGATACGGCTTATCTGTTCATCTCTTGCAACGGTATCAATTTCTGTTTGTTGGCGTTGTTCTCTAAGTTTAAAAATCTCATCGGCAACTTCATTGTATGCGGTATCCGTATGGTGTATGTCCCATTAAATCATCTCCTTTAAAGTAAGTCCGCATTTCATAATAAATCCTAATTCGTGTCTGGAATATACCTGAATGTGGTCAACAAATCTTGTAAATAATTCCTCATCAAAGGAATTAAGCATTGAACCTCTTTCAACAAAATGTAGTAATCGTTCGGCATCAACTCTCTTAGAGTTATCACCCGTCATTGTTGCGTTAATAACATTGATATCATTGTGGTACACAGCAGCTTGTGTAAGAAGTTCATTATTTTCACGATTAAAAACAATTTGGTCGATGTACC
>CAZUXS010000130.1:0-5878 GCA_964624605.1 uncultured Lachnospiraceae bacterium | reverse complement strand
AAAAAATTAAGGTAATGAGTATTTTCGGCACAAGACCCGAGGCTACAAAAATGGCACCGCTCATAAATGCCATGGAGAAATGCGATGATATAGAACAGGTGGTTTGCGTTACCGCACAGCACAGACAGATGCTCGATCAGGTGCTTGAAATTTTCAAGCTTAAGCCCGATTACGATTTGGATATAATGACACAGCGTCAAACACTTACGGATATAACAACAAAGGCTTTGAAAGGTCTTGAAGGTGTTATGCAGGATGCTAAGCCCGACCTTGTGCTTGTGCACGGCGACACAACAACCACTTTTGCAGGTGCGCTTGCGGCTTTTTACAGCGGCATAAAGCTCGGCCACGTTGAGGCAGGTCTCAGAACCTACGATAAAACACAGCCTTTCCCCGAGGAAATGAACAGAGTGCTCACAGGTCACATGGCTGATTTGCACTTTGCACCTACTCCTCTTGCAAAGGAGCATTTGCTTAAGGAAAATATATCAGCGGAGAATATATTCATCACCGGTAACACAGCCGTTGACTGCCTTAAGACAACAATTGAAGATAACTTCAAATTTGACCTTGAAGAACTTAACAACATAGATTACAAAAACAAGAGAGTTATCACAATGACAGCTCACAGACGTGAAAACCTCGGTGAGCCTCTTGAAAATATATGCAATGCCGTTTTAAGACTTGTGAATGACTATGAGGACGTTGAAGTTGTTTATGCCGTTCACTTCAACCCTGCCGTAAGAGAGGTTGCATACAGAGTTCTCGGTGACCATCCGAGAATACATCTTGTAGACCCTCTTGACATAAAGAATATGCACAACCTTATGAATTTGAGCTATCTCGTTATGACAGACAGCGGCGGACTTCAGGAAGAAGTGCCTTCAATGGGCAAGCCTGTGCTTGTGCTTCGTAACGTAACCGAAAGACCCGAGGGCATAGAAGCGGGCACACTCAAACTTGCAGGCATAGTTGAGGACGATATCTACAACATGGCTGTGGAACTTTTGGAAAACAAGGAAACCTACAACAAAATGGTAGCCGCAAAGAATCCTTTCGGTGACGGATATGCGGCAGAGAGAATTGTTGAGGCTATAAGATATTATTTCGGCGTAAGAGAGGACAGACCACTTGACTACTAATAAAAAAAGAACACGAACAAAGGGAGGCAGAAAAATGGAACATTGTAATCCTATTTTGCAGGGCAACAAAAGCCCAAAGAAATTTTTTACCATCGGCGAGATTATGCTTAGATTGACCCCGCCAAACTACGACAAAATACGTATGGCAACAAGCTTTGAAGCAAGCTACGGCGGCAGTGAGGCAAATATTGCCCTTGCCCTTGCAAATCTCGGTGTTGACAGCACATTTTTCACCGTTGTACCGAACAACTCACTCGGTAAGAGTGCCGTTAGACTTTTAAGAAGTAACGATGTTCACTGTACACCCGTTATTTTGAGCACACCCGAGGAAACACCTACCCACCGTTTGGGCAGCTATTATCTTGAAACAGGCTACGGAATAAGAGCCAGCAAGGTTATATACGACCGTAAAAATTCAGCTATAACCGAATATGATTTCAGCAAGGTGGATTTGAATGCGCTTTTGGAGGGATTTGATTGGCTTCACCTCAGCGGCATTACACCTGCACTCGGTGAAAACTGTGCAAACCTCATACTCGATGCACTCAAAGTTGCAAAAGAAAAAGGTATGACGGTAAGTTTTGACGGTAATTTCAGAAGTGCACTTTGGTCTTGGGATGCTGCAAGAGATTTTTGCACACAGTGCTTGCCTTATGTGGACGTGCTTTTGGGTATTGAACCTTATCACCTTTGGAAAGATGAGGAAAATCACCGCAAGGGTGACTACAAGGATGATATTCCTTTGCAGCCAAGCTACGAACAGCAGGACGAAATTTTCAGAAGATTTATTGAAAAATATCCTAATATCAAATGTATTGCACGCCACGTGCGCTATGCTCACAGCGGTAGTGAAAACAGCCTTAAGGCATATATGTGGTACGAGGGACACACATTTGAAAGTAAGATGTTCACATTCAACATCCTTGACCGTGTAGGCGGCGGCGATGCCTTTGCCAGTGGTTTGATTTACGCAATGGTAAATAACTATAAGCCTATGGATATGGTAAACTTTGCCGTAGCAAGCAGTGTACTCAAGCACACAATTCACGGCGATGCAAACATCACAGACGATGCAAAAACAATACGTAATCTTATGAATATGAATTACGATATAAGAAGATAATACTTTAAATTCTAACTCGGGACAGTAGGAACGATTCTTCTGTCCCTACTTTTTTTCTTACCCTAATTCATCTTTCTACCGCTACTCATCCACCGCTAAAGCGGTCCCCCTTCCCTAACAAGGGAAGGCTGAAAACCATTCATCCTAATTTGGTTGTAGATTACCACAACCATACGAGTGAGTGCAGGTGAAATATCATCAACTTAAGAAAACTATATCAGTTATAATGCACAAAAGCAGCTATTCCTCAAAAACATAAAAAATTTTAGTATTTCTTACAATGCTGGTTAAGTACTTTGCCCCACCACACCGTAAAACGGGTGGGTGCAGGGGCAACCCGCAACGTGCTCAAATGAGCCGTTGCAGTAAATTGCCCCTGCCCGTTAGGTAGTTCACTTTTGCTTTGCAAAAGTGAATCCCGAAGGGATTGGCAAGTTACTTGTAACTTGCCAACATTGGGGCGAATCGGAACGCCCCATCGTTTTTGGTTCTTTTTTCGTAAAAAAGAACCATCTTTTTCTAGGGATTTAGGAAAAATAAATTAATAAAAACAAATCTAAAATATATTAGGTTTTAAAAGGTGGAAAATCGCATAAATGAATTTCCACCTTTTTGTTTTATATATATTTTTTTTAAAAAAATTATTTTCCAATCTTTACACTTCTTGCATAGTAAAAAAGATACTGCTGTGCATATCCTGCAAGTTCTCCCCACTTTTCCTTTGCAAGTGCGTGTATCGTTTTTATATCGGTATCTTCACCATCAAAATAAAAATACTCCATCACCCTCTTCACCCACACATCGGTTGGAAAAACCTCTCTTCTTCCAAATGAAAACATAAGTGAACAATCGGCAACTTTCTGCCCTATCCCCTTTATCTTCATAAGCTCTTTTCTGAGCATATCGGTGTCAAGCTTATTAATCTCATCCATATTTATTTCACCGCCGAATTTTTCAAGTGCATCAAATATATACTTTGCCCTGAAACCCATTCTAAGCTCCGCAAGCTCCTCAACCGTTGCATTTTTAATCTGCTCATAAGTTGGGAAAAGATAATTTTCACCGTCTTGTGTGCCGTATTTTTCAGCCATTCTGGCTATAATTCCCTTTATCCTCGGGATATTGTTGTTTTGACTTATTATGAAGCTAAGCACACACTCAAAACTCTCCTGATTCAATATCCTTATGCCCTGTGCATATTCAACGGCTTTTTTCATTATATCATCCGTCTTTGAAAGCCTGTTTTTTATATCGTTGTAGTCCGTGTCAAAATCAAAGTAATTTTTCCATATATTTTCAAAATCATCCTTATTGCAGGGGTAAAACACAACTTCATTATCACCCTGTTCTATATTCAAAACTCTGCCGCAGGCTACAATATTATATTTTTTATCTCCCGTTTCTTCAAACCTAAAGCACTGACCGCACTCCAATGTTTCCTCTATATCGAAGCTATCGAAGTCCGATATTATAATTTTGTTGTCATTTTCACTGTATTTCATAACTTTCTCCTTTTAAAAAACAAAAAAATATGCTATAATCAATCAAGAGGTGATTATATGAACGAAAAAATTTTCACAATTCCCGTTAATGACGGCTTTGATGCAGGCGGAGAATGTCCGTTTTGCAATATGTATCATTCACTTGAAAACGATGCTGTTGACTACATATTAGGCGCCGCCTATATGGAGGACGATATCAGAATGGAAACCAACAAACTCGGTTTTTGCCAAAATCATTATAAAAAAATGTATGCAAAACAAAACAGATTGGGTCTTGCGCTCATGTTGCACACTCACATACAAAAAATAAATGTTGACCTTGCCAAGCTGACGGAAGATTTGAAGTCCGCACCTAAAAAAGGTCTTTTTGCAAAACCGGCAAAAGATTCCAACACGGTAACGCCCTACCTTAATAATATAACAGAAACCTGCTATGTCTGCAACAAAATTCACAAAGATTTCGACAGATATTTCGATACCTTCTTCTATATGTGGAAAACCGATGCGGATATAAAAGGCAGAGTTCAAAATTCACAGGGCTTTTGCCTTAACCATTTTTCAATGCTGATTGAAACGGCACAGAATAAGCTCGGCGGCAAGGCTTACGATGAATTTATAGATATGATAGTACCGATTGAAATGCAAAATCTTAAAAGATTACAAGATGAAGTGGAATGGTTCACCGATAAATTCGACCACCGCCACAAAGACGACCCTTGGGGCACGGCAAAAGATGCCCTCCCCCGTGGCTTAATCAAGATTGCATCAACATTTGTGGAGGAGTAATAAATGTCGGAAAAAACAAACAAGAATAAACCAAAGGAAAACATCAACTCGAAAGGCGATGCTGCAAGGATTGTTGCAAAAGCAAAGGCTATGAAGGAAAGCGATGTTGAAAAATACAAGGAAGAACATCCCGAGGAAAAAAGGAAAACTTTCAAAGACTTAACTTTCAAAGAAAGACTTGAACATATATGGTATTACTATCGTTGGTATTTTGTGGGCACCGTAATAGGTATTGCCTGCCTTAGTTCACTTGTGTATGCCATGTTTATAAAAGTGCCTGCAAACCTTTGGTGCGGTGTTGCAATTTACGGCGAATTCGTGAGTTTTGAACAAACCGACACCATGACAGAGGAACTTAACAACACATTTGAGCTGGACGGCAAAACCGACACAATTGAAATAACCGATTACTACGAGGATTCAAGCGATGTTATGGTACTTGCAAACCTCAATCAAAAATTCAACACCTATATTTATGCAGGGCAATTCAACCTCATAATTTCCACAAAAGAGGCTGCCGAAACATTTGTCACTGCGGAATACGTAGAGCCGCTTTCAACCTATCTTTCCGCCGAGGAAATTGAGGAGCTTGACAAAAAAGGCATGGTGTATTACACGGAAAATCCCGAAACAAAAGAGGTTCAGCCGATGAGCGTAATAGTAAAGGATTCAAAGCTTTTGAATAAATACGGCGTATTCACCGAAAATGAAGCCTATATCAGCTTTGTGCCGATGGCTGAAAATATAGATAACACGGTTAAAGTTTTGCACGAATTTATGAAATAGGCTTGAAAAAGTCGCTTTAATATGGTATAATTTGGTGTTATCAAACAACAAACGAATATAAAGGCTCGCTTTTATATCCGCATTATATATTATGGAGGAAACACAATGAGCGGTTCAAAGTACAATTTCAAAGAAATTGAAAAAAAATGGCGTGATAATTGGGCTGTAAATCCTGTAAATCCACAGGATGAGTCAAAGCCTAAATACTACTGTTTGGATATGTTCCCATATCCGTCAGGCAATGGTTTGCACGTAGGTCACTGGAGAGGCTATGTTCTTTCCGATGTTGTAAGCCGTTACAAAATTCTTCAGGGTTATGAAGTTCTTCACCCAATGGGTTGGGATGCTTTCGGTTTGCCTGCCGAAAACTATGCAATAAAGACAGGTACACATCCGTCTGTTGCAACAGAGAAAAGTATATCAAATATCAAAAGACAGGTTAAGGAGATTGCCGCAGTTTATGACTGGGACAGAGAAATAAACACAACAGACCCTAAATATTATAAGTGGACACAGTGGATATTTATTCAGATGTTCAA
>CAZUXS010000129.1:0-5883 GCA_964624605.1 uncultured Lachnospiraceae bacterium | reverse complement strand
TTACGATTCTGCTGCTTATAACTTCAAGCACTTCGTAAGGGATTTTTGCGAAGTCTGCTGTCATGAAGTCTGTGGTTGTTACACCTCTTAATGCGAGGGTGTAATCGTAGGTTCTGCTATCGCCCATTACGCCTACGCTACGCATTGATGTAAGCACTGCGAAATACTGGCTTATGCTTCTGTCGAGGGCTGCTTTTGCTATTTCCTCACGGAAGATATAGTCTGCATCTTGAAGAATTTCAAGCTTTTCTCTTGTTATTTCGCCTATAATTCTGATTGCAAGACCGGGGCCCGGGAATGGCTGACGCCATACGAGATAATCTGCAAGACCGAGTTCTGCACCAAGTCTTCTTACTTCATCCTTGAAAAGAAGTCGAAGTGGCTCGATTATATCCTTGAAATCAACATAATCGGGAAGCCCGCCTACATTGTGGTGGCTCTTTATAACTGCCGCATCACCTGTGCCTGATTCAATAACATCGGGGTAGATTGTACCCTGTGCAAGGAAGTCAACCTTACCGATTTTCTTAGCCTCTTCTTCAAACACACGAATAAATTCTTCGCCTATTATCTTTCTCTTTGCTTCGGGTTCTGAAACGCCCTCAAGCTTTGCAAGGAAACGCTCGCCTGCGTTTACACGCACAAAGTTGATATCCCACTTATCGAAAGCGGCCTCAACCTCATCGCCCTCGTCTTTTCTCATGAAACCATGGTCAACAAAAATACAAGTAAGCTGGTTGCCTATTGCCTTTGAAAGAAGTGCTGCAAGAACTGAACTGTCAACACCGCCGCTAAGTGCAAGAAGAACCTTGCCGTCACCTACTGTTTCTCTAACCTTTTGAATAGCTGTCTGAGCATAATTGCTCATGTTCCAATCGCCCTTGCACTCACAAACTCTGTAAAGGAAGTTATGGAGCATAGCTATACCCTTATCCGTGTGAGTAACCTCGGGGTGATACTGCATACCGTAAAGCTTCTTTTCCTTACATTCCATAGCTGCAACAGGGCAATCCTGTGTGTAGGCAACGGACTCGAAACCATCAGGCACGGATTCAATGTAATCCGTATGGCTCATCCATGTGATACCCTTATTTGCAAGACCGTCAAAAAGAAGACTGTCTGTGTTGAAATATGTATCTGTTTTGCCATATTCACTTGTGATTGCACTCGTTACGTTGCCGCCGAGAACATAAGCCATAAGCTGGCAGCCATAGCAGATACCCAAAATAGGAATACCAAGTTCAAAAATCTCCTTTTCAATTCTCGGAGATTCTTCAAGATAAACACTGTTAGGTCCACCTGTGAAGATGATACCCTTTGGATTAAGTGCCTTAATCTCCTCGATAGGGGTTTTGTAGGACTTTACTTCGCAGTACACATTGCAATCACGCACTCGTCTTGCAATAAGCTGATTGTACTGCCCGCCAAAGTCAAGCACAATAATTAATTCATGCATATTTTTTCCTCCATTATAATTTTATATTATTTCTTTCTGAACATTCTTTTAGGTGTCAAATCCACATAGAGCGCATCTAACATTTCGGAAGATGGTTCAAAAATAAATTTTTTTCTTTTTCCTTTATATGATGTCACAAAAACATAGCTGTCATCATTCAAATCTCCGCTGCCGTAATCTACGGTCGGGAGGTTTTTGTAGCGAGAAAGATGTTCTTCATCGCTTATATGTGCAACCACTTCAAATTCTGTTGTGCAAGCTGAAAATACTCTTTTGCGTACAGACTTGTTTTTTATAACATCTATATCAAGCATATCCTCTGTGTAAGCATATTCGTATTCCTTGTTAAGCTCCTTTATAAGCTTAGCCGTGAAATATATAATAACACCTATGAGGATAAGTGCAAGCAATATAAACGCTTCAAAAAGCTTATCATTGTTGTGTGCAAGGGTGGTACACATCTGCCATATAAATATACTGATGGCTATGTCACCGCCTATAAACCACAGCTTCTTTTTTCTGTCGTTTTCCTTAAGCTTCTGCTTTACAAGCTTTTCCTTATAAAAATCTCTCATAATATTATCCTACCGATATTATTCCTCATCTTCATCGTTACTGCCCGTAACAAAGCCCTCAACCTTACTGACAATGCCGGGAACCATATCCACAAGACGGCTTAAGCCGCTTTGATTTTCAACGCTGACCATCTGCACACCATGCTCACCCACAACAAGCACCGCTGTCGGCTTAATTTTTGCACCAAAACCGCCTGCACCCGCATCACTGCTTTTATCGCCTTTTTTCTCGGTAGTTCCTATACCCATACCAACGGAAACATCCACAAAGGGAACAAGTGTTGTTGTACCAACCGTTATTGGTTCACCCACAACCGTTTTTGTTGATATAAAGCTTTGCAGCTTATTAAAAAGTGAATCCATGTTGTCATTGATGTTACTCATAAAAATCAGCCTCCTAATTTGTATGGTCCTTAACAATAGGCAGTATGCTTTCGCTGAGAACATACCTTGCCACGACGTATATTATCTTGAAAAGGTTAGTCCTACCCTTAAGCTCCGCATTAAGATCCATATTCTTTTTTTGAAAATCACCTGCTACGTTATTTTGAATGGGAACAAAGGCAGCCACCATAGATATTGCCGCAAGCAACTGACCGGTATCAGCAGGATCCTCTAATCCAATTATTCCACAAATTTGAAATTTTTTCAAGCCCAAAGCAACAAAAAATTTCCTTAAAAACGAAAAAGTTTCTTTCGTAACGGCTTTTAAGTCGTATTTATCGTTCATTTCACGTATTTGAGCTATAAAATCCATAACTTCGGTGTAAATTTGCTTTGGTTTTTGAATAAGTGTCAAAAACTTGGCTTTTACTTTTTTTAAAAACTTAGTCGCTTTTTCAATAAAGGAATCATCCTCTTTACAGCTTTCGCCCTCGTTTGACTTTTCTTCCGCTATAGGATTTATATTTTTCGGTTCTTTTTCCTCAATGATTTTTCCCTCGATTTTTTGAACCGTTTTTTCCTTAGTATCGGACTTTTCTTTTTGTTGAATATTTTCAGCCTTTGTTTTTTTCGCTTTTTCTTTTTTTATTCTTTCAGCTTTTTTTTGCTTTGCACGTCGCAGTTTTTCCTTTGTTTCTTTTTTGCGTTTATGCTCCTCGCTGCCTATGCCAAAGGGGAATATTATTTCAAACTTGCCCTCGTTTTTATCGTCTATGATATACTTTATCTTCACAATCAGCCAATAAAGCACAGCATCAACACGATAATTCTCGTCTTTGAAATCTCCGTCCGCCTTATATAAGGCAGGTGCAAAAAGGAGAATTGCAAGCACAAGAATAACAAACCCCAGCACAGACAATATTATTATGCCTATTATTTTTAATATTAAAAGCAGAATTGCAAGCACTTGCATAAAACCACCCTAATCACAATTTTTATAGTAGTAATCCTTAATGCCGTCAAGGCTGTTATTCTTTTTCAGCCAATCCTTGAATATATTTTCAACCGTAGCAACGGCAGATTTTTTTCCCCTCACAAAAGCAACAATACCGAAATTTGTATTAAACCTGTTTTCTTCCGCAAGAAGATTTTTTATGCTGAGTATTTCAAAAACGCTGTTTTCATTTTCCGTCACGCAAACGGCATACACATTGTAAACTGCGGTATTCTCATTTATCGATGACAACAGTTCATCTTCAATCGCCGCACAATGCTCGTCCATAATCAATTTTCTGTAGTATCTGATAATACTCACTCCTCAAAAGAAAACCTCACATAGTCAAAATCGGAATAACCGCCGCCGTTTTTGTTTTCCATGTTGACGGAGAATATACCAACCTTGCCGCCTACCCAACTGCGTTTTGAAACCTTGTAAACTCCGTTTTCACCGAGTTTTACATAATTTTTACCGTCTAAACTGTAGCTGCATTCAACAATGCAGGGATATGTGACCTTAAGTCTTATATAAATTTCTTCTTTTATGTCAACAACCTTTTCTTCGGAAACTTCCTCAAATGTATCGTCCGATTTTGCGAGTGTGAAATTGACCTGCTTTGCAACGGTTTTACCTCCCGATTTTTCAATCCTTATGCCTGTGTAGCTTCCGCCCGTTATAACAAGACCGAAGCTGTCACCCTCCGTAAGGTTTGGCTTTACCTTAGCCGTTACCATAAAATTAGGATGGTGCATAAGCTGTGTGAGCAAATGCGGCGTATCCGCAAGCACCTTTTTCTCACTTTCAAAAGGAAGTGAATACAATCTTATTCTACTGTCTGCAATTTCATAGGCAGACTTATTTTCATGTGCCTGCCACTGCCACTGCAACCCGAGCTTATCGCCCTCAAACTCATCATTTTCAAGCGGCTCAATTATATCATAGCCTTGAACCGGCTTTTTATAACTAAGTACAGGCTCTCCGACCTTATCCTTATTTGTGTCAACACCCATTTCACACCAATCATCAACCCAATGCACAGGTTGTAGGTGGGCTATTCTGCCGTATGCATCCAAATCTTGAAAATGAATGAACCAATTTTCACCGTTTTCAAGCTCCACCAAACCACCCTGATGTGGACCGTTGATAGGGCTGTCACCTTGATGCAAAACAATTTTATGTTCATAAGGGCCGTAAATATTTTTACTCCTTGCCGCCATCTGCCAACCCGTTGGCACACCGCCCGCAGGTGCAAGTATGTAATAATAGCCGTTACGCTTATACATCTTAGGGCCTTCGATTGTCGGGTGATTTATTCTTCCGTCAAAAACGAGCACGCCATCATCCAAAAGCTTTGTGCCGTCCGCACTCATTTTGTGCAAAAAGAGCTTACTCTTGTAGCCTATACGGCTTTTTGCCACACCTCTTATAAGGTATGCACAGCCGTCATCATCCCAAAACGGACAAGTATCAATCCAGCCGCAGCTTTCACGCACAAGTACAACATCATCCCATTCGCCGAACGGGTCATTAGTCTTGCACATAAATATACCCAAATCGGGGTCTGCAAAATAAATATAAAAACTGCCGTCATGGTATCTTATTGACGGTGCCCACACGCCCTTGCCATGCTGTGGCACATTGAATTTTTCATAAGGCATTTTACGAAGTGCATAGCTCACAATTTTCCAGTTTACCATATCCTTTGAATGAAGAACGGGCAGCCCGGGGAAATATGTAAATGAGCTTGCAGTCATAAAAAAATCATCGCCCACCCTTATAACATCGGGGTCGCTGTAATCGGAAAAAAGTATTGGATTTTTGTAATTCCCGTCTGCCGTATCGGCAATCCATTTTCCTTTAAAATCTTTGTACATAAACAAATCTCCTTATAATAAGCAAATTTCCTCTGTAGCTTTGTCTCTTGTCATCAGGTCATATACAGCCTGCTTAACATTTTTGTGGTTGTTAAGCACGTTATTTATTTCCGTTGTAATAGGCATTGTTACGTTATATTTGATTGAAAGCTCATAAGCCGCTCTTGCGTTTATGACGCCCTCAACAACCTGATGCACCTCTTCAAGTGCCTCATCAAGAGTTTTACCCTGTCCCAAAAGTATGCCTGCACGTCTGTTTCTGCTGTGCATACTTGTACAGGTTACAATCATATCGCCCATACCCGTAAGACCGCCGAATGTTTCCTTTTTAGCACCCATGGCAATACCGAGTCTTGCAATTTCAACAATACCCCTTGTCATAAGCGCCGCCTTTGTGTTATCACCAAAACCGCAACCATCGGCTATACCTGCTGCAAGTGCAATAAGGTTTTTGAGCGCACCGCCAAGCTCCACACCGCAAAGGTCGGTATTTGTGTATACTCTGAACATAGGTGACATAAACAAATCTCTTATCTCGTCTGCCGTTTCGTGGTCTTCGGCTGATGCAACAACAGTTGTTGCCATACCCAAACCAAC
>CAZUXS010000128.1:0-5924 GCA_964624605.1 uncultured Lachnospiraceae bacterium | reverse complement strand
GGTATCACATCAAACTCTAACCCTGCTATGAAGATAAGAGGTATGGTTTCTTATGCTAACAGCGGTTCAAACTATGCACTCTACACAAACAGCCCACAGGGTAAGGCTAAGTACAACTATGACCTTAAGTATTGTGTATCATACAAGGGCGGTTCAAAGGATAGAATAGGCACTTACACAACAGATACAAATTATGCAAATGCTTCATCTACTCCTGTTGGCAGCGAAAACAACTATTGGGATGGCACAAACAGCAACGGCGATACTGTTACAGACAGTTTCTTCGTAAGCGTTAAGAAGTCATCATCATTAACAAACGGTCGTTATACTCAGGATGCAGACGGCAACTATATAAAGGGCGACTTCCTTGCAAGAGTTGACGGATTCAGCTTTGGCGACACAGACGAAGTCGATGATTCATCTTCAGCAACAACCGAAACCACTACTGTTTCTTCATCAAACAAGACAAGCAGCGGTGGCGGCGGTGGCGGTGGCGGCGGTAGCACAAAGACTACCACAACTACCGAAGCTACAACGGAAGTAACCACAGATGCAGATATTGATGTTACAACAGATACCGATGTTGAAGCTACAACAGCAAATGTTGCAGATAACAGCAGCGATGACGTAGCAATTTCAACAGTTAAATTTGATGATATAGCATCAAGAACATGGGCTGTTGACGCAATAACAAAGCTTGCAAGTGCAGGTATCATAAACGGTGTTGCAGACGGTAAGTTCGCACCTGATCAGTACAGCAAGAGAGGCGATTTCATTCTCATGATTTCAAAGGCTCTCAAGCTTGATACGGATGAGGAAAGCGGTTTTACTGATGTAGCTTCCGATAAGTACTATGCAAACGCCATTGCGGCAGCTAAGCAGGCAGGCATTGCAGCAGGTTATTCAGACGGCACATTCAAGCCTGAAGAAAACATCACAAGACAGGATATGATGGTTCTTGTTGTTAAGGCGCTTGATTACGTTGGCTACACAACAAACAATGATGAAACCGTACTTGATGATTTTGCGGATTCAAACGATATAGCAGATTATGCTAAGCCTTATGTGGCTGCACTTGTAAATGCAGGCTTCGTAAGCGGCACAGATAAGGGTATTGAGCCAAAGTCTCTCATCACAAGAGCACAGATGGCTTGCCTTGTTTCACCACTTTACGATGTAGCTGTTGAAACTTTGCCGGAATATGCAACAGAGGCAACTACCGAGGCTACCACAGATGAAACCGAGGAAAGTACCGAAGCTGTTACGGAAGAGACAACAGAAGCAACAACGATTGCCACAAGAGGTAAGCAGCGTGTTGTTAAAACAGAAGTAACAACAGAAACAACAACTTCAGAAGAAGAACAATAATTTTTAAGCTGAATCGTTACAGCTTATCAGAGAGTCGGCTTATGCCGACTCTCTTTTTTTACATTTTGGGAGGTGACACAATGAAATTAATAGACCTACATCTTCACTTGGACGGCTCATTATCTCTGCAAAACATAAAAGAACTTGCCGCCTTGCAGGGTACAAAGCTCAACTTAACCGATGCCGAACTTTTGCAAAAACTGCGAGCAGGCAAGGATTGCAGAAACTTAAATGATTTTTTGGAAAAGTTTGATTTTCCTCTCACTTTTTTGCAGACAAAGGAAACAATATCCCATGCCGTCTACAGACTACAAGAGGAACTTATAACGCAAGGCATAATTTATGCTGAAATCAGATTTGCACCGCAGCTGCACACCCGCCAATCACTCACACAAAAACAGGTTGTGGAAGCGGCAATAGAGGGGCTTAACCGTTCGGCTTTAAAATGCAACCTGATTTTATGCTGTATGCGAGGTGACAACAATAAAGCCGAAAACATTGAAACGGTGAACACCGCCGCCGAATATTTGGGCAAGGGTGTGTGTGCAATTGACCTTGCAGGTGCGGAAGCACTCTACCCCACAAAAGATTTTGAATATATATTCACACTCGCAAATGAAAAAGGCGTGCCTTTCACCATTCACGCAGGTGAAGCGGACGGAGCGGAAAGCGTAAAAACCGCACTTAATTTCGGTGCAAAAAGAATAGGACACGGCATAAGAGCGGTAGAGGATGAAGAAATTCTCAAAAGACTTGCCGATGGCAAAATACCGCTTGAACTCTGCCCCACAAGCAACATTGTCACCTGCATATACCCCGATATAAATTCCTATCCAATCAAAAAATTGCTTGATTACGGAATCACCGTAACGATAAATACAGATGATATGATGGTGATTGGCATAACAGAAAAGGAAGAAATCACCACCCTAGCCGAAACTTTTTCACTCACAAAAAACGATGTGAAAAATCTGGTGCTCAATTCCGTAAATGCCGCTTTCACCGATGATGTAACAAAGGCGGAATTGAAAGGGATTATAGAGGAAGATTTTAACAAATTTTCTTAAGCAACAACAAGCCGCAATCTGGGACAGTGGGGACGGTTTACCTGTTGCCCGATAAGCTTTCGTCACCCACACCGTAAAACGGGTGGGTGCAGGGCAACCCGCCACCATCTCCGCTGAGCCACCAAACTCCACCGCCCCTGCCCGTTAGGGGTATGGGGCGAATCGGAACGCCCCATCGTTTTTGGTTCTTTTTTCGTAAAAAAGAACCATCTTTTTCCCAGAGATTTAGGAAAAATAAATTAATAAAAACAAATCTAAAATTAATCAAAATATATTAGAGCAAATATTATAAAAGTTTTTTATTATTATTTTTTTAAAAATTATAATATATATCCACCCTTCCGTCTGTCAGCACCACCTTATTTATAATCTCCCTCACCAACTTTTGTCTTTCATCGTTGCTCATCATATCCCAACCATCGGCTATTTTTTCAATCAACTTATGTTTTTTATGCTTAGTGCTTGCCCTTTTTTGTTTTTCCCTTTCAAAATCCAAGCGTTTCATTATGTTTTCAAGCTCTTCCTTATTTTCATTTATTGCCGACAAAAGAATTTCATTTCCGTCGGTGGCATAGAGGTTATAGAGCCTTTTTATTTTTTGCTGAACCTCGTTCAATTTCCCCTCATATTCCTTTATAACATCCACTTTTTTCGCTTTCACACCGTTTTCGGAATATTTGACCGACAAGCTCAACATATCGTTTATAACCGCCTCTTCCACCTCGGCGGCATCCACCCTTTCATTATCGCAGTTCGGGTCTTTTATCAAATTTTTTTTGCTTGTCTGACGGGAATAGCAATATATTTTCGTGCCATCCTTACCCCACTTTTGGTATCTCATTTTTGCTCCGCATTTTCCGCAATATAGCAAACCGCTCAAAAGATAATTTGAATTATACTCCCGCCGCAGGCTTCTTTTTTTACGCAGTTGTGCGGTTCTTTGCCAAAGCTCCTCGGGAATTATGCTTTCATGCAAGCCGCTTATTTCCTTACCCTTGTTTACGATAATGCCGATATATGTTTTCCTATCCAATATATCGCAAATCTGCTTGTCACCCTTGAAGCCGAAAAGCTCCGCAAGCCTTGTGGTTGACATTCCCTCGCAGTAAAGCTCAAATATTTTCTTGACCTTTGGTGCATCGGCATTGGGCACAAGTATATTTTTCTCTCGTGAATAATCGTAGCCGAACGGCGGTGCAGAACCCCTCCAGTAACCCTTATTAAGCCTTTCATTCATACCGAGCCTTGTTCTCTCACGTATATTTTCCCTTTCAAGCTGTGCAAAAACGCTCAATATGCCAATCATAGCCTTGCCGTAAGGCGTGGTAGTGTCAAAGCTTTCATTCAGCGATATAAAACCCGTGCCGTTTGGCTCAAAAACATCCTCCAAAAGGTATATTGTATCCTTTTGGCTTCGGGAAAGTCTGTCGAGTTTATAGACCACAACGGAGGACACCCTCCCCTCCCTTATCTCCGCTATCATTCGTTGCATTTCGGGTCGTTTCAAATTACTTCCGCTGTAACCGCCGTCTATAAAAAGCTCATATTGCTCTATATCGTGCAGATTACAATATTGTTGCAATTTTCGTGATTGCACCTCAATGGAATATCCCTCTTCGTACTGTGCATCTGTTGATACTCTCGCATACAAAGCCGCTTTTTTCATAAGTTATCAACATCATTCAGCCTATTAATCAAGTTATCCACAATTTCGGACCTGTAGCTTATCTTTTCCATATCCTCCTTAGTCAGCTCATTCATATCCCTATCGAACCTCTTATTTATTTTTATCACATAAATCACCTCAAATAAAGTATTGACCGCAGTTTTAAAGATATACACCTCATCTTTGATATAATCTCCCTCTGTAATGCAGGTGACAACGGACTACGAAAGGTCTGCTCATCCGCAAAAAAATATTTAACTGCGGCAATGCCGCCGAAAGGAGAAATTTATATGTATTACGGTTATGTGAGGGTTTCCACAAAGGAACAAAATGAGGACAGGCAGCTCATCGCTTTAGAGGAAAGCGGGCTTAACATTGATAAGATATTCATTGATAAGCAAAGCGGAAAGGATTTCGACAGAACGAACTACAAAAAGCTCTCTGCCAAGCTGAAAAAAGGTGACGTGCTTGTGATAAAAAGCATAGACCGCCTGGGCAGAAACTACAATGAGATTTTGGAGCAGTGGCGAAAAATAACCAAAACAAAGGGTGCTGACATAGTGGTGCTCGATATGCCGCTTCTGGACACCACCAAAAGCAAGGATTTGCTCGGCACACTTATAAGTGATTTGGTTTTGCAGCTCCTCTCCTACGTCTCCGAAAATGAAAGGGTGAACATAAGGCAAAGACAAGCGGAAGGCATAGCCGCCGCCAAGGCAAAAGGCATACACTTCGGCAGAAAACAAAAATATAACCCCGAGGAACTTCTACATATCTATATTAAGGCAAAACACCGTGAAATAAAGGTGAAAGATGCAATAGCCACTATGGGCGTGAGCGAAAAAACATATAGAAGATTGAAACCGGAATGGGAGAGGATTTTGAGGAGCAATAAATAACCTCATACTAAAATATATACTTTGTAACTAATTTAAAACACAAAACTTTGGCTATTTTATATGTGACAAATCAACTAAACAAGATTGTTTTATATATAAAAGTATGGTATAATTAGCTAAAGAATTAAAAATTTAAAGGCAGTTACAAAGTATACTTTATAACTAATTAAAGGAGGAATGTTTAATGAAATTCAAAAAATTGGTAGGTTTGATATTATCTGTCGCTATGATTATTTCAAGCCTAAATATCGGTTATGCCCAAAGTACGGTTGAAACCGAAGAGGAATTTGTTGAAGAATATTCGGAAAGTATTTCAAATGATACGGAAGTGACCGCATATTCGACAGAGTATAAGAATGATACGGATATATCTTATGCTGTTAAGGGGGGAAATATTTATTTTGATGAAAACACAGGGACAATAACGGGTGCAGATAAAGGTATTACCTCTGCTGATATACCTAATGAGATTAATGGTGTAAAAGTAACAAATGTAGGTAATAAAGCATTTTCAAATTGCTATGATTTAGAAACAGTAATAATGCCAAATTCGGTTACTTCTATCGGTGATAAAGCATTTTTTCGTTGCCATGCTATAACAACAATAACGATACCAAGTTCTGTTGTTTTTATCGGTAGTGGGGCATTTGAAGGTTGTGAATATTTGATATCAATAACACTACCAAGTTCAATTACTACCATTAGTGATTATTTATTTTGTAATTGTAAAAAACTAGAAACAATAACGATACCCAAATTGGTTACCTCTATCGGTGAAGGTGCATTTTCTTCTTGTAGTAGCTTAACAACAATAACAATACCAAACTCTGTTACTTCTATTGGTAAAAGTGCGTTTTCTTCTTGTAGTGGCTTAACAACAATAACAATACCAAACTCTGTTACTTCTATTGGTAAAAGTGCGTT
>CAZUXS010000127.1:0-5930 GCA_964624605.1 uncultured Lachnospiraceae bacterium | reverse complement strand
GAAATAATAAAAAACTGATTGAGCAAGACACATTATGTGCGGTGGCGGCTTATTATACTTTGAGGGGGGTTGACCCGCTGAAAATTATAAATGCGACCAATACGGAGAAAATGTGGTATCTTGCTTGTATGGAAAAAGAAATAGAGAGAGAAAATGAGAGAGTTCTTTTTTAGGAAATTGGTAGTAAGAATTAATTTTTTTTACGGTTGTGACTAACCGTAGGAAAAGATTGTTCTTTTTTACGAAAAAAGAACCAAAAACGTCGGGTGGTTCGCATTTTGCAAAGCAAAACTGCGAATCCCTCCGGGATTTCAAAATTACTTTGTAATTTTGAAACTAGATTCGCCCCGAACCCCTAACGGGTAGGGCGTTGGGACGTTGGCTCATCGGAGTACGGAGGCGGGCTGCCCTACACCTGCCCGTGTTAGGGTGTGATGAGGTTTATTTGCTATCGTTGTGTGGCGGGTTGCCCCTGCACCCACCCGTTTTACGGTATGGTTGGAGCAAACTACTTAACCGCCATTGTAAGAAATACTAAAAATTTTTTATGTTTTTGTGGAATATCCGACTTTGTTATGTTATAACTTATGGTTTTCTTAAGTTTGAGGGGGTGATGATATGAAAATTGAACTGAGAGGGAACGGCAGTGTGCATTTATCGGGATATGTGAATGTGACGGAAAAGCGTTCCCGAGTTATGAAAAGATACGGCAGGAGCTTTGTTGAAAAGGTTGTGCCGGGGGCTTTTGCCGATGCCGTGAGGGCGGCGGAAGAGGAAAAGAGGGCAATCAATTTAAAGATTGACCACAACAGGGTTATAGCAAACACGCTTGACGGAAGTCTAAGGCTAAAGGAGGATAGCGTGGGATTGTACGCAAGTGCGGTTGTGAATGACAGTGAGTTTGAAAAGAGAGCGGAAAACGGCGAGGTAAAGGGTTGGAGCTTCGGCTTCTATCCGCTTAAAGACGAATACCGTGTGCTATATGACGAAAACGGCAAGACCGACATTGAAGAGCGTAGCCTTGAAAAGGTTAAGCTTACGGAGGTTACTCTTTGCATTAACGCCAAGCCTTGTTACGAGGCAACCACCTTTGAGCTGCGTGGCGGTGAAAACACCGTGTTTGAAAGACGTGGTTTTGAAAATGAAGTTGTGATTGAAAAACGCAGGGAAGAAAAGAGAGCGGAGATTGCCGAAGAGGACAGGGCGGATATGGAAAAGAGAATAGCCGACCTCAGGAACTGAAACCAAAGAGAGTATTTAACGGGAGAGATGGTATGATACTGGATAAAAAGATAAAAGAAATGCAGGAAAACATCAACAGCAAGCTTGAAAGAATGGAAGAAATAAAGAACAAGGCTGTTGAAGAAACAAGAGCCTACACCAAAGAGGAAAAGGATGAATTTGAATCCCTCGAGGAAGAGGTGAGAGGCTTAAAGGAAGTGCTTGAAGATGCCAAAAAGGACTATACTCAGAGCGCAACAAGCGGTGAGAAAACCGAGGAAAAAGAGGAAGAGCTTGAACAACGTGCATTTGTTGACTACTGTATGACGGGTACTCTTGAAACAAGAGCCGACAGCACTTGGACAAAGAGCGGCAACAGCGTTGTTATACCGACAAGAATTGCAAACCGTATTCTTGAAGAGGTGCAGGAGAGAAGCAATATATTCAAGTATGCCGAGAAGTTTTACAGCGGCGGTGATTTGACATTCCCTATTTACGATGAAACAAACGGCGGAATGAAGATGGAATATGCCGAAGAGTTCACAGAGCCTAATCATACGGCAGGTACATTCAAGAGTATGACACTTAAGAGCTACCTTGCAAGGGTGACAACACTTATTTCAAAGTCACTTATGAACAATACCGATTTTAACCTCTATCCATACATTGTGGGTAAGATGTCAGAAAGCATTGCGGACTTCATAGAGAAAGAAGCATTCTTCGGCACAGAGGGCAAAATGACGGGTATGAGTGAGGCGGAAGTTGTTGGCAATACTCTTACGGCGGACAGCCTTATTGATTTGCAGGACAGCATTTACAACGTATATCAGAAAAATTGTAAGTGGATAATGAACCGCAAGACAAAGAACACAATCAGAAAGTTCAAGGACGGTCAGGGCAATTACTTACTTGAAAGAGATTACACGAGCGGTAACGGTGGTTGGACACTCCTTGGCAAACCTGTGGAGCTTACGGACAAGTTGACCGAGGGTGATATATTCTATGGTGATTACAGCGGTTTGGCGTTTAAGATTGTGGAGAACCCGAGAATTGAAACTCTTCGAGAAAAGTATATCGAGCAGCACGCTATAGGTCTTTGCAGCTGGCTTGAAATGGACTGTAATATATTAGTGCCACAGAAGATAAAGAGATTGACGGTTACGGGTGAGTAATTGTTCTTTTTGAGGGCAAAAAGAACCAAAAACCTCGGGTAGTTCGCATTTTGCAAAGCAAAATTGCGAATCCCTACGGGATTTCAAAATTACTTTGTAATTTTGAAACACCGAATTCGCCCCGAACCCCTAACGGGTAGGGCATTAGGACGGTGGCTCATCGGAATACGGAGGCGGGCTGCCCTACACCCGCCCGTGTTAGCGGGTGGCGGGTGAGGGCTGCTACCGCCGTGGGGTGGTTACACCTGCCCGTGTCAGTGGGTGATGGGGTGTGTGCTACCGCTGTGTGGCGGGTTGCCCATGGGGATGTTATCATATTTTTGAACAAAATCAAGGGGGTGATGTTGTGAGCAGGTTTGAAGAGGCGCAAGGCAGAGAGGTCAACATTTACAGTGACGAAATGCCCGATATGATAAGAGAATATTTGAGGGATGATGAGGTTACCGATGAGGAAATCGAGCGTTACTGGATTAGGGCTGTGAGATACATTGAGCAGTACACGGGGCTTAGCAAAACCGAGCTTGAGGGTTATACCGACTGTGTGCAGGTGGTGCTTGCCGTTTGCGGTGATATGCACGATAACAGGGCATATCAGGGCGAAAGAACATACCTCAACAACCTTGTTGACAGCATTTTAAACCTCCACCGTGCAAACTTGATTGTGTAGGAGGGGTGATATGCTCAAAGAACTCTACAAAGGGTTATGCAAGGCGGTGGGCTTGAATGTGCCTGTTGTGAAGGCAGACATACAAGAACCTATCACCCGACCTTCACTTAAACTTTTTTTTAAGCCCAAGTCAAGCATGATAAACGAGGATAGGCGGCATACGGAAATAAGCTGTATGTTTGTGTACTACTCAAATGACGGTTACGACTACACAAACGAGCTTTACGAAAAGACGGAAGAGATTGACGAAAACCTAACAGGTTGGCTATACATTGATGAGCTTGATTTGTGGATATGGATTGACGATATAGAATATGAATACGGTGAAGCGCTGCTATGCGTTTACTTTAACATAGGTGTTGAAACAATTGCAGAAAGTGACAAAGATGCAGAGCTTATGCAAGAGCTTGAGCTTATGGGTGAGCTTGTGGTGAAACTGAAAGAAAGCGTTATTGAGGAAGCGGGGAATGACGATGACGAAAATCAGTTACAAGGGCAGGACGGAAACGGCACAGACATTTGAAAAAGCTGTTGAAAATGCCGTTGAAGATGTTAAGCCCAAAAATAATAAAAAAAAGAAAACGGATAAGACCGTGACGGAGGTAACAGATGGCTAAAAGACCTACGATAAACATTGAATTTTCACAGCTTGCCTCTTCCCTTGTGGAAAGAAGCGGTGAAAGCGTTGTTGTGCTTATGCTTAAAAAAGAAACACACGGCAAAATATTTAAGATAACAAGTGACATAACGGATATAACAAGTAATGAAATCGGTGCAACGGCATACAATGCCGCCAGATTTGCTTATGCAAATTATCCCGAAAAGGTTGTTATTACCGACCTTGCATTAACCGAGGTTGCGGCGAAGCTTATTAAGAACAATATAAGAAATGCGGTGTTTACGGGCATAGAAGAGGGCAGTGACTTTGATGCCGAAAAGATAATAGGCATAAGAGAAAGCAAAGGCTATGCTTATTATACCGTGAGTGTTGTTGATGTGGAAACACCAACAATACGCAATACACATTACATTGCTGTAGGCGGCAAAAAATATGCCGTTTATTATACAGATGAGGACGAAGCTGTTGACACATACTCCTTACAGGCTTGCTATGCAGGTGCTGTTGCTGTGTGCGGAACAAGTCGAAGCCTTGCAAATTATACCTTGCCTTTGATTGCAAGTGTTGAGAGTAAGTGGGAAGAAAGCTTTGAAGGTATGAGCGACCCGACCGAAAAGGGCATTCTTTTTGCTGAAATGACGGCAGGTGCGGTCAGAGTTGTGGCAGGCGTGAACACTGCCGAAACGGGCAATGGCATTACGGAAGATATGCAGAGGCTTGAGGTGGTGCAAACAATGGATATGTTATCCATTGACATTGCCGATACCTTTGTGAACTACTACAGAGGTAAGTACAAAAATACTTATGACAACCAGCTTTTACTTATTGCTGCAATCAACGGTTACTTTGAGGACCTCGAAAACGAAGAGATACTCGACAACGGTTTTGACAACGGCGTTGATATTGACGTTGACGAACAGAGAAGTGCGTGGGTGGCAAGCGGTAAGGATGATGCCGAAAGTTGGACGGAAGCAAAGGTTAGAAGTATGGCTTACAAGACCACTGTATTTTTGACGGCAGATATCAAGATTGCCCAGAGTATGGAAAATCTTGAAATGAAGATTGTGCTTGAATAAGGAGGTGGACTGAATGGGTAAACTTGTTACGGATGCTTTGGTTGGAACAAGCGGCATTGTTTACATCGACGGGGTAAGAGAGGCTTATGTGGAAAGCATAAACGTTAAAACAACAGGTAACTTTGAGGATTTGGATGTTTGTGGTATTTATGAAAGTGATTATGCCTATACGGGTTGCAAAAGTGAGGGCACAATGACAATCGTAAGATCGGGCTCGGACTACACAACGGACACTCTTGAAGCCTTTGAAACGGGTAATATTAAGCCTATGACCATTGTGAGTAAGTTGACACAGAAAAGTACGGGAAAGACAGAGAGTTTCTCAATACAAAATGTTGTGCCGACAGAAATCACCGCTGTTGATTTTAAAAAGGGTGTTGTGAAGCAGACTATACCGTTTAAGTGTAGTTTGCCGAAGAAGGTAAGCTCCATTTAATAAACACACAAAATACGCTAAAAATTATAAAAATAATTCTCAGAACTTTTGCCGTTGGCAAAAGCAAGCCTTACGGTCAAAACTTTTGCTACGCAAAAGCAAGCCTTACGGCTTGGCGGATTAATCTTTCCGCTTTAAACTTGGCGGATTAATCTTTCCGCTTCATTTATGTGATTTGGAGCTTACAAAAATACTAAGGAAAAGCTGTTTTTACGGATGGGATAACGGTAATAACAGCGGAATAAGTAAATTTATTAATGCGATTCAGAACTTTTGCCGTTGGCAAAAGCCGCCTAACGGCGGGCGGATTTATCTTTCCGCTTCATTTCAGAGTGAAATAATCCGACAAATTAAAGGGTGTGTGTTTGCACACCCTTTTTTTAAAAAAGGAGGCGGTGAAAATGGCAAGACCGACAAAGGCAGTTGGAGCATTAAGTGATTACTCTCAGACCAAAAATGAAATAAAAGCAAGGAAAGAGGCTGAAAAAAGACTTGCTAAAAAGGGTGTGCCCGAGCCCCCCGAATTTTTGACAGCCTCACAAAAGGAAATATTTAACAACATAACGGGGTTTTTAAGTGAGAGCGGTATGCTTGCATTAAATGATGTGTGGATATTGCAAGAAGCGAGCATAACCATTGACAGAATAATAGCCATTGAGAAAATGACAAATGAAAATGAAAGTTCCATATATGACAGTAGTGTGCAGGGTGAAAAGCACAAACTTATGACAGAGTTTTT
>CAZUXS010000126.1:0-5940 GCA_964624605.1 uncultured Lachnospiraceae bacterium | reverse complement strand
ACAATGATTCAAATCAGACCAGTTTCTGATCTTAGAAATAAATTTCCCGAGATTGAAAAAATAATAGTAGGCGAGAACAAGCCTGTATATTTCACAAAGAACGGATATGGCACAATGGTTGCTATGAGCCTTGAAAAGTATGCGGAGCTTATCGATGGAAACGTTGCCGCTGATAGATTGCCCGAATGGCAGGTTAAAAAATAAGATGTTAATGGAGAAGCTGTTCTGAAATTCAATGTTTTTGTTTTGAGTTTTGGAGCAGCTTTTTGATAGGGGGAAATTATGTTTGTAGATAGAGTAAAAATTCACATAAAGGGCGGCAACGGCGGTAACGGTGCTGTCAGCTTTTACAGAGCAAAATATATAACAAACGGCGGTCCGGACGGCGGTGACGGCGGCAAGGGCGGCGATATTGTTTTTGTTGCCGATGAGGGTCTTAACACTCTCATGGATTTCAGATATAAGAGAATATTTAAGGCTGAGCACGGTGTTGACGGCGGCAAGAGAAATTGCACGGGTGCGGACGGTGCAAGCGTTATCATTAAGGTGCCCGTAGGTACCGTTATAAGAGAAGCCGAGAGTGGCAAGGTTATGGCGGATATGACCGAGCACGGCAAGGAAAAAATAATAATAAAAGGCGGCAAGGGCGGCAAGGGTAATCAGCATTTTGCAACCCCTACAAGGCAGGCACCTCGCTATGCCGAAAGAGGAAGAACATCAAAGGAATATGATGTTATACTGGAGCTTAAGCTCATTGCGGACGTTGGTCTTATAGGCTTCCCTAATGTCGGCAAGAGTACACTGCTTTCAATGGTAACAAATGCTAACCCTAAGATTGCAAATTATCACTTCACAACACTCAGCCCTAACCTTGGTGTTGTCAGAAGCCGTTGGGGTGAGGATTTCGTAATGGCTGATATCCCCGGTCTTATAGAGGGTGCAAGTGAGGGCATAGGTTTGGGACACGAGTTCTTGCGCCACGTTGAAAGAACAAAGGTGTTCATACACGTTGTTGACGGTGCGGCACTTGAAGGTGTTGACCCGATTGAGAATATAGAAAAAATAGAGCAGGAGCTTGAAAACTACAAGGAAGGTCTTTCAAAGCGTCCTACCGTTATTGCCGTTAATAAGATGGATATTCCGGGTGCGGAAGAAAATCTTGAAAAAATAAAGGCGAAGTATGAACCCGAGGGTTATAAGGTATTCCCTATAAGTGCGGCAACAAATACCGGTCTTGATGAGCTTCTTTCAATGGTTGCGGATATACTCAAAGATTATCCCGAGGATATTGTATTCGATGAGGAATACGATGAGTTTGAAGAAGTTACAAATATGGATACGGAGCCTTTCACTATCACAAAAGAATCCGACGATTACTATGTTGTTGAGGGTGTCGGTGTTGAAAAGATGATAGGCTACACCAACATTGATACGGAAAAGGGCTTTGCTTTCTTCCAAAAATATCTGCGTGACCGTGGCATAGTTGATGCCCTCATTGAAGCAGGTATAAATGATGGTGAAACGGTCAGAATTTATGACCTTGAATTTGAGTTTTACAGATAAGGAAGTGTTGATATGACAAGTAAGCAGAGAGCTTATTTAAAAAGTCTTGCAAGCAAACTCACACCTGTTGTGCAGATAGGTAAGGGCGGTGCATCACCGGAGGTGGTAAAGTCCGCTGATGAGGCGCTTGAAGCAAGAGAATTGATAAAAATAAATGTACTCGATAACTGTTTCGAGGATATAAAGGAAATGGCAAATGTGCTTGCGGAAAGAACAAGAAGTGAGCTTGTTCAGACTATAGGCAGAAAAATTGTACTTTTCAGACAAAACAAGAAAAAGCCGGTTATTGAATTACCAAAGGCAAAATAACACTGTTTTGAAAAGAGGAATACAATTATGGATAAAAAGTCGGAAAACGGTAATCCTTTAGCTTTTGCCCCTGTGGGCAGGTTGCTTTGCAAGTTTGCCGTACCGAGTATAATAGCTATGCTTGTGGGTGCACTCTACAACATAGTTGACCAGTTTTTTATAGGAAGAAAAATAGGCGAGTTGGGCAATGCGGCAACAAATGTTGCCTTTCCGCTCAGCACGCTTTGCCTTGCAATTGCACTTTTGTGCGGAATAGGTGCGGCATCTTCATTCAACCTTGCAATGGGCAGCGGAGATAAGGAAAAGGCGGCATATTATCCCGCAAATGCGGTGGTTATGCTTGTGGGTTCGGGTGCTGTGATTTGTGTTGTTGTAAGGCTGTTTTTGAATAAGCTTTTGGTACTGTTCGGAGCACCTCAAAATGTTATGCCCTACGCTATGGATTACACGGGCATAACTTCACTGGGTTTTCCGTTTTTCCTGCTTGCCACGGGTGGCGGGCATATCATAAGAGCGGACGGAAGCCCTACATATTCAATGGCTTGTAACCTGACGGGTGCTATAGTAAATACCATACTTGACCCCATACTCATATTTTATTTTGATATGGATATGAGGGGTGCGGCGATTGCAACCGTAACGGGACAGGTGATTTCCGCTTCTATGGTTATTTGGTATCTTATGCACTTTAAGAATATGAAGCTTGAAAAGAAATATTTTAAGCCAAAGCCCGAAGCAATGAAAAGGATAGCCTCACTGGGTGCGGCATCCTGTGTGAATCAGCTTGCCATCACAATTGTGCAGATAGCAATGAACAATTCACTTAGATATTACGGTGCACTCTCATCCTACGGTGAGGCAATACCCCTTGCCTGTGCAGGCATAATATCAAAGATAAATCAAATTTATTTTTCGGTGGTAATAGGTATAGGACAGGGCACACAGCCCATAGCCGGTTTTAACTACGGCGCACGAAATTATGACAGGGTGAAAAGGGTAATAAAGCTTGCAATGACGGTTGGCACAACCGTTTCAACACTTGCATTTTTGGCTTTCCAAATCGCACCACGTCAAATTATAGCTTTCTTTGGCAAGGGCGATGAAAATTATATGCTTTTTGCGGTGAGATATTTCAGAATATTTTTATTCTTTACGTTTTTAAACGGTTTACAGCCTATTTGTTCATCTTTCTTCACATCAATAGGCAAACCGAAAAAGGGTATGTTTCTTTCACTCACAAGACAGATTTTGTTCTTACTGCCACTGATACTTATATTGCCGCTTTTTATGGGCATAGACGGCATTTTATATGCGGGTCCCATTGCAGACGGTGTGGCGGCTGTTGTATGCCTTTATATGATGTATAAAGAAATCAAATCCATGAAATAAACAATATAAAACTGTCGTTGTTGCGGCAGTTTTTTTTCGCAAAAAAATGATTATATTTTTCTTAATTGCTTGAACTTTTATGTAGTGATATGATATAATGAATGGAAAGTATAGAAATTTTGTAAAATTAACCAGGGGGATTAAAATGCTACAGGATAAAAAGACCTTTATAGTTACAATTGGGGGCAAAATATATAAACTTGCTGCGACCGAAAGTGAGGAACATATAAGGACGCTTTCAAGATATATAGATAACAAGCTTAATTATATGCTGACCGAAATGAATATAACAGCGGGAAGGTTTATGAGCAACAGTGCTTATCCCATTATACTTGCACTCAATATTGCGGATGACCTTTTTAAGGCTAAGAACGGAACTATGCCCGTGCAATCCGAAATAAGCAAGGATGATGAGGAATACAACAGGGTTGTGAATGAACTCAGGCATCAGATTGAAGAAATAACAAAAATGAATGAAAATCTGAAGAAGAAACTTGATGAGGTTAAAAAGGATTACAGCCTTATAACAAGTCAACTTCAGACGAAAACAAACGAATATAAAAAGCTTGTGACGGATAAAGAAAAGCTGGACGGTGATTATAAATACAGTCTTTCACAGCTGAGTGAAAACGACAGAATACTCAGTGAAAAGCAATATGAACTTGAACTTGCCAAAAAAGAGGAAGAAAAGGCTTTTGCCAATGTTAAGGAACTGGAGCTTAAAAACAAGGAGCTTAAAGCGGCAGTTGCACAAAAAACATCCGAAGCTATAAGACTTTTACAGCAGAAAGAAAAAGAAATAAAGTCATATATAAATCAGAAAGATGAGGCTATTGCACAGGCAGAAAGAGCAAAGGCAGAGCTTGACGAGTTTAAAAAGCAATCAGAAGGTAAGGCTGATGCAGAGGAACTTGTGAAAAAGACGGAAGAGCTTGCAAAAAAAGATGTTGAGCTTGCGGCCAAGACGGAGGAGCTTGCAAAAAAGGACAGTGAGCTTTCCGCTAAGGTTGAAGAACTTGCAAAGAAAAATGCCGAGCTTGCCAATAAGGATGCCGAGCTTGCAAAGAAAACCGAGGAGCTTGAAACAAAGACAGCCGAGCTTGAAACGGAGAAAAAGTCACTTGCACAGGCAACAACCGAGCTTCAAAACAGTAAGGCGGAGCTTGAACTCAGTAAGAAAGAAAACGAGGGTGCAGCCGCAAAATATGAGGAGCTTTCAGCTATACTCGATAAGAAATCGGAGGACAGCACAGCACTTTCAAGAAAGATAAATGACAAAAATCAGGAACTTAACAACCTCAGCAAGAAGCTTGCGGATAAAAATGCCGCACTTAATGAATTGAATAAGAAATCAGCCGAGAAGAATATAAAACTCAGCACTGTAAATAAGGAAAGAGATGAGCTTGCCATAAGGCTCAAAGCGGCAAACGGCACAATACATCAGCTTAAGGAAGAAAATTCAAGGCTGACAAAGGCTGTCAACATAGCGGAGAAGAATGCCAATAAGGCGGCAAACAGCGAAGAAAGCGCAAAGCTTAAGGCAAAAATAGAGGAGCTTGAAAAGAAGCTTGCCGATAAAGAAGCGGAACTCGATAATTTTATAAATGAATTTGATAAATAATCAATCGGTGGTGGACTTATGACCGAATATAACGGAAGATTACATAAAAGCCCTGAAATACTTGCACCTACGGGCACAACACAAAGTGTTGTTGCCGCACTCAACGGCGGCTGTGATGCCATATACATAGGCGGCAAGTTTTTCAATGCCCGTGCCTATGCGGACAATCCCTCAAATGAGGAACTCAGGGAAATTATAAAGAAATGCCATTTGGTGGGCGTTAAGGTGTTTGTGACACTTAATATATTATATAAAGAATCCGAAATTTCGGGTGTGTTGGATTTTGTATCCTGCATAGACAGCTATGGTGCAGATGCCGTAATAGTGCAGGATTTGGGTATATTCACTCTTATAAAGCAAAACTTCCCAAACCTTAAAGTAAGTGCAAGCACACAGATGACAATACATAACTCATCGGGCGTGGCACTTGCAAAAAAACTCGGTTTTGACAGAGTGGTGCTTTCAAGAGAATTAAGCCTTGAAGAGATAAAGAAGATACGTAAGGAAAATCCCGAAATAGAGCTTGAAGCCTTTGTGCATGGTGCTCTCTGCGTTTGCTACAGCGGTCGTTGCCTTATGAGCAGTGTTATAGGTCAGCGCAGCGGCAACAGAGGTCGTTGTGCTCAGCCTTGTCGTATGGAATATTCACTTGTGAAATGCAAGGGCAAAGGCAGAATGAATGTGAAAAGCGGATATTTGCTCTCACCCAAGGATATAAGCACGGCAACAATGGTTGATGAGCTTGTGGAAAGCGGTGTAGACAGCCTTAAAATAGAGGGTAGAATGAAAGCCCCCGAGTATGTGGCAAGGGTAGTTTCATTCTATAGAAAGTATGTTGATGCGGCTTGCATTGGCGGTGATAACAAGGTAAGCAGTGAGGATATACGAGAACTTACACAGATATTCAACCGTGGCGGTTCTTCACACACGGGTTACTATCACACTTATGCAGGCACTGATATGATGAGCAGTTCACCCAAAAGCAGTGGTGTGAGAATAGGTACGGTTGCGGAATATGACAGGTCAAGACGTGTTTGCACAATAAACCTCACAGCCGA
>CAZUXS010000125.1:0-5987 GCA_964624605.1 uncultured Lachnospiraceae bacterium | reverse complement strand
TTCACAGACTCGGTATTCAGGCATTCGAGCCCGTACTTGTAGAGGGTAGAGCTATTAAGCTTCACCCACTTGTTTGTACAGCTTACAACGCCGACTTCGATGGTGACCAGATGGCTGTCCACGTTCCTTTGAGTGTGGAAGCACAGGCAGAATGCCGTTTCTTGATGCTTTCAACAAACAACTTCCTTAAGCCATCCGATGGTGAGCCTGTTACCGTTCCCGCACAGGATATGGTACTTGGTATCTACTATCTTACACTTAAGAAGGAAGAGCTTGCAAAGAAAGTAAGAATTATAAATATGACAAACATCAACGGTGATGCGGAGGAATTTGCAGATGTTGATGTGGATCTTATCATGGATAAGAACAGTGTACTTCCTTATGAAGCACCTGTATATACCGACAAGGAATCAATGATAAAGGATTTCAAGAAGGGTGTTATTTCTTTCCGTCAGAACGTTGTTCTTGAAGAAGAAAATTCAGATAAGAAAGTTATAACAACTCCTGCTCGTGTAATTTACGAGTTTGGCAATGCAAAGGATATAAGCATGGTTTACAGCAAGCTTAAGGAATTTGTTGTCAATGAAAATCTTGTAAATGATTCCGCAGCTGTTGAAGTTGACGGTGAGGTTGTTACAAAGGAATATGTTCCCGCAACCGAAACCGAAAAGAATGCGGAACTTGTGCTTAAGCTTATGCTCGCATACAACAGACACGAGGTTTCACTTTATGAGCCTATAAAGCTTGTATATGAAAAGGACAGCCGCAGCATTACCGTTACAACAAATGTAAGCAAGGTAATGGAAGGCAGTGTCATCCACAACTTTGACGATATAGTTGAATATATATTCGATAAAGAAAAGCGCAATGCCAACGAACTCAATGAGGTTAATGCCGAAAATGATGTTGAAAAGGCAGAAGTTATTGCAGAAAACAGCGTTAAGATTATCGACAGAGATAATGTGGCAGCTTACTATTCAAATTCAGATAACTGCATAAGCCTTAATGAGCTTGTGCTTGTAAATGATGACGGAAAGCATAGCATTGCTACTCCTTGCAGCATAAGATACGGCTGCAATGATATCGTATTTGAGGACAATGAAAAGCTTATAAGTGATGAAAGCAAGTTCATAAAGTGCTTCAAGGATGAAAATGAAGTGCTCCAGAACTATGCATCAAACAAGGTTCATATTCACGAGCCTGTTCTTGTAAGAAGAGAAGTTGAAGTGCCTTCAAAGAATGAATTCGGTGAGGATACAACAAAGACAATAAGCGGCGTTGTTGAAATCACACCGGGTAGAATAATATTCAACGAAATCATTCCTCAGGATCTCGGCTTTGTAAAGAGAAAGACAGACGAGGATATGATTAAGTATGAAATCGACTTCCTCTGCACAAAGAAGGAACTCGGTAAGATAATCAACAAGTGTATTCATAAGCACCCTGCAACAAAGACAGCTGTTGTGCTTGATGATATAAAGAGTCTTGGTTACAAGTATTCAACAAGAGCGGCTCTTACGGTTTCCGTATCTTATATGGAAATTCCTAAGGAAAAGGAAATTTACCTTGGTGAGGCTGATAAGGAAGTTGAAAAGATAAACAAGATGTACAGACGTGGTCTTATGACCGATGATGAAAGACATAAGAAAGTTATCGAAACTTGGGAAATTGCCGATGGTAAGATTACGGACGCACTTCTCGCAGGTCTCGGTAAGTATAACGATATCTTCATCATGGCACATTCCGGTGCCCGTGGTTCTAACAGACAGATTAAGCAGCTTGCAGGTATGCGTGGTTTGATGGCTTCTCCATCAGGTGAAACAATCGAACTTCCTATCAAGGCTAACTTCCGTGAGGGTCTTAGTGTTCAGGAATACTTCGTTTCAGCACATGGTGCCAGAAAGGGTCTTTCCGATACAGCACTTAGAACAGCCGATTCAGGTTACCTCACAAGACGTCTTGTTGATGTATCACAGGATATCATTATCAGAGAAACGGATTGTATGGATACTATCCGTCCCGAGATTTCATACAACCACAGCACTGTAAATGTTGCCGATATAGATGTGGCAAGAGCCGATAAATTCTATTACATGGGCAATGATGACATAGTTGATGCAGCAACAGGTGAGCTTATTGTTGCAAACGGCGGTCAGCTCAGTGCGGAAATAATCGAAGCAATGATTGCAAACGGTGCAACCCTTGTTCAGGTTAAGGAAAGAATAGAAAAGTATCCTACACAGGCTCCTTATATGGAAGTTGAGGCATTTATGGAAGGTCAGGAAATGATCGAGCCTCTTCACGACAGAATAACAGGCAGATACACTGTTGAGGATATCATAAATCCGGAAACGGGTGAAGTTATTGTTGAAGCGGACAAGATGATTAGCTCAGAACAGGCTGATGATGTTGTTGCGGCAGGCATAACAAAGGTTAAGATAAGAACAATACTTAGCTGTAAGTGTCATAACGGCGTTTGCTCAAAGTGCTACGGTGCTAACATGGCAAGCGGCAGAATGGTTAGAATAGGTGAAGCTGTTGGTATCGTTGCGGCTCAGTCAATCGGTGAACCCGGTACACAGCTTACCATGAGAACATTCCATACCGGCGGCGTTTCCGGTAACGACCTTACACAAGGTCTTCCAAGAGTTGAAGAACTTTTCGAAGCAAGAAAGCCAAAGGGTGTTGCTCTTGTTTCAAAAATCAGCGGTACCGTTTCAATCGGTGGTACACCTGAAAGTAGAAGAGTTACCGTTACAACAAACTATGGTGAGTCCGAAGAATACGCTATCAACTACGGTTCTCGTGTGTGCGTAATCGATGGTGACTACATCGAAGCCGGTGACCCAATCACAGAGGGTTCAATCAATCCTCACGATATTATGCAGATTAACGGCGAGAAGAAGGTTCAGGACTATATCCTTAAGGAAGTTCAGAAAGTTTACCGACTTCAGGGTGTTGATATCAACGATAAGCATATCGAGGTTATCGTTCGTCAGATGCTTAAGCGTGTTAAGGTTGAAACAGGCGGAGATACTGAGTTCCTTCCAGGTGCTATGGTTGATTGGCTTGAATTTGAGGATGCTAACAAGGAGGCAGCTGCCGAGGGCAAGGAAACAGCAAGCGGCATAAGAACACTTCTTGGTATCACAAAGGCATCTCTTGCAACAGAGAGTTTCCTTTCAGCGGCATCATTCCAGGAAACAACAAGAGTTCTTACCGAAGCTGCTATTAAGGGTAAAACCGATAAGCTTATCGGCCTTAAGGAAAATGTTATTATCGGTCGTCTTATACCTGCCGGTACGGGTATGGACAGATACAGAAAGGTTGACCTTAAGCTTGATAAACCCGATGCAACCGATGAGGACGAGGAACAGCCAAAAACAGAGATAGATGAGATTGTGGATAACGCAATCGACAACGCACCGGAGGTCGACGGCGAGCAGAAAATCGATGATATAACCGAAGTTGACGTTGAGGCGGAAGTTGAAGCCGATGTTGAAGCGGAATCAACAGATGCCGAATAAATCTAAGTCATTGATATTTTTAATATAATGATATATAATCGGAGCCGATATATTTCGGCTCCGATTTTTAAAAGGTGGAAAATATGGAAAAAATAATTGAAAATTTGATAAGTTTTGCGGCACAGCTTGCGGCAGAGTTCGGTATGAAATTGCTTTTCGCCGTTATACTTGTGCTTGTCGGCTCAAAACTTATAAATGCTTTTATCAAATTCGTATGCAAAAGCGTATGGTACGAAAAAATAGATGTAAACATACAGGCTTTTATTAAAAGCTTTGTGAAACTGCTTTTGTATGCCGTAATGCTTATTTCGGCGGCGGCTATACTTGGTATACCTGCGGCATCACTCATAACAATGCTTGCCTCCGCAGGTGTTGCCGTCGGTCTTGCTTTGCAAGGCTCACTCAGTAACCTTGCAGGCGGTCTTATGATACTGTTTTTCAAGCCGTTTAAAGTTGGTGATATGGTTGAGGCAGACGGGCATACGGGTGTTGTTTCCGGTATAACAGTTTTCTATACTATTTTAACAACTGTGGATAATAAAAAAATAACACTGCCAAACGGTAGCCTTACAAATTCTTCCGTTGTCAATTATTCGGTCGCACCAACCAGACGTGTGGACTTGGTTTTCAGCGTGGATTACGAAAGTGATGTTGATAACGTAAAAAATATATTGATGGACGTAATAGCTAAGAATGAAAAGATATTGGATGACCCTAAGCCCGTTGCCAGACTTAAAAAGCATAATGACAGTTCACTCGACTTTGCAGTGCTTGTGTGGTGCAAAACAGAGGACTATTGGGATGTGTTCTATGATATGAATGAAGAGGTTAAGAGGGCGTTTGATAAGAATGGGATTGATATTCCGTATCCGCATTTAGAGGTTATTAATAGGGAACAGTAATTTTTGTTGAGCAACAAAGGATTAAAAAAAGTGCTCTTTGAGTTTTGAGTTTTTCTGTAATTTTTAGAAAATGATTTTTTTTTAGTTTGTGATTTATTTTTAGTTAAAAAGATTGTTCTTTTTTAGGAAAAAAGAACCAAAAACCTCGGGGCGTTCCGATTCGCCCCGAACCCCTAACGGGCAGGGGCGGAGAGGGCAGTGGCTCATCGTAGTATGTGGCGGGTTGCCCCTGCACCCACCCGTATGGGTGTGGTTGGGGCAAGCTGCCTAACTACCCATTGTATGTTATGATACATTCAATGCTTTTTTAGCGGCGTAGCCGCCATTAGCCTTCCCCTACGGGGAAGGTGGCATTTTTGCAAGCAAAAATGACGGATGAGGCGAAAAACTAATATGAATAAATCACCCCGATTTTTCATGTCATTTGTACTCATATCAATTATGATTGTCGCAAAAAAATAACCGCCCCAACTCTAGCAAAGTAATGGCGATTATTTTCGGCATGTATTTTCGTACTCCCGTCAGTGAGAGCTAAAAACTTAGTAGGGACAACCGTAAGGGAGTCCCGCTTGTTGTCTTTGTGATAACATAAATTTAAAGAAAAGTCAATTATTTTTGAAATTATTATATACAAAATTATTACCAAATCGGATTGATGTGGTTACAATATTTTATTGTAATATATTTTATCCAAAATTCTCTCGCCTACAAACAAATCCTCGGGAGTGGTAATTTTTATATTATCGTAGCTACCCTCCACCATCTTGATTTTTATGCCTGTTTTTTCAACGAGTGAGGCATCGTCTGTGCCAAGATAGTTTTCGGATTTTGCTTTGATATAAGCTTTTTTCAATATATCGGCTTTAAAGCATTGCGGTGTTTGAGCCGCCCACAGTGTTTCCCTTTTTGGGGTGTCGATTATATAGCCGTTTTCATCGCAAACCTTTATTGTATCCTTTACCTTAACACCAAGCACACAGCCACTGTTTTCGCCAGCACAATCAATGAGGTTTTTTATGCAGGTGTTATCCACAAAGGGTCTGACACCGTCGTGCACCATTATTATATCTATGTTATCGCTCACGGCATCAAGTCCGTTTTGCACTGAATACTGTCTTTCACTGCCACCTTTGACAACGGCTTTTATTTTACTGCCGCCGTAGGGGAGAGCAATTTCCTCTTTCACGTAGTTTACATCGTTTTCACCTGTAACAATTACAATTTCTGATATATATTCACTTTTGGCAAAGCTTTCGACAGTGTAGGATAATATTGGTCTGCCTTTCAATTCAATGAACTGTTTTGCCACCTTGCTTTTCATTCTTTTTCCACTGCCTGCCGCAACAATAATAACCGCTGTTTTCATTCTCACACCTCCGATTTTTTTTACAGTATAACACACGGCAAAAAAAAAATCAATAAAATTGAAAAAACTATTGACAAACTTATTTTGAGATGGTATACTATAAAAGCTGTTGAAGTTCAGACAGCTTTTAAATAATGAAGGGGCGTAGTTCATCGGTAGAATAAGAGTCTCCAAAACTCCAGAGGAGGGTTC
>CAZUXS010000124.1:0-6008 GCA_964624605.1 uncultured Lachnospiraceae bacterium | reverse complement strand
ATACCTTGCCACAGATAATAGAAACAGCTTGGAAGTGGCATAGCACACATCCAAACGGCTATGGTGATAAATAATTATTGATTTAATAAAGCTCTTTCCGTGAGTACAAGCGGTGTTGCAGCGGTGCAACCCAACGGGTACGGGAAGGAGCTTTATTGTATTTTTCTCTCTTTTCGTAGGAAATATGTTTATGGTAACTGACACATATAGCTTCGATGAAATCGTATAATATTTTTGTCGAGTGGTGATGCTTTGATTTATGGGTGAAAATATGACTGTTATTTTAATTGTGATTAAAGCTTAGGATTTGTAGTTTGTTTTTTATGAAAAGTGCTGTTGATTTATGAAAATTAATGAGCAAATTAAGTAAAATTGCGGTATTTATTGACTAAAGTTTAAAATTGTGGTATTATAAGTACATAATTAATATGTTTTATTTTCATCTGCTTTGTGCGTATGCACAAGAGATGTGATTTGAAACTTGGTGAATTTTGACGATGGATTTAATTGCCACGGTATTTTAAGGAGGCGCTTTTTATGAAGAAACTTTTAGCTTTGACTACGGCAGCTATGCTTATGTTTTCCGCTATGGGTGTTACGGCATTTGCGGATGATGGTGTGAAGTTGGTTGTAAATGGGGAAACGGTTGATTTTGCGGGTGATCAGGAGCCTGTTATACAGGATGGCAGAACTCTTGTGCCTTTCCGTGCGGCATTTGAAAAAATGGGTGCAGATGTAACATGGCATAATGATATACGCCTTTGTGAGGCTTCTTTCGGTGGCGTGGTTGTAGGCATTACAATCGGCGACACGAAAGTTTATATTAATGATGGTGCGGAGATTGAAAGTGACGTGCCTGCTCAGATTATCAATGACAGAACTATGGTACCTCTCAGAGTGCTTTCCGAGAGTATCGGCGCTAAGGTGGATTGGGATGGCAATACAAGGACAGTAACGGTCACAACACCGGAGATAAAGGGCGAAGCACCCGAAGCGGTAAATTATGAAACAAAGACAGATACCGTTGATGGCAGTGTGTCAAAGGTAACATACAGCTATCCCGTTGTAACGGATGTATATACTTTTGCAGATTTGCTCAATAAGAATATTGCAGCGGATGCAAAAGAGGTTGCAACCACCATTGCAAATGAAAATGAATCGGGCAAGTCCGAGCTTAATATCGATATTGATATTAAGGATAATGGCAGTGGTTTGTTTACCGTTATGTATCTTATTAACGGTGAGGATGTGGCTTTGTGCAGCTATGGTATCTCCGACGGTGCTAAAATGACGGAAGAGGGCTATTTCAATGCACTTCACGGCGGTGAGCCTAAGAGTGATGACTCACGTTATGAGCTTAAAGAATATTCAGCAAATGCACAGTGTACGGATGGTGATGTTTGCATAAATGCACTTTCTTACTATCCACAGTTCACGGGTGGTGAGGATGCTATTGCAAGCCTTAATACGCAGATTGAAAATTCTGCAAAAAAGGTTGTGGATTCATTTATCGCAAGCTATAAGGATGATGCAATCAAGTTCTATGATGCTCAGGGGGACAGCGAGGATAAGTTGATACCATATAGTTTCGTACAGGATGTTAATGTTGAAATATCCGATGATAATATCGCTACAATAACAACAAGTTTCAAAGAAAGCGTTTACGGTAAGGATGACAGAACAGGCGATGATGTTATTAAGGTTGACCTTAATACAGGTGAAGTGCTGTAAGATAAGAGAATTGAAATATAAATTAAGTTGAATGAAAAGCGGTGCTTTGCAGAGTGTGAAGTACCGCTTTTTGTGTGTAAAAAAATATTTCCGTTTAATACAGAGGCGGTGCACTTGAAAAAGGCGGTTATGCTATTGCAGCGGAAAATTGTCGGTTACCATTGACAGGGTATATAAAAATTGTTGTAATAAACGAATAAAAATCGAATGTGGTTGAATGAACGGATGGGATATGTGATTGGTATGATATGTATTGGCGCACGATAATTACAATTTTATTTTTTGTGTCAATGCTTGTAAAAAGTTGTAAAATAAATATACAGATGTCAATTATACGGCAATATATTGAATTTTTTTAAAAGGCGGCAAGTGCACAAGGGGGCAAGGTATGAAATACGGATATGTGAGGGTTTCCACCAAGGAACAGCGAGAGGATAGGCAACTTATTGCATTGAACGAATGGGATAAAGAGATAGACAAGATATTTGTGGATAGAGAGAGCGGAAAAAACTTTGAAAGGACAAATTATAAAAAGCTTGTAAACAAATTGAAAGAGGGAGATATTCTCATCATAAAAAGCATTGACAGGCTGGGTAGAAATTACAATGAAATTTTGGAACAGTGGCGAATGATAACAAAGGTTAAAAATGCAGATATCGTGGTATTGGATATGCCTATATTGAACACAACCAGAGATAAGGATTTGCTGGGGACATTGATAAGTGACTTGGTGTTGCAGCTGCTTTCATACGTCGCGGAAAATGAAAGAATAAATATAAGAGAAAGACAGGCGGAGGGTATTACCGCAGCGAGGATGCGAGGGGTGAAGTTTGGCAGAAGAGAACAATACGACCCTATGGACTACGTGGCGATTTACAAAAGGATAAGAAAAAAGGAATTGAGCGTGAAAGAGGCGATGAAAATAATGGGTGTGAGTGAGAGTACATATCACAGAATAAGAAGAAAGCTACAGGAAATGGGAGTTTGAACGGCAATTTTCCGAGTTCGTTTCAAGTTTTGTGTAAATACCAAAAATCGATGTATAACGGGAACAGAACTTAGTGAACTGTTCCCGTTTGGTTATTTTTTTTGACGTACAATAACAGTATTTAAACTCATATTTATTGGAAGCTGCTCAAAGAAACATAGCTGCCAAGAGGTAAATCATTCTTCCAATTATGTGATTGCAATATAAATTCACCACCGGTACTATGCACCTCATCAATGGTTAATTCCGTTTTGCTTGTTACTTTTCCGGTGGAAGCATTGTAAAGCTCGTAATCATAAGAAACGTACACCTGATAATCCCACTCGGACAGCTGCACTATATTGTAAATCTGCACGTTATTGATATAGTTGAAAGATACATTTGGCTTTTGCTGCCAATATTGCGCCCCGAGAATACTGTATGCCTGTGTATCGGCTGTTGTATAAGGCAATAAATAACTTGCGTTATGAGTGTTTGTCGCCTGTACCCAACCTATGCTGTATGCACCCGAAATAAGGGAATATATTTCATCCGTATAATTATTTTGCTGTGTGGGTGGGGGTGTCACTGCCTGTGCGGCAGGTGCAGGTGTTGCTACCGGTACGGTTACAACCTCTGTTACCACTTCAACCTGAGTGACAATTTCCACCTGTGTTACAGGCTCGGTTTCGGTTTCAACAGTTGTAGTGGTTTCATCATCATAAACAACCTCTTTATTGTTATTGCTTGATGAAGCAAGCACAATTGCTATGCACATAAGGAATCCAACCACCGTAATGCTAACTGCTATGTATATTGGAGTGTAACTTTGTTTTGATGAGGATTGACGACTCCTATGCGGCAAGGGATTGCCTTCATAATCTATGTTGTTGTTTGAGAGCCTTGCACCGCACTTTGTGCAAAATAACATACCTTCATTAACTTCGTTTCCGCATTTTGGACATCTCATAAATATCGCACTCCTTTTTATACATTACATTCGTAATTACCTCAAATTCAACTTTTTATACAAAATTCTTCTTAAAGATTGGTCTATTCTTTCTTGGGATATTCTTCCGGACTTTACCGCCGTAAGCAATCCGTTATATGCCTCCTCAAAATCGGCAGGCATAAGCAACACATCGACACCGGCTTCAACCGCCTTTACGGATATTTCGTTTGATTTGTAATAATTGCTTATTGCACCCATCGCAAGTGAATCAGTAACGACTATACCTTGATAACCCATTTTTTCCCTCAATATATCGGTTATAACAGTATATGAAAGTGAAGAGGGGGTATTATCGCCCGTCACATCTGGTACGGAAATATGGCCTACCATTATAAAATCCGCACCGTTGTTTATTGCCGTCTCAAAGGGCTTAAGTTCACTTTGTGCAAGCTCGTTATATGTTTTGTTTGTGTAGGCAAAACCCTCGTGGGTATCGTCCTTTGTTGCACCGTGCCCGGGGAAATGCTTATAGCAGGAATAAACACCTTTGCTGTTAAGTCCCTCCGAAAGTTTGATTGCAAATTGTCCCACTTTTTCGGCATCACTGCCAAAACTTCTTTCTTTCACAACCGTATTTTGCGGATTGGTTATCACGTCAGCAACAGGGGCAAAATCCAAATTAAAGCCGTAATCAGAAAGATATGTGCCTATCGTCATGCCTGCGTTGTAGGCTTTGCTCACATCACCGCTTGCACCTATTGCCGACATGGATGAAATCTTGGGTACGTTTACGTTTTTGCTGTTGCCGAGTCTTGCGACTTGACCGCCTTCTTCATCTATGCACACGAATAAGGGCACAGAACATTCATCACCTGCAATCTTTTTTAGTGATGATATCATTTCTTTTGTCTGTTTTTCACTCTCTATGTTTGCGGTGAAATATATAAGACCACCCACAGGGTGTTTTTTAAGTGCCGCCCTTGTTGTTTCACCCGATGCAACAACAGTGTTTACGCCGGTTAAAGCTTCGGGTGTGATTATAAACATTTGATTTATTTTTTCTTCAAGTGTCATTTTTGAGAGTAGGGCATCTATTTTTGCGTTATCTTCGGCAGATATAACAATTGCACCGCCGCTTACAGCCGTATCTTTTGCGGCAGTGGTTGCGGCTTGTGTGCTTTTGCTGTATGTGGTGCTTTCGGTGGTGGTTTGTTCCACTGTTTGAATGGTTTGTTCAATCGGTGAATCGGTTGTTTCCGATTTATTGCCGTTTGCTCTATACACAGCTATGCCGATTACAGCCGCAACAAAAAGCAATATCAAAATTGAAATAACAGCAAATCTTATTCCGACGATTTTTTTACATTCTTTTTTATGTTTCTTGCCGCAAATATTCTTGTACTCATCGTGTGGTACTGTTGCAATTCGGATATCAATATTCTCATCTTTTATGTTATTATTTTTTTCTTCACTCATATTTTTATCATTTTCTCGTTCTTTTTTCAGCCGACAGGCTATTTTTGCATTATGATGCTTTTGTTGCAATGCAGGCAAAAGCTGTCTGATTTTTATTTTTTGTAAAAAAATACAATATCTTGTTTAAATTTTAACATTTCAAAACTTATTTGTCAATAACTTTATATTTTATCCTTGTTAAAAATGTTCATTTCATTTAATGATTTTTATGTTAAAACCAACATTATTAATAAATGATGGTTTTTAAAGAAGTTATAACCGATGAGGGTATTTATAACAAGTATAAATTTAACTTTGAGTGCGATTTATTGTATACACAAAAAAAGCTGCCGCAATGCGACAGCTTTTTAACACACATTTTATTTTAATTTAATTATTCGGTAATCTTTGTAGCATTAACTCTAACGCTTGGACCCATTGTTGTTGAAAGAACAACGCTCTTCAAATATGTGCCCTTAGCAGCTGATGGCTTAGCCTTAAGGATTGCGCTCATAAGTGTGCTGAAGTTTTCCTGAAGCTTTTCAGCGCCGAAAGAAACCTTACCAACAGGAACGTGGATGATGTTTGTCTTGTCAAGACGGTATTCAATCTTACCTGCCTTGATATCAGCGATTGCCTTTGTAACATCCATAGTAACTGTGCCTGCCTTAGGGTTAGGCATTAAGCCCTTTGGTCCGAGTACACGACCGAGTCTACCAACAAGACCCATCATATCAGGTGTAGCAACAACTACATCAAAATCGAACCAGTTCTCGCCCTGAATCTTTGCAACAAGATCCTCTGCACCTACGTAATCTGCGCCGTTAGCTTCAGCCTCGTCAGCCTTTGCACCCTTAGCGAATACGAGAACCTTTACAGTCTTACCTGTACCGTGTGGGAGAA
>CAZUXS010000123.1:0-6204 GCA_964624605.1 uncultured Lachnospiraceae bacterium | reverse complement strand
GAAATATCACATAATGATAAGTTGAGAACAAGTATACTGACAATAGGTGACGGAGTTGCACTTATACAGAAAATTAAGGATTGAGGTAAGAACATGAATAAGAGATTGGAATTGCTTGCTCCTGCGGGAGATTTGGAAAAGCTTAAAATAGCGGTGCTTTACGGTGCGGATGCCGTATATTTGGGAGGTACGAGTTTCAGCCTCAGAGCTAAGGCGAAAAACTTTACCTACGAGGATATGAAAGAGGGCGTTGAATTTGCCCACGCACGAAATGTAAAGGTGTATGTAACCTGCAACATTTTTGCTCATAATGAAGATTTTGAAAATATGGCGGATTATTTCAAGCAGCTTGAGGAGATAGGTGTGGATGCACTCTTGATTGCAGATCCCGGTGTGTTTGCTTTGGCAAGGGAAACCGTGCCGAATATGCCGATACACATAAGCACGCAGGCAAACAATACAAACAGCCAAACGGCTCTTTTCTGGCACAAACTCGGTGCGGAGAGAATTGTTATGGCTAGGGAGCTTTCTCTTAAGGAGATAAAAGGAATATCCGATACAATTCCCGAAGAACTTGAAATTGAAGCCTTTGTGCACGGCGCTATGTGCATAAGCTACAGCGGTCGTTGCCTTTTGAGCAATTACTTAAGCGGCAGAGATTCAAATAAGGGTGCGTGTTCACATCCTTGCAGGTGGCAATATTACGTCACGGAGAGTACAAGACCGAATGAGTATATGCCTATTGTGGAGGAAGACAGAGGAACATACATCTTCAACTCCAAGGATTTGTGTATGATACAGCATATCGATGAGCTTGAAAAAGCGGGTGTGTTCAGCCTTAAAATTGAGGGAAGAATAAAGACAAGTTTTTATGTAGGCACGGTTATAAGAGCTTATCGTGAGGCTATAGACGATTATCTCAAAGACCCCGAGATTTATAAGAGTAAGCTTGATTACTATATAGGTGAGGTTTCAAAGGCAAGCTATCGTGGCTATACAACGGGATTTTATTACGGCAAGCCGGGGAAGAATGAGCAGATTTACACAAACAGCTCATATATAAGAACCTATGATTTCATAGGCTTGGTGCTTGACTATGATGAAAAAACGGGTATGGCAACAATAGAACAAAGGAATAAATTTGTTGTCGGCGATGAGGTTGAATTTATGCGCCACAGCGGCGAAGTTTTTACACAGACAATAAATGAAATGTACGATAATGACGGCAACGCAATCACTCAAGCACCTCATGCACAGCAGATTGTGAAGCTTAAGGTGGATAAGGAGGTTCAACCCTACGATATGATGCGTAAGGAAATTGAAAACCCTGTTCTTCCGCAAGATTAAAGGAGATGTTTTAATATGAAGAAATTGTTTGCACTGATGTCTCTGTTTTTGCTTATGCTGTGCACAAGGGTATATGCGGGTGAAAGATATATTGTCAAGCTTAAGGATGATGCTATAATGCCTTACTCGCTTGAAAGTGATTTAAAAGAAATTTCAAGTGAAAACAACCTATACACGGTGGATGAGGATACTGCAAAAAAAATGCAGGAAAATGGAATGACCGAATATATAGAAGAGGATGTTCCTATAGTGCCGTTTTCCTTTGATGACACTTATGCCTCTTCACAAACCTATCTTCAAAATGCGGAGATAGAGGGTTTGCAGAAAAAATACGGCTATGGCAAGGGCGTGAGAGTTGCAGTTATAGACTCGGGTGTTAATCTTTCACATGAGGATTTGAAAAATGCCAATATAGAAACAGGCTATAACTTTCTGGACAATAATACGGATGTGACGGATAATCTGAATCACGGCACATCGGTTATGGGTATTTTATGTGCAACGCCCAATAACGGAAAGGGCATTGCGGGCATAGCTCCGGAGGCTACATACGTGCCGCTTGTTGTTATGGATTCAAATGCCGGCACCGTATCAAATGTAATTTCGGCAATATATGCAGCCGTGGATACATATAATTGCAAGGTTATGAACATAAGCGCAGGCACAAAAATGGAGGTCAGAACTTTGAATTCGGCTGTGCAGTATGCTGCCGCAAAGGGTGCAATAATTGTGTGTGCATCCGGAAACTACGGAACAAACGATTATTGCTATCCTGCCGCCTACGATTCCACAATATCCGTGGGAGCTGTAGACAGCGACTACACTCTTGCAAGCTATACGGAGAGAAACACAAAGGTTGATGTTGTGACGGAGGGCGAGTTTTATGTACCTGTTAATTCGGGTGGCTATTCTTCAAGAAGGGGTACCTCGTTTTCATCACCCGTTGTAGCCGGTATTGCGGCATTGCTTGTACAAAAGAACAGTAATATGACACTTACAACATTCAGAAATGTATTAAAGGCAGGCACTATAGATATTTTGCAAAGTGGTAAGGATTATGCGGGCTACGGATATGTGAAGGCCTTATCCTGTGCCGATTATCTGGAGAGCGATGAAGAAGTTTTTATATCACCGATATACGAAACAAGTTCGGGCTTAAATGTGAAAATGTTTGCAAATTCTTCATTTAAAAAGGGAAGTATGGTGCTTACCTATTTCAACAACAGCAGGTTTAGCGGCTGTGACGTTGTGAATATATCAACAAGTGACGGTGTGTACTATAAATCGGTGAGTAAGAATAGCTATACATCGGACGAATTACACATATTTGCCATAGAGGATGTTTCAAATCTTAGGGCAATATCAGACAAAAATATATTGAAATATTAGAGATTTTGTGGTAAAATACAATAGAATACTACAAAACGGAGGAAAACATTATGAAAAAATTTATTGCAGGTTTGCTTGCCGGCATTATGGCAGCATCTGTTTGCAATATCGGTGTATTCGCAGCGGAAACGGTTACACTTGATTTTGAACAGAGCAGTTATAATGTTGAGGTGGGTGAAGAGTTTGACGCAATTGTTGATGTCACAGAAAATCCGGCAGGCTTCAACAATGCCACACTTACGGTTGAGTACGACCCAAAGGTTATACAGGCTCAGCCGCTTGACAGCAATGTTGAAGGTATAATGACATACGAAAGCGACGATGAGAGCTTTCCGCTTTTTACTTACTCATTTATAAACAGCCGAGTTCAGAATGAGAGCAAGGGTGTAAAGGCTTATGAGTCAGGCAATATTATTCTGAATGCTTTTATTTCCGAGGCTGAGTTGATAAACGGTAAACAGTATCTTAAAAGCATGGAGGGCACAGGCAGACTTTTCGGTTTGAAATTCAAGGCTGTCGGTAACGGCGAAACAAAGCTTAAGGTTGTTTCAATGGCATTGTCAAATCGCTTTGGTGAAGATGTTGGAGCAGTAAATGTAACAATTAACGGCTGCGAGGCTGATGTTGTTGTCGGTAACGGTGCAAGTGATAACACAGCCGATACGGATGAGACAACCACAAAGGCAACCGAAACGGTAAGCGAAACAACAACTTCATCAAATAATTCAAGTGGTGGCGGCAGCGGCAGTTCAAAAGAAACAACAACCGTTGTTACGGAAGAAACCACGGAGGAGACAACAGAGGAAGTTTCCGAAACAAAAGAGGAAACAACCGAGAGCACAACAAGTGACGAAAGACTTTTCAATGATATTGAAAATTATCCTTGGGCAGTCCCTTATATAGAGTCGCTTGCCGGCAACAATGTTATAAACGGTTACAGCGACGGTAGCTTCAAGCCGGCAAACAACATCAAAAGAGCAGATTTCATAATTATGCTTTTGAAAACAATAGGTGAAGAAATTGCACCGCAGGAAGATGGTTTCAGTGATGTAGACCCCAATGCTTATTATGCAAATGCGGTAAATACGGCAAAGGCACTCGGTATTGCAAGCGGCAACGGTGACGGCACATTCTCACCTGCAAGTGAAATAACAAGGCAGGATATGATGATTCTTGCAAAGAAAGCACTTGAATTTGCAAATGGTGAAAAAATAAGCGGTGACGTTGCGGTTCTTGATAAGTTTGCGGATAAGGACGATATTTCCGCTTATGCACAGGAAAGCCTTGCGGCAATGGTTGATGCAGCCTATGTAAACGGCACAGGCAACAATATTGAGCCAAAGGCAAACACAACAAGAGCACAGGCGGCTGTTGTTATGTCAAAGATATATGATAATGTAAGGTAAGGTAAAATTTGGAAATGCTTGTCGGTAGTGACAAGCTTTCCTTTTATATGAGGATTTTTTTATAAAAAGGGGGCAAATTATATGTACAATTTTCCGGGTTATTCAGAATTAAGGCGTAGGGCAAGAAATGTTCTCAGGACATCCTATTGGCTGACATTGCTTGTTTGTGTGATTTTTGGCATTTTGGGCGGCGGTCAAAACAAAAAATTGTCCACAAGCATTGGTATACCGTATGGATTATTCTTTTACGATACGGGAAGCAGTGAGAAAAAAGCCGATGATGATATGGATGATATTATAGATTTTTATCAGAACAACACTCCGGATGGAAATGTAGGTGAAACAATATATAGGGGTGAATCAAATGCCGTGATGACATCAATCGAAGATATTCCGGATATTGAGGATGTTCCGAATATTGGGGATGTTCCGGATATTGATAATCTTCCTCCGGGAATACTTCCCGATAATACGACGGGCAATACGTTGGATAGTTCAAAGGCTGTGGTTGCACTTGGGTTAGTTGTTTTATTTTTTGTGATATGGCTTATAATAGCAGCTTGTGTGATTGCTTTTAACTGCTTTATTACAAATCCCGTAAATATAGGTGTGAGGAGATTTCTGCTCAATGCGGCAGACGATAGCAAAGAGGGAAGAGTAGAAGATATGTTCTTTGTATTTAGGAAGAATAATAATTATCTTAAAAATGTAAAAACAATGTTTATGAGGGATTTATATGTGGGATTGTGGTCATTGCTTTTTATAATCCCGGGTATAATTGAATCATATAATCTCATGCTTGTGCCATATATTATAAGTGATAATCCCAATATAGGAACAAAGGAAGCACTGCAATTGAGCCGTAATATTATGAGGGGTTACAAGTGGAAAGCCTTTGTTCTCTATTGGACGTTTATCGGTTGGATTTTGCTTTGTTTGCTCACTTGTGGTTTGGGCTATTTATTCCTGACGCCGTATATTCAGGCAACAAAGGCACAGTTCTATATTTCAATGAGGGAGAGAGCAATTGCCGAGGGTATGGCAACACCCGAAACATTTGGACTTTCAAATGTAATAAATTCTCAAAATATGAATAACAACACTTTTTATACACCAAATCCGAATGAGCCGTTTGTTGACCCGTTTTATCAATAAAGGTAACGTAATCGGATATTAAAATTTGAAATTAAGAAAAATACCTTGTCGAAAATCGGCAGGGTATTTTTTTGTGAAAATTTAAGAGGGATTTTATTCCGAAAAAATAGGGTTACGGTTTTCACCGTAACCCTTAAAATACATAGTATGTAAATTATTTCTGAACAAGATGTACAGCGAAACCGCCGATATCTTCCTTAAGGTAGATAGCAGTAATCTTGCCGTTCTTCTCTACAGCTGAATCGTAATCAAACTCGCCGCCCATAGCTTCGATATATCTGATAGCTCTGTTTACGTAGTTTGTCTTGATAGCAATGTGACCGTTAGCACCCTTGAATGGTGACTTTCTAACTTCGATACCGCTTGATGCAAATATAGCAGAGTTGCCGTTCTTGATTGGGAAGTTGAAGAGCTTGTTGAACTTATCAGCAATCTCAGTAGCCTCAGCTTCGTTAGCTGCGTTGATACCAACGTGAGCAACTTCAAGACCAAGCATAGACTGAACAGCTTCCTTACAGAGGTCTGTAATCTTATCGAAATCGCCTGCGTTAAGAGCATCCTTTGGAACCATCCAGCTACCGCCACAGCAGATAATCTTATCAAATGAGAGGTAGTTGTTGAGGTTGTCTGCATTGATACCGCCTGTAGGCATAAATCTCATCTTTGTGTAAGGAGCAGCCATAGACTTAATCATCTTGATACCGCCTGCAGCTTCAGCAGGGAAGAACTTAACAACTTCAAGACCAAGCTCGATAGCAACTTCAACATCTGATGGGTTTGCTGTACCCGGTGTGATAACATAACCCTTATCAAGGCAATGCTTAACAACCTTTGGGTTAAGACCCGGTGATACGATGAACTTTGAACCTGCAGCAACAGCTCTGTCAGCCTGCTCAGGTGTAAGAAC